>DATCTV010000034.1:0-300000 GCA_036567785.1 Desulfomonilia bacterium | reverse complement strand
CCATATCCTGGACCATCTTGTGCTCATCGCTTAATGAAAATTGCATAATGCCTCCTGAAATTGTTTTTTGCTTTTTTAAATAAAGATAAACAAATATCTTTTATTATAGACTCGTTCTCAGCGCAACCGCATTGTTGAGTGGACAGAACCCGTTTTCAAGGAGCGTCCTGTCTGTTTTTCGTCGGCCCCGTATTAAGCGCCACTTTTCCAGACAGTATTCTTAACATCATCATCTGTTATCAGTTTGTCTTTATATACCGCGCCGCTATTTCCGTAATCTCGGAAAAAGCAGACAGACATCTGCCTGTTTTGATCCCGCGCTCCACACCGGCAAAGGCGTTAATAAGATCGTTCAGCTCCCTGGCCTTCCATAGTTTCCTGCGGGCTGCAATTTTACCTTCGACGAACGAATGCAGGTTCCTTCTCTTTGCGGACGGGGCGTAAAGCACCTGAAAATGATCGATGGCCTGATTCTGCAATGAGGCGATCACCTCAAGCTCATTGATCCCGGCGGCCTCGATTTCCCTGATTCTCAAAAGCACCTCGGCCTTTCTGTCAAACAGTGCGTCTGAAAGTTTGAAGACCGTATCGTCATATGTTTTTAAAACAAGGGTCTTGACGTCTTCCATGGTGATCTTTGTTCTTTTTCCCGCATAAAGACACAGCTTCTCCAGTTCGGTTGCTATCTGCCACGACTGGGACAGCAGGGCCTCTCTCAACAGATTGGCGGCTTCCGGCTCGATTTCCTTGTCCATTGATTTTGCCCTTGCCGTTATCCAGGAGATCATCTGGCCCTCTTTCATCTCATTGAATGCCTGTTTTTTTGCCTTTTCGGAAAGCGCCTTGTATTTTTCTTCCCATGGTTTTTTTTCTTTTTCTTTCCAGGGTTTCTGACCTTCCATCGTCAACACCAGTGTGGCGGTGTCGCTTGGATTGTTCACATATCTGGCAATTTTTTCAAAAGACTTTGCATCAAACTTGTGAATGTTTCTGATCACTACAAGGCGCCTGTCATCAAAGAAGGGGATTGTATTCAGAAGTTCAAGGGCTTTGTCTATGGCCCCTGTGTCATCCGGGGCGAAGGAATAGAAATTCATAAGGGCATCTTCACCGAGAGAGTTTCTCATGGTTTTTATGGCTTCTTCCATGAGGAAGGTCTCCTCCCCGGTAAAGAGATACACCTTTCCCTGTTCCGGCATATCAGATTTTTACCGCGGACAGGTTCTGTGCGATGCGGTTGGCTATCTTGTTGAAGGCCGTATTGAGTCCATCCTCTTCCTGGCCGCCGGTGCTGTATTCACCATCATCGGTAAAATCGCCCTGCCATATCTTCTTGTCCTTGTCGTCAAAGACCTCTGCCCTCACCGTCACTGTAAGCCTGTACAGATTGGAAGTGCCGATCATGTTTGCCGTAATCTGTGATGTAGAGGCGGAGAGGACTGTACACTTGAGGTTGGGTTTGTCCTTGTCGGTTGAATAAAGACCGTATGAGGCAAGGACGTTTTCCATTTGTTCATCAAGTATAATGCCGGCGCTTCTGAGGGGCGTCTGGTTGGTGCACGAATAAAGGTTGACAGGCCCCAGGTTTCCCCCGCCTTTGAGGACAAAGGAATATCCGCATGCTGCCAGTATGCTAACCAGGCTTAACAATAATATTAAGTATCTTATCCTTGACATAAATTACTTTTACCTTCTGCATTCCTTCCATGTTTTTGGCGATTTTCGGATCGGCATATGCGGCATCCTCAATGACGGACTGATCCGAACCGGCCGGTATGTTTACAGTTCCCCTCAGTTTTCCGTTGATCTGTACGGCAATGACGAGTTCCGATTCCCTGGCCCATTCCTCATCATATTCCGGCCATGGCATGTTGTACAGTTCCCCATCGTTACCGAGGACCTGCCACAGTTCATCGGCGATGTGCGGGACAAAAGGTGAAAGCAGGATGAGCAGGTATTCCGTCGACTTTCTGATAATCCACTGTTCATTCACTGGCACTGTTTCACGAACCCTGTAAATATCGTTTATAAGCTCCATCATGGCTGCAATTGCCGTATTGAAGCGGAATCGCTTGTCTATATCCTCGGTGACTTTCCTGATGGTCTGATGCGTCTTGCGCCATATCTCTTCCATGGAATGCGGAATCGTGCCCGTACCTGACGGAATATCCTTGACGTCCTGCACAAGCCTCCACAGCCTCATAAGGAAGCGGTAACTGCCTTCGATGCCCTTGTCGCTCCAGTCCATATCCTTTTCCGGAGGCGCGGCAAAAAGGGTGAAGAGCCTGGTTGCATCAGCCCCGTATTTTTTTATCATGTCTTCGGGGTCCACTACATTGCCCTTTGATTTGGACATCTTTGCCCCGTCCTTTATGACCATTCCCTGCGTAAGCAGTTTTTCGAACGGTTCACTCAAATTTGTATATCCCAGGTCTCTAAGCACCATTGTGTAGAAGCGTGAATAAAGCAGATGAAGTATGGCATGCTCAATGCCTCCTATATACTGGTCGACCGGCATCCAATAGGAAAGCTCTTCCGGCTCGAAGGGCTGCTCTCCGGATGCCTTTGCGGCATAGCGCATGAAGTACCAGCTTGACTCGACAAACGTGTCCAGGGTGTCCGTATCTCTTTTCGCAGGCCCGCCACATTTGGGACACGATACATTAACAAACTCAGGCACCCTTGATATAGGCGAGTCACCGGCTCCTGTTATATCGACATTCTCAGGCAGAATTACCGGAAGATCGCTGATGTTGACCGGCACCATCCCGCACTTTTCGCAATGGATGATCGGTATCGGGGCACCCCAGTATCGCTGGCGGGAAATGCCCCAGTCCCTGAGCTTGAAATTGATGGTGGCATTGCCGCGTCCAAGTTCTTCGAGATATGAATTGATGGCGCCCATTGCCTCTTTGTTTTTCATGCCGTTGAACCGGCCCGAATTTATGAGCCTTCCTTCCCCCTCATAGGCGCATGTCATCTCTGCTGCATCCAGCTTTTCGCCTTCTGGCTGGATCACGACGATGATTTCCGGTCCGTACTTTTTTGCAAATTCGAAGTCGCGCTGGTCATGAGACGGTACCGCCATGACAGCGCCCGTACCGTAGTCGTACAAAACAAAGTTGGCGACATAAACCGGCATCCTGTAGCCGGTAACCGGATTGATGCAGTATGCGCCTGTAAAGACGCCTTCCTTATCATATGAATCCGAGGTGCGGGTTATCTTGTCTTCCTTGAGGGTTTTCTCGATAAAGGCGTTCACCGCATTTTCCTGCGCAGTTCCCTTTGAAAGGCTCTTTGCCAGAGGATGCTCGGGTGCTATGCTCATGAACGTTGCACCGAAAAGCGTATCAGGTCTTGTAGTGAAAACTTCTATATCTTCTTCACTGCCGTCTATCTTGAATTTTATCATCGAACCGACGCTGCGTCCTATCCAGTTTTTCTGCATTACGAGAACGCGCTCGGGCCAGCCTTCTTTCAGTTTTTCAATATTGTCGAGCAGTTCCTGCGCGTATTTGGTGATACGGAAAAACCACTGATCATGCTCTTTAAGGATTACCTGCGTGGCGCATCTCCAGCATGCACCGTCTTCGACCTGTTCGTTCGCGAGCACGGTATTGCACTTTTCGCACCAGTTGAGAAACCCCCGCTTTCTGTAAACAAGCCCTTTTTCGAACATCTTAACAAAAAAGAGCTGCTCCCATTTGTAATATTCAGGCGCACAGGTAGTCACTTCACGGTTCCAGTCATAGCTGTATCCCATGCGTTTAAGCTGCTTTTTCATGTTTGCAATGTTTTCATAAGTCCACTTCTTCGGATGAACTCCGCTTGCTATGGCCGCATTCTCCGCAGGCATTCCGAATGCGTCCCATCCCATGGGATGAAGAACGTTATATCCGGTCATGTGTTTGAAGCGCGCAACCACATCTCCGATGGAGTAGTTTCTTACATGCCCCATATGTATGCGGCCGGACGGATAAGGAAACATTTCCAGCAGGTAGTATTTCGTTTTTTTGCTGTCAGGTTGAACGCTGAACAGATCTTTTTTCTCCCATATCTCCTGCCATTTTTCCTCGATTTCGCCTGGTTTGTAATCTGAAAACATATCTCCTCCGGTTGTTGAATATAGCCTATTTACACACAATTTTCAGGTTTCGTCCAGAGTCGCAATCTATGCACAAAAATAAGATGATTTTTTTCTCATAAAAACATTGACAAATAATTTTTTTGTTCTCTATATGCGAAGTATAGATACAACTCGGAACGGCCTGCTGACGCAGTTTTTGGGCATATTACAGTATTTTTTTATTAAGTTTTTTTTAAGCGGCACCGATAAAACGGAGTAAGGAGGATGTACAATGGCGAAACCGAGTTTGGTAACCGATCTGGTGATAACATCAGAAGAGCCCCCACCCCTTGCAACCGAAATACCTGAAGAGCCTCCGTCCCTGACAGCGGCCGAGCCCGTTTTATCGATTACCGGTTTTAAAAGGCCTTTTTCAGGCCTTATACCCGCGAGCAATTCCACTAGAGAATTCCTTCATGAATTTTATCCGCATGTGAGTCTTTCCGACTGGTCAAACTGGAAATGGCAGCTTCAGAACAGTCTGTTAAAAGCTAGCGATCTGCAGAGATTAATAAAACTGTCTCCCAAAGAAGAGGCGGCGCTTAACAGACCCGACAACACATGTCTGCCGGTAAGGATCACGCCTTATTACATGAGCCTCATCGACCAGTTCAACCCGCTACAGCCTGTCAGGCGTTCAGTAATACCTGTTGACAATGAATTCATCAGAAGCATCGGAGAGGAAAAAGACCCTCTTGGAGAAGACCATCAGAGCCCGGTTCCGGGGATCGTTCACCGCTATCCGGACAGGGTTCTTTTCCTGACCACCGGCTTCTGTTCGACATACTGCCGCTACTGCACGCGCTCCCGCATGGTCGGCAACAACAGATTCAGGGTGAGCAGGCTGCAGTGGGAAAAAGCAATAGAATATATCGAATCAACAAAACAGGTGCGCGATGTTCTGCTCTCGGGAGGAGACCCGCTTACCCTGCCCAGCGCCGACCTTGATTATCTTATTTCCAGAATCAGGGCCATCCCTCATGTTGAAATAATCCGCATCGGAACGAAGGTGCCTGTCGTGCTTCCATACCGCATCACATCCCGGCTTATAAGGATCCTGCGCAAACATCAGCCTTTGTGGATGAGCATACACTTCACACATCCGGACGAACTGACCCCGGAAACCAGCGCCGCCTGCGGACTTCTTGCAGATGCCGGAGTGCCCATGGGAAGCCAGACCGTACTGCTCAAGGGCATCAACGACGATGCCGAGACGCTCAAAAAGCTCTTTACAGGCCTGCTTAAAATACGGGTGAGGCCTTATTATCTGTATCAGTGCGATCCCATACTCGGTTCTTCGCATTTCAGAACTCCTGTCGGAAAGGGTCTTGAAATGATCGAAAGCCTGAGGGGTCACACATCGGGATACGCCGTACCGCATTATGTCATCGATGCGCCGGGCGGCGGCGGGAAAATAGCCATTCTTCCTCAGCACTGTCTGGGAAACGTGGGCAGCGACCTCCTGTTAAGCAACTACGAAGGCCGCCTTATCAGATACCCGGACAACAACTAGGGCCATCCAGCTGATGCTGATCGGACTGACATACGACCTGAAAGACGATTACCTGAAAGAAGGTTTTTCCAAAGAAGAAACAGCCGAGTTTGACAGTATAGAAACCATAGAAGCCATTGAGAAATCCCTGCTCTCGCTGGGATATGAAACCGAACGCATTGGAAATTCAAAACAGCTTATAAAGAAACTTGCTTCAGGGAAAACATGGGACATGGTATTCAATATCGCGGAAGGCATGTACGGAACCGGCCGCGAGTCCCTTGTACCGGCGCTGCTTGATGAATACCGCATCCCTTATACGTTTTCCGATCCGCTGGTGCTTTCTTTATGCCTGCACAAAGGTATCACCAAATCAATCGTCAGGAATCACGGGATTGCGACTGCGGATTTTGAAATCATCGAAGACGAGCGGAGACTCGAAGCCATCGAGCTTTCCTACCCTCTTTTCATCAAACCCGCTTGTGAAGGTACTGGAAAGGGCATTGACGGGAGTTCCAAGATCGATAGTCCCGAAGGTTTGAAAGCCACCGTTCCCAGGCTGCTTGCCGCCTATAAGCAGCCTCTTCTTGTCGAAACATACCTTCCCGGAAGGGAATTTACAGTTGGCATCACAGGCACCGGAGAAGATTCCCGCTGTGTCGGGGCAATGGAAGTCCTTCTGAAGAAAGGCGCCAGAGAAGAGTTGATTTATTCCTATTACAACAAAAGCAATTATGAGCAGATTATAGACTACTGCATCCCCGAGAAAGAAGTTCTTGACTCATGTTCAGAGATGGCCCTGGCGGTTTGGAAAAGCCTGGGCTGCCGGGACGCAGGCAGGATAGATATGCGCATGGATGACAAGGGGATACTTAATTTTATGGAGGTGAACCCTCTTGCAGGGCTCAATCCCATACATTCTGATCTCCCTATAATAGCAAGACTCAATGCCATAAGTTATGAAGCCATAATTGATGAAATAATGAAATCAGCTCAAAAGAGGATGTCGGTATGATCGAAAAAAAGAGAATTACAATTTTCCACAACCCGGTTACGGATGATTCTCCGGAAGATGAAAAGGAAGTTCTCTCGGCAGCGGAAGAGGTTACAAAGGCAATCTCCGAACTGGGACTGGAATCGGTTACAAGGCCATTTTTTATGAAGCCGGACGAGATGCTGGGCATCATCAAAGAGGACAATCCATTATGCATTTTCAATCTGGTGGAATCCGTCCTGGGTTCATGCAGACTTTCGTACCTGGCACCCGCCATGTTCGAGTACTGGGATGTGCCTTTCACCGGTTCTTCTTCCGAATCAATCATGATAACGACAAACAAGGTGCTGACAAAAAAGATGCTCCTGGCGAGGGGAGTATGCACGGCCCCATGGATAACCCCTGGAGAAAGGCCTTTCATGCGGCTTCCTTTCCCGGACCGCTACATTATCAAACCTGTTTTTGAAGACGCTTCCGTGGGTCTTGACGCAGAGGCCGTTATTACCGCCGTGAACATGGAAGACCTTGAGGACCGTACCAGGCTGCGTTCGGAAATGATTAAAAAACCCTGCTTTGCCGAGAGGTTCATAGAGGGAAGGGAATTCAATATCTCCATAATGGATACACCGGAGGGCATAAAGGTTATGCCACCTGCCGAGATGCATTTCTTATACACCGAAGGCATGCTCAACATCATGGACTATAAGGCTAAATGGGCCGAGGACACGCCTGAATATGATCTTACAAAAAGGAGCTTCAATCTCGAAGGCGAGGAAGAGCTTGTCGAGGCACTCAAAAAGATGTCTCTCAAATGCTGGAAGATCTTCAGCCTCAGAGGATATGCCAGGGTTGATTTCAGGGTGGACATCTTTGGAAAGCCATGGGTGCTTGAGATAAACGCCAATCCATGCCTTCAGCCAGAGAGCGGACTGGCTGCGGCAGCACAGGAGACAGGCCTGAGTTACGCCCAGACAATCGGCCAGATAATTTCATCCGCCTGCCATTAAATGTCTGGATTACTGACCAAGCCTGTTTTCAGGCAGGTTATCTGCAAAGAGGATATCGTATCGATTCATGATATCCTCACTGCTACAGGCTTTTTTTATCGAGAAGAAATAGAGATCGGAGTGGATCTTGCGCTTAACAGACTCAAATATGGTGCGGAAAGCGGATACAGCTTCCTTTTTGCAGATGTTTCAGGCCGCGTTGCAGGATATACATGCTTCGGCGAGATACCCTGCACCTTTGGCAGCTTCGACCTTTACTGGATAGCAGTGCATCCCGATTTTCAGAGAAAAGGCATCGGGGAATTCCTCCTCTATGAGACTGAACAAATCGCATCGAAAATGGGATGCAGACGCATATATATCGAGACCTCGGCAAGGGACCAATACGCGCCAACTCAGAAGTTCTACAAGAGATGCGGCTACAAAAAAGAGGCCTTCCTCAAGGATTACTACACGCCAGGAGACGGAAAAATCATTTATGTAAAGGCGCTTATACCGGATCAGGAATGAAACTCGTTTTTGACTCCATCGAACTTTCGCCATTTGAAAAAGAAGAAGACCTTTCTTTAAAGCTCACAGCCCTTTACGGCCTGCCGGTAAACACCCCGTTCAAGGTTCTCAGAAAATCGCTTGATGCCCGCGACAAGGCCGCAATCGTATGGCGGTACAGGATAGAAGCGGATGTCCCGGATAATGCCGCCGGGAATTTGCTTAAGATGCCCGGAACAAGCCCTGCCATGGAAGTCCCTGTTTATTTACCAGCCGGAAACTTATTGAAACCTCTTAACGTAATTATTGTAGGAGCAGGACCTGCAGGGCTATTTTGTGCGCTCAGACTCATTGAACGGGGCGCGGCGGTCACTGTAATTGAGCGAGGTAAACCCGTAGAAGAACGCATGGCGGATATCGAGCTCCTGAAAAAAGGCGGGGTTCTCAATGAGGAAAGCAATGTCCTCTTTGGAGAAGGCGGAGCCGGGACATATTCGGACGGCAAACTTACGACCCGGATACGCAGGCCCGAAATCAACTGGATGCTCGATAAGCTTATTGAAATGGGCGCCCCTTTAAGCATCCGTTATGAACAGAAGCCGCACCTGGGTACGGACAGGCTGAAAGACATAATAAAAAACATCAGGCAATGCATTCTCAGTTCGGGTTCGCAGATAAAATTTTTCGAAAAGGCATGCTCTCTTATTCTTCATGAATCCCGGGCAACGGGTCTTATTACGCAAACAGGCAACGAATATACGGCAGACGCGGTGGTGCTTGCCTGCGGACATTCCGCGCGCGACACATATGAAATGCTTAAGAATACCGGTGTCATCCTGGAGAAAAAAGGTTTTGCAGCTGGGCTCAGGGCTGAACATCCGGCGGCCCTCATCAACCGCATACAGTACGGCACTTTCGCGGACAAAGGCGTGCTTCCCGCAGCGGAATATGTCCTCACATTCAACAACAGATCAACCGGCCGGGGAACATATTCCTTCTGCATGTGCCCGGGAGGAGAGGTTATCAATTCTTCATCGGAAAGAGGTATGCTCTGCATAAACGGCATGAGTTACTCTAAAAGATGCGGCAGTTTTTCTAATGCCGCCATAGTGGTAACCATAATGCCTGAGGATATTCCGGGTGATGCGCTTGCTGGCATCGATTTTCAGCGTCTTCTTGAAAGGGGGGCCTTCTCGGCCGGCGGTGGCGGTTTCAATGCCCCTGCGCAGCGTATCACCTCTTTTCTGGCAGACAGGAAAGACTCCACGCTCCCTGAATCCTCTTTCATGCCCGGCCTCAATCCTTCCGACCATGCATATCTTCCGGGATGGATAGTCTCAGAGATAAGGCTCGCATTGAGAATTTTCGAAAAAAAGATGAAAGGATACATAACCGAAGAGGCCCTGTTTATAGGGGTTGAGACAAGAACATCATCACCTGTTCGCATACTGCGGGGCGAAGATATGCAGTCTGTTTCAATTCCAGGTCTATATCCGGTGGGTGAAGGTGCAGGCTATGCAGGAGGCATTGTAAGCTCGGCAGTGGACGGTATAAGGGCGGCTGATGCAATTCTGTCAGGAAACGCCTGAAGGTCAGTGAAAAAACATCATCTCTATATCCTTTTTTATCACTTCATCTTGACAAATACTGAAAAAACATCGGAGATAAAAGGCCTTGAATGATCAGGAAAAACGACAGGAGGCAGCTAATGGAAAAACTTATCATAACAGCGGCGCTTACAGGGGCGATGCAGGGCAAGGAGGCAAACCCGAACCTGCCGGAGCAGCCTGACGAGATCATAAATGACGCATACGACTGTTACAATGCAGGCGTTTCAATCGTTCACCTGCATGCCAGGGATAAGCAAGGCCGAAGCATTGGAAACGCTGAAATTTTCAAAGAGATCAACGCGGGCATAAGGGCGAAATGCCCTGTCATTATACAGAATACGACAGGGGGCGTGGGCATACCGATAAACGAAAGAGTTCTAAGCCTTAACGCCGGGCCCGAATCCGCTTCCCTCAATATGGGCACCGTCGTGTTCTTTGTCGGTAAGGAAAAAAAGGAAAGCCCGTTCACGAACCTCAGGAGCGAAATTGAAGCATTCGCCGCAAAGATGATCGAACTGGATATAAAGCCCGAAATGGAAGTCTACAACCCGTCCATGTTCGGTGAGGTCGAAAACCTCATCAGAAAAAACCTCATCAAGAAGCCCTATTACATCAACTGTGTAATGGGTGTGGACGGCATGGGCGGATATGCAGGAACGACAAAGAACCTGCTGACCATGATAGACCTCCTGCCCGAAGGCTCTATTTTCAATGTTTCGGGGATAGGGCGCTTTCAGATGGAAATGAACGTGGCGTCATTGATTATGGGCGGAAACGTCAGGATCGGCCTTGAAGACAATATCTATTATAAAAAAGGAGAGCTCGCAAAAAGCAATGCCCAGCTTGCCGAAAGGGTGGTGCGTCTCGCACGCGAAATCGGGCGTGAAGTGGCTACACCCGAAGAGGCCCGGAAAATTCTCGGCATAAAGCCTTTAAAATAATCCGGGCAAATTACTTTCAGGCAACGCGCTGCAATAAGTCTTCAGGCGCCATTGCCGGATATTCGCTCAACTCGCAGTCTTTGTTGTTCTGGATAAAATACCTCAGGTTCCATTCGGTCGGGAAAAGGATCAGGTTCTGGCCGGTCCTGTCTCTTGCGATTTTCGCCCCTGTGGGAAGCATCAGCTTTTCCGTATTTACTCCGGGATCCTTGAACCACCTGGCAAGAGTCCAGTCCGCAATTTCGAGGCGGGAAGGCGCACCGTATTCCGATTCCAGACGGTACTTGACGATTTCGAACTGCAAGGGTCCGACAGCCGCCAGCAGAGGCACCCTTTGTGCGGCATCAGGCAGCTCGAAGGCATGCACAACCCCTTCGGCCAGCAGCTGATTCAACCCGTCATAGAACCGCTTATAGTTGGACGGGATTTCATTGTGGATAAAGGCGAAGCACTCCGGAGGGAATCGTGGAATCTCGTTAAAGAGCACGTTGGGGTCTTCGGTTAGCGTGTCACCTATGGAAAGGGTTTTAGCCCCTGCAATCCCGATGACATCGCCGGGATATGCCTCGTCGACGGTTTCCCTGTCGCGGCCGAATATCTTATTTGAATTTGAAAGTCTCAGCTTCTTTCCGCTCGGCACATGAGTGACCGTCATATCACGGGTGAAACGGCCCGATACGACCCGGATGAATACTATCCGGTCACGGTGGTTCGGGTCCATGTTCGCGTGAATCTTGAAAACAAAACCGGAGAACGCGCTGTTTTCGGGCTTGACCGGCAAGCCCCGGCTCATGCGCGGCATGGGTGGCGCAGACTGCTCTATGAATCCGTCAAGCAGGAGCTGCACACCGAAATTATTCGATGCGCTCCCGAAAAAAACAGGTGTTATTTTGCCGGCAAGGACCTCGGCCCGGCTGTAATCCGCACCGGCCCCGTCAAGCATTTCAACTTCCTCGCATACGTTCTTATAGGTGGCTTCGTCCAGCTGGTCTCTGACGACCGGGTCAGTCAGGCCGAAGCTGGAAACAGGTGCACGAAAAGAGCCTCCCGGGGTGCGCTCGTAAAAATGTGCCAGCTTGGTCCGCCTGTCCCAGATTCCCTTGAACTGAGGCCCAGTGCCCAGCGGCCAGTTTATGGGATAGGCCCCTATGCCAAGGACGCTCTCAAGCTCGTCCAGCAGTTCCAGAGGTTCCCGGGAAGGTCTGTCCATCTTGTTCATGAACGTGAATATGGGGATGCCCCGCATCCTGCAGACTTCAAAGAGTTTTTTTGTCTGGCTCTCGATGCCCTTGCCTGCGTCTATTACCATGATTGCCGCATCGACTGCGGTAAGCACACGGTATGTATCTTCGGAAAAGTCCTTGTGCCCGGGTGTATCGAGCAGGTTTATCAGATGTCCGTTATATTCGAAAGAAAGCACGGTCGAGCTTATGGAAATGCCGCGCTGGCGTTCGAGTTCCATCCAGTCCGAAGTGGTGGAGCGCTGATTTTTCCTGGCCTTGACGGACCCCGCCAGCTGAACGGCTCCGCCGTAGAGAAGCAGCTTTTCCGTAAGGGTCGTTTTGCCCGCATCAGGGTGAGAGACGATTGCCAGTGTCCTGCGCCTTCCGATCTCGTTATTCATGCCGTTCATAATATTTTACCTTTCCTGCTGCTTTTGTTTTCGCCCGTTATCAGTCCGATTCAATAAACCTTCAAGGAACATTCCTGTAATAAAAGGATTATTCTTCAGATAAACGAAAGGACTATTGATTTCAGGGCGGAGTATTTCCGGAATTAATCCAGCCTGTTGAATGTTTCTTCATATAATATGGCGATGGATTTTTCATAGCGGGGCGCATAGCACCAAATTACAGTAAATTGCAAGATAAAAGAACACCGCCTAAGAAGACCCTTCCATCTCCGGCGGTGCCTGTGTTTAATTTGCTAAAGCCTTTATTTATTTCTTAATAACCTTCATTGATTTGATAACAACTTCTTTCACCGGGACATCGGAAAATTCACCTCTGTTTCCTGTCGGAACCGCTGCAATCCTGTCCACCACATCCATGCCCTCGATCACCTTTCCGAATACGGCATAGCCGAATCCCTGCATGGTATTGCTGCTGTGGTTCAGGAAAGTATTGTCTTTAACATTTATGAAGAACTGCGCCGTGGCCGAGTCGATAATAAATGTACGGGCCATGGCCAGTGTGCCGCGCTCGTTTCTAAGGCCGTTTCCGGCCTCGTTCTTTATGGGCGCATTGGTAGGCTTTTCAACAAAATCCTTTGTGAAGCCGCCGCCCTGTATCATGAAGTTGGGGATCACCCTGTGAAAGATGGTGTCTGAATAAAAACCCGAATTCACATAACCTAGAAAATTTTTCACGCTTATGGGCGCTTCTTTTTCGAACAGCTCCAGTTTTATATCCCCCATGCTGGTACTTAACAGAACGATGGGATTTTTTCCTTCCGGTTTGGATGTCTTGGGGGCCTTGGCGGCATAAGCGCTGCAGGTGAATGCAACCATGACTATCAGTGCGATAACAGTTCTTTTCAAGATCAATCCCTCCTCTTGTTTTATCTTTCTGAACTTTATCAAGCCTTATCTGTTGCGGATTTCAAGTCTATGCTTATAAACCAACGTCTTTTAAAAATCAAACGTATGAACCCTTTTGAGATGGCAAGAATAATTGACATTTTTTGCTCGCGATTGTAACTGACCCGTTAAAAGGACTTTTTCAGCCATGGAAGTATTCTTCAATCCGAAATCGGTTGTTGTGATAGGCGCTTCGAATTCCCTTTTCAACCTCGGGGCCACCATTATCCAGACGGTCAAGGTTTATTCCCTGTTCACCGGTGATGTCTATGCCGTTAACCGCAAAGGCGAAAGCGTTCACGGGTGCAGCGGCTATGTAAGAGTTACCGATATACCCGGGGATGTTGAACTTGCAGTGATAATATCCCCTGCAGCCACCGTTCCCGAATTCGTAAGGCAGTGCGCAGCCAAGGGTATCAAGCATATAATAATTGAGAGCTCTGGGTTTTCAGAGGGCGGGACTGCCGGTCAGTCATACCAGGAAGAAATCAGTAAAACGGCTAAAGAACACGGCATACGCATCATGGGGCCAAACTGCCTGGGGGTTCTCAATACGCAGAACAAATTCTGCTGTTTCTACGGGATAACGCAGGAAGATTTCGATGCATTCGCACACAGCAAAGGGAGCATCTCGTACATTATCCAGAGCGGCGGAATAGTCGTCATAATCCTTGAATCCTTCAGCAAGGACATCGTGAAGGTTAACAAGATTGTCAGCATCGGCAACAAATCAGACATCGATGAGGCCGATATGCTTGAATACTACAGCAGGGACAATACGACCGAGGTTATCGGGCTGTACCTTGAAAACGTTAAAAACGGCCGCAAGCTGATCGATGTGGCCTCAAAGGTTGAAAAGCCCATGCTGGCCTTCAAGGTGGGCCGCACTGGCGAAGGAGCAAGGGCCGCCATGTCGCACACCGCAGGCATGGCTAATAATGATACTGTTTTTGAAAAGGCATGCAGCCAGGCGGGTATAATCCGGTTGAAAAGCATAACCGAACTCCATTCCCTGCCCAAGATATTCACGTCCATGCCCCTTCTCAAGGGTAAAAAAATTGCGGTGTTCACCAACTCAGGGGCCTTTGGCGGCATAACGGCTGATCTGCTTGTCGAGGCCGGACTGGAAATGGCCGAGCTCTCGGAAGAAACACGGGAAAAGCTCAGCAAAACCGGTCAGCTTTTCAATGTCACCAACCCCATAGACCTCGGCCCCGCCATATCCATGAGCACCTTCCAGGAAATCTTCGACATCCTGCTATCCTGCGATGAGGTCGACGGCCTGCTTGCAGTGCCGAGCCTGTGGCACCCTATGGTGATTGAAGCAATCAAGGACCTTGTGGCCAAGTGCCGGAAATATGGCAAACCTGCGGCGATCTATACACCCAATTCGGCGGAAAAAACCATGAACTACAGGAATACATACAATGTGCCGCTGTTCGAATCTCCTGAAGAGGCGGTACGTGCGCTTGAAGTCTCCTACAGGCAGTTCTGTTTCCTGAAGAGGAAAGAAGACCTGCCCGAGGGGCTCAACCTTGATTGCTGATATAGACCAGCCGATTTTGAGTCTATAGATAAAGCACAGGCATATAATAATTTTAAACAGAATCAGGAAAACCATCTTCGGAGGAAATATGCTAGAAGTTACGGAAATTGCAGGCAACATGATCAAGGATTTTTTAAAAAAACAGAAGGAACCCCTGGCCATCAGATTGTATCTTCAGGCCGGTTGAGGCGGGCCCAGACTGGGCATGGCTCTGGATGAGCCGCAAGAACTGGATGTTATTTTAATCGAGCAGGACATAAAATTTGTCATAGACGCCGAACTGTATCAAAAAGCCAACCCCATAAAAATCGAGTTTATCGATACTCCCGAAGGGTCCGGCTTTCAGCTCACATCGGCTCTGCCGTCTGGAGGCGGTTGCGGAGATACTTGCAGCTGTTGAAAGCAGGATAACCTCTAAAAGCATTGCTCTTTTGTTCACGCAGGCAAAAGATTCATCAATCAGGTTGTTTTTTTCTTGAGTATCCTGTTTGAGACCTTATGAACGCTTTATTTGCGGCTGGAATACGTTTGCAGCAAAAGCCTGTAGGAATAATTTGCGTCAGGCCCTTTCCTAGACAATTACTCAAATTTGCCAAGAAAAAAGTCCTCATACTTCTTCCCTTAGTAAAATTTTATTATCAGACTAGCCTTGACAATCAGTTATATCAGTCTTATCAGAATAATAGGAAATTATGAAAGGAGTTTTGTCATGGCGAAATCAAAAACTGGTTCAGGCTGTTGCGGCCAGGGGGAACAAAGCTGCTGCAGGGTCGAGTCCCTTTTGCCTGTCGATGAGCGCGGTCAGATGGTCCTTCCAAAGGAGCTTAGGGAAAGGGCCGGCATAAAGGCTGGCGACAAGCTTGCCCTCATAAGTTTTCAAAAGGATGGTGAGGTCTGCTGCCTGGCTTTAATGAAGGCAGACAATCTGGCTGAGCATGTTCAGAACTTTCTGGGTCCGGTCATGGGAAATTTTGCCAAATAATCAAGGAGAATAAAACATGAATAACGATCAGGAAATCAAAAGGGTAGTCAGGGAGAAATACGGCGCCATAGCCAAATCAGCCGGGAAACAGGCATCATGCTGCTCGGCATCGTCCTGTTGCCAGGGAACGTTAACTGCGGAAACCGTAAGCTCTAGAATCGGATACACCAGTGAAGACATGGATTCCGTTCCTCAAGGCGCCAATCTCGGGCTGGGCTGCGGAAACCCGGTGGCCCTTGCTTCGCTCAAAGAAGGCGAGACCGTTATCGACCTCGGCTCAGGCGCGGGGTTCGACTGTTTTCTTGCTTCGGCCAAGGTAGGTAATACCGGGAGAGTCATCGGCATCGACATGACGGCCGAGATGCTGGAAAAGGCGCGAAACAACGCAGCCACCGGCGGATATAAAAATGTCGAATTCCGGCTTGGCGAGATCGAGCATCTGCCGGTTGCAGACGCCACAGGCGATATTATCATTTCAAACTGCGTCATAAACCTTTCGACCGACAAGCCCCAGGTATTCAGAGAGGCCTTCAGGGTCCTCAAGCCGGGCGGCAGACTCATGGTGTCGGATATGGTACTTCTGGAAGAACTTCCTGAGGTTGTCAGGAATTCCATAGAAGCCTATGCAGGCTGTGTTGCGGGTGCAATGCTCAAGGATGATTATCTCAAGGCGGTCGAACAGGCTGGTTTCATTGATATAAAGATAATGGACGAAACGAGCTTCCCCTTTGATCTCATCGAAAGCGATCCTGTCGTAAAGGAAGCCGCCGGTTCTTTGAATCTTGATAAGGCTGAATTAAAGAGGCTAAATTCAACGGTTACGAGCATAAAACTTTATGCAAGGAAGCCGTCATAATAACTGGAGTGGAACTTATGAAACTTTCACTCCCTGCCTTCACCAAAAGGTTTTGGAAAGAGGCTGATTATCCGTGTTCTAGTACGATCTTGACGGCTTTTTCGTCTCCTTTTGAAAAAAACGTTTTTATGGCATCACGATAGTTCTGCATGGGAAACCTGTGAGTGATAAAGCCGTCTGTAGGTATATGTTTGTTCACCAGCAGTCCTGCCGCTATATCAAATGAAGTAAGGTCCGCCCCTTCGTTTGCATGGCAGTTGATCCCGGTTACATTTATTTCCTGATGCCATATGGGTGAATAATCTATCTTTCCCGGTTTGAAATTGATGCCGATTATTACGACACTCCCCCTGCTCTTTACCCACCTGAGTGCATCATTTATGCTGCCGTCATTACCTATGGTATCGTAAATGACGTCAAATCCTCCGAGCAGTATCCTGTTCCCGAAATACCCCTCGAAGTATTTTGCCCCGGTTATTTCGGCTATGCGTTTGTAAGGATTTATTTCCCTGATGATTACGCCGTCGGCACCCATTTTTTTTGCCATTTCGGCCTGGAATGGATACCTGGCCAGCGCAAACACCTCTGCATCCGGCTGCATCGCCTTAGCAACCGCAACAGTTAAAAGGCCAATTGCGCCGCACCCGAGAACCAGCACGCGCTCCCCCTTTTCCGGCATGCGCTTTCCGACGCCATGCACGGCGCAGGCCACAGGCTCGATGAGCAGCGCTTCATCATCGCTGAGCTCGGCGGGCACTTTGAAAGGCTGTGAGCGGTGCATCACCATATAAGGAGAAAAGCCTCCCCCGACATCAATAAGCGGAGGCTTTTTTGCGCCCAGGTTCCGGCACATCATGTAATCGCCCTTCTGGCACTGCGGGCACATCGGGTCTATCTCCATCTGATAGCATGAAGGCCAGTCTATGCGCAGACATACCCTGTCGCCTTTTTTAAAGTCACCTGCTTCATCGCCTGTTTCGATAACCTCGCCCAGAAGCTCATGTCCAAGATATTTCCTTGAAACCCCGGGGGTTGCCGCGGGAAAACTTTTCGGGTCCATCTCCATGAATATGAAATGTATGTCCGACCCGCACAGCCCGCACGCTTTGTTCTTTACCTTGAGCCACCTGGGGTTGGGGATTTGCGGCTCCGGCACCTCTGCGTAGCGAGTCGGCGATATGGTCGTAAGCGCTGCATCATGATAAAAAATGGAAGCGGCCTGCATCATAACGATCTTTAAAAGACTGTTATCAAAATAGAGTGCTTTCATGGTTTTATCCTTTCCATTTTTTCTCATGCTTTTGACCTGCGTCCGAGAAGCGCCTTTAAAACAAGACTCCAGGGACTTGTAATAGGCTTGCAGACCTGTCCGTTCATATAGGTATCGAGGACTTTAACGGTTTGTATTTCTTCGGTTTCGATCTCAAAGGGATTTTTGTCAAGAACTGCAAAGTCAGCGATTTTGCCTTCTTTGAGCGTTCCGCGTTCGTTCTCTTCGAAGGTCGAATAAGCGGCGTTACAGGTATACGTCCTGAGCGCCTCATAAACACTCAGCCTCTGCTCGGGAAGCGGAAAACTCACCATGCCCTGTATCTGGAGGAACGGGTTGAAATGCTGAACGGGACTGTCCGAACCGCCCAGAAGCATCCCGCCCAGGGACACGACCTTTTTTAAGGGTACCTGCATTTCAAAGACCTTGTCGCTCAGGAACTTGCGGTAACCTTTCTGATATTTTTCATCGAACCATGAAAAGCCCGGCTGTACCGCAAGGAGAATCCCGCTTGCCACCGCGCGCTTTACCTGGTCGTCTGTCGGAAATTCAAAATGGTCTATCCTGTGGCGCCGTCTGTTTTCCTTATCGCCCTTTTTCGCAAGCACCTTTTCATATGAGCTCAAAAGGGTTTCAATTGCCCTGGGACCCAAGGCATGTGATGTTATCTGAAACCCTGCGTCATGCGCCCTTTCAACAAGGCTTTCAACCTTTTCGGCCGTGTAATAGCATTCGCCCGTATAGCCGGGCTTGCTTCTGTATTCATCATAAAAGGCCGCGGTCTGAGACGAGACCGAGCCGTCCATCTCCCAGGCCGCACAGCCGCCTATGCGGCCCATTTTGAGATATTTCAAATGACGTCCGATTTTTTTCGGATCAAGATACTGTATATATGTCCTGAGCCTTAGAGGGAGCACCGAGGCAATACGAGTTATAAACCAGATTGTCATATCCTTCGGATCATCGTCAAAGCCGTCAAGGCAGTGAATGGATGTCAATCCGTGCGCCGCGGCATCATTGGTAACGGCAATAAGCCCTTTAAGCAGCATCCAGGGCGAGAGTTTCGACTGCACATAAGAATTGACCCTGCCCATGTTGAACTCATGTGCCTCACCTGTAAGAATGCCGTTTCCGTAAGGGTCTTCAAGCCCAATCGCCTTCAATGCCAAAGTTGAATATGAACTGCTGTGGCCGTCCATGGAAATGATTATAACGATCCGGCCCGGAAGCCATCTGTCGATCTCCGCTTTTTCAGGGAGCCTCGTTTCAGCAATGGAAGGGATTACATAGTTGTAAAAAAGCAGGGGCTGGTTTTTATTTTTTTTGCCTGCAACGGCGATAAGTTTTTCCTGAACCCCTTTCAGGTCTGTCGGGACAAGACCAGTTGACGTCACTTCCGAAACCCTTTCTCCCATGGCAACGGAAGCGACCGTCATGACGAAATGCGCATGAGTGTCGATCATACCCGGGATAACCGTTTTTCCCTGAAGATTGACTATTTCATATCTGCCGCTTTCCACCATCGCATCTGTTGATGATGAGAACATCTTGTGTATGCGGCCGTTTTTCACATGCATCGCATTGAATAATTCACCCTCTTTGTCCATGCTGTAAATCCGGCCGTTAATGAAGAGCTTGTCTTTCACGCCTTCCTCCTGCAATCGGGGCACTCCCGTGCCTGCCTGATCTCTTATAAAGGATTATGTGCCTCAAACAGGGGCTTGTCCAGTCACAACAAACCGAAATACCATCAGAATAAGAAATCTTGTTTCCTTTGATCTTGCTTATATATATGGTTAAAAAATGGGAAATGAAAAATTTCTGGACAAATCCGCCGGCAGAATAGGCAGGCTCTTTGACAGTATCGCTTCGTCCTATGACCTCATAAACACGGTGCTCTCCCTTGGCATCGACAGGTTGTGGCGTATTAAGGCCGTCAATGCCCTCAATATTAAAGACGGCGATATTGTTCTTGATATTGCGACGGGGACAGGCATGTCGGCTCTTGAGGCCTTCAGGCGGGCCCGATGTACGGTTATCGGGCTGGACCTTTCAACGGGCATGCTGGCCGGGGCGAAAACCCGCCTCAATAAGTACAGAAATAATGGTAAATTCCACCCTGTTAAAGCTGACGCCCTTTTTATGCCGTTTCCTGATAACAGTTTTGAAAAGATGCTGATATGCTTCGGCATACGGAATATCCCTGACACTGCAGCTTTTTTAAAAGAATGCCATAAGGTACTCAAGCCCGAAGGCCTTATGTCCATACTGGAACTATCAATCCCTCAAAACTTTTTTATCAGATGTGTTTATCTTGTCTATTTCCGTTTCATTCTTCCTTACCTGGGGGGGCTTATATCAGGCGATTTTGCTTCATATCGCTATCTCAGAGATTCCGTCATAGGTTTTCCAGCGCCTGCCAGTCTTGCCGCCATAATGAAAGACTGCGGTTTTGACGTTCTTGAAAAATCACCTGCATTTTTCGGCGCCTCTTATCTTTACCTTATAAAAAAATCTTTATTATAATGGCAGAATCCCGTTATTTATCCTTGAATCTTGGCCATGTTGCATTTATTCTTCTTTCATGAAAAAAGTCAGGTGGATTCCCGTAATTCTATTAGGGCTTTTCTGTGCAATAATAATTTTTGCAGCCGGCCTCTGGCTTTTTATGATGCAGGGGCTTCCATCCATTCAGGAGCTCAAGGAACCTCAGGCAACCCTTGTAAGCAGGGTACTGGCAGCAGACGGTTCGGTCATAGGATATTATCCCCCGGGAGGCATGGTTATCCTCGACGACAAGGATATCCCGGAAATGCTCAAAAAAGCCTTTATTTCCGCAGAAGATGCAACCTTTTATTCTCATGCTGGGCTTGATTACAGGCGCATCATCGCCGCAATCATCACCGACATCAGAGCGGCTTCATATTCACAGGGCGCCTCAACCATAACACAGCAGGTTGTCAGAACATACCTGCTCGGCAGGGAAAAGACAATTTACAGAAAGATCCGTGAATCGGTTCTTGCCATAAGAATCGAGCGCTCGCTTACAAAAGACCAGATACTTAACCTGTATCTCAACCGGGTCTACCTTGGAAGCGGTGCAAGCGGAGTGGGGGCCGCGTCGCTCAGATATTTCAACAAGGAATGCAAAGAGCTTACACTTGCGGAAATGTCTCTTATTGCGGGTCTTGCGCCTGCTCCCGCAAGATACTCGCCTCTCAACAGCCTGCCTTCCGCCAAGAAAAGACAGCAGTATGTCCTTTCACGAATGGCTGAAGAAAGATACATCTCCCAGGAGGAGGCCGCAAAAGCATATCAGGAACCTTTGCGGATTACAGGAAAGAATTACGCAATGTTCACACGATATCCGTATGTAACCGACTATGTTCACCAGCTTGTAAGCCAGAAATACGGGGTTGAAATATTCAATACCGGTATCACTATAAGGACTTCCATCATTCCCGATCTGCAGGATGCAGCGGAAATGGCGGTCAAAAAAGGGGTCATAGAGCTTGAAATGCGACAGGGTGCCTACCGGGGCCCCGTTAAGGGTCTGGATAAAACACAAATCGAGGATATTATGGCCTTCCAGAAAAATCGCATCGAATGGGAAGGTATCATAAATTACGAGCTTTACTATGGAGAGGTCATTTCGGTTTCACCGCTTAAAGTCAATCTGGGGACAAAGATTATTGACCTTCCACCAAAATCCTATGAGTGGATAACGCCTGTCAAGAAATGGGACCCTGCAGGCATGCTTAAGCCCGGCGATCTCATTAGGGTACTCAGTACCGGTAAGGATTTTATTCTCACACAGGACCCCCTCATTCAATCTGCACTCGTTGCCTTCGATTTATCGGGCAGCAAGCTTATTGCAATTGTAGGCGGGGTTGATTACTCAAAAAGCCAGTTCAACAGGGCTGTAAGCGCCAAAAGGCAGAGCGGCTCTTCAATAAAGCCGTTTATCTATGCGGCGGCGATCGATAAGGGATACACTACAACAACCATTATTATAGATGCCCCGGAAACATTCAAGAAAGACGAGCTGGATACGGGTTACAATCCCCAGAACTATGAAAGAAAATATTACGGGGCCACGACACTGAGGACGGGCCTTGTCATGTCAAGGAATGTCGTTACTGTAAAGATTCTCAGGGACATCGGTATAGGCTATGCGCTCGACTATCTGAAAAAATTCGGGATGGAAGGGGCATTTCCCAGGGATCTTTCTCTCGCCCTGGGAACCGGGGTTGTCACTCCGTATAATCTTACAAAAGGATTTGCGGTCTTTGCAGACGGCGGCAGGCCTTTTGATCCGACCGTCATAGACAGCATCCTGGAGGCAAGCGGAACATCAATATATACTGCGCCGCAGACAGGTGCGGCAATTTATACATCCTCCGGAATCATGCCTCAGCATCCGGCGGAACAAAAAGCAGAAGCCGGTTTTAACCCGCCAGAGAAAGAAAATCCCCCAGATACTGCAACCTCGGAAGAAGAACCCGTTTCTTCTGAAGAAGACAGTGTCGATGCAGAAGCTGCCACTGACATGCAGGAGTATGAAGAACCGGGGATCATTTCACCGCAGACCGCCTACATAATCACCAACATGCTCATCGATGCAGTCCAGTATGGTACAGCCACGAGGGTCAAGGCCCTGGGCAGACCGGTCGCAGGCAAAACGGGCACCAGCGACGACTTCAAGGATGCCTGGTTTATCGGTTATACGCCTGGCATTCTATGCGGGGTCTGGGTCGGATATGACGACATGCAGTCGCTTGGGGAAAAAGAGGCCGGGGGAAGGGCTGCTGCACCGATATTTCTTGATTTCATGCGTGTGGCGGAACAGGGAAAATCAGCCGCCGGATTCAAGGTGCCTTCTGGCATAGTCTTTGCCCAGATAAACCCGAAAACCGGTCTTGTTACATCGAATCCCGTACCCGGTTCAAGGTTTGAATGTTATAAAGAAGGCACCCTGCCCAAAAAAGAGGATGAAGTCCCGGTAGCCGAAGACACCTTGATGAAGGAGGTTTTTTAGATGAAAAAAGGGCTTCTTCCATTCCTGGTGATTTCTGTTTTCTGTTCCGCCTATGCCGATGACATAACCCTCATCAAACATGCGAGAAGATCTGCCCCCATCGTTGAGGAGACGTCATCTTACACCATCAAGCCCAATGACACTTTATATAAAATCCTTGCCGGATCGCTCGGGGCCAAGCCGGAAGAGATGCCGTATCTTTATCATCAATTCAAACTGTTGAATCCCGGGATCAAGAATTTAAACATAATTCAGCCCGACAAAAAGGTTGTTCTGCCGGCATTAAACAGAAAAAAACCTTCTTCGCAATCTGTCGAAATGCAGGAGGTTGGCAAAGAATATTATACAATCAAGCAGAATGAGCATCTCATTAAGATTTTAAAAAGGGTTTACAAACTCTCCGACGAAGACATTCAGAAAGAATATCTGAAGGCCATATCTGAACTCAATCCTGAAATAAAAAACCTTAACCATGTAGTTCCGGGTCAGCGCATAAAAATGCCCAGACAGCTTGTAGAAAAATCCCCGGCTGATATAAAACCTGCCAACACCGCAAAAGAGCCTGCGCCTGTCCAGATGCAGAAAAAAGAGCTTCCTGCCCTGTCTGTTACGGCTGATACTAAAACGCAGACACCCGTTGTTCTGCCCGAGGCGGCAATAAAAGCCCCGCAGCCTGAAATTAAGACAGAGCTTCCCAGGCAGACTCCTGTTGAACAAAAGCCGCCTGCAGTGGCAGTTCCTAACAAAGAAACAAGGATTTCAAATCAGAAGGAAAACGTTCTCTCTCAGCAGAACAGTGCCCCACCTTCTTCACCTGCGGCAAAACCCGCTGAGGACATTAAAATCGATACCGTAGCCGTAAACAGGGCAAAAGCGGGCAGGATAATCAAAAATTCTCTTATTCCGGCATTCAAACAGATGGGAGCTTCCAGCAGGGAAGACGGAAAATATTATATGCCCGTTTCCGGAGGCAATGTCGCTATCAACACACAGGAAATCCCTGTGCTTGAACTCGATAACGGGAAAAAGATAATAATTGATTTCAATGGAAAGCTCTCTCCAAAGGTGACTTCTCTTATCGAAAAAACCTTCCCTGATTGCAGGATAATCAGCGAACCGGGAACAGAACTAGAGACCGTAATGGATAAGGTTTTAAATGTTTCCGGTTACTTTTCAATAAACAAGGATGGCGATCCGATTATCGTAGGTCTGGACGAAAAGGTCAAACTTTCTGGCAAGTGGATTGTCTACAAGGATTTTACCAGAAGCAATGTCTATGTGATAAACATCCTGAATGATAACCAGATACGAACTCCAAAGACTATCACGGGGTATGCCTCACGATTCGGCCTTGATATCATCGACATCGGCGGAAAGGACTCCGGATCCGGTTTTTTGACAAAAGAGCCTAAAGAGATGAACCATTCATACAAGGTCCTTTTTGACTTCCTGGATGTGAAATACAAAAAAGACAAAGAAATAGTCCTCATGGAAGATGAGACTGTCAATGTCTCATATAATGCCCCTGTCCTGGCAGGAAAAATCATCATCACACCATCGCATGTTGATGATGACATAAAGGAAATGCTGATAAAAAAAGGTTATAAAATTATAGATTCAAATACCGCCTCAGTTTATGAAATTATCGATGCGGTCGAGCTTGAGCACAGCGGACCTCCCTTAAAAATAAGTGTGGCCGACACACGGACGGAAATTGAAGTGCCGGGAATAAAGGTAGGCAAATATATAATTCTTGAAAAAAATATCGATAAAGACATCATAAAATACCTTTCATCTACAGGGGCTCAGGTGTTGATATGGTAATAGGGATAGATCTTGGCGGAACCAATATTCATGCAGGTGTTGTAGATAATGAAGGCAATATCCTGGACTACATTGCAAGGCCTTATTCAAAAGGGGAATGCGATGAGGTCATGGGGGCTATCGTTGAAACAGTTCTAGGGTTAAAGGAGAAATATCCGGAAGTTAAAAGAGCCGGACTTGTTTCTGCCGGCCAGGTGGACAGAAAGCGAGGCCTGCTGCTCTATCCGGTCAATATAAAGGGCCTCACCGAAGTCCCTGTTGTTGAAATCCTTCAGGAAAAAACCGGGCTGGTTTTATTCTGCGAAAACGATGCGGTTGGCGCCGCCCTGGCTGAAGGCTGGGTAGGAATGGCCGCTTCCTCGTCAACCTTCATAACGGTAACACTCGGCACAGGTGTAGGGACAGGTGCTGTTCTGCACAACAAAGTCCTGCACGGTGGCCTTAACCTGGGTTGCGAATGGGGCCATATTGCAATGGGTTTAGAAAGCGTCTACAAATGCGGGTGCGGCAACTCGGGCTGCATCGAAACATTCTGCTCGGCAACGGCCCTTGCCAAAATAGCAGTTTCTGACGGGCTCGATATTAAATCCGCAAAAGATGTCTGCATGCTCGCTTCTTCGGGAGATGCCCTGGCCTTGAAGATCATGGAAAAATACTCATCCTATCTGGGAATTGCATTATACAATTATACTATTATCCTGAATCCCGAAGTTATTATCATTGCCGGCGGACTTTCAAGATCATCCGGGCTTTTTCTGAGCAGGGCCATAGAAAAGCTCAGAGAGATGCTGAGCACCAGACCCTATATGTTTCCTCCAAAGGGAGTGGTCTGTTCCACCTTCCCGGATTATGCAGGTGTCCTGGGCGCAGCTTACCTGTGCATGGAAAAAGGCAGGATTGTTCTCTGAAAAAACTTACTCGCCTTTGAACACGGGTTTGCGGCGTTCAAAAAAGGCGGCAAAGCCTTCACGTGCGTCAGCGCTTCGGCCTGCTGTTTTCACCCCGTCCCTCTCCAATTTCAGACCTTCGTTCAGCCCGCCATAATTCAGACTGTCCATTGCTTTGAGCACACACGATACGGCTACAGGTGGTCTTTCAGCTATCAGTTCAGCCAGCTCCATCGCATCCTTCATTACATCGGAGGAAACCTTATCGATAAGCCCGATTTCAAGAGCTTCGGCCGCACCAACTTTTTTGCTGAACAGAATAAGGTTGAGGGCTTTTGAGCGGCCGAGCAATTTTGTCATCCTGACTGTTCCGCCCCAGCCCGGAATAATTCCAAGGTTAAGCTCGGTAAGACCTATTACCGCTTTGGGGTTATCAGACATTATGCGGAAATGACAGGCCAGCGCCAGCTCGCATCCGCCTCCGAGCGCAAAGCCGTTTATTGCAGCGATTGTCGGTTTGGTTAATCTGTCGATTCTTGTCCATGTGCCCTGTCCTGTCTGCAGCGCTATATCCGCCTTTCCGGCATCTGTTACATCAAATCCCGCACAGAATGCCTTTTCACCTGAACCGGTAAATACAATAACCCTTACATTTTTATCTTCTTCAAGATCGTCCAGCGCCTTGTTTATATCTTCCAGTGTAGCAACATTGATAGCATTGGCGGGTGGGTGATTGATTGTGAGAATACCTGAATGACCTTTTCTTTCAACAATGACATTTGAATATTCCATTATTTCCTCCCATTATTTTTTAATGAAAGTATCTAGATAGAAAAACGATTTAAACACGATTTTCAACCCAAAAAATGTTTCAAGAATACATCTGCAGAAAATGACAAAAAATATTGGGGCAACTTTTATATTGCCCCAATATTGATGAACAATTATTTAGTAGCGTCTTCCGCCGCCGCCACCTCCGCCGCGGTTTCCGCCGCCACTGCGAAAGCCACCCCGGCTGCCGCCGCCTTCAGGCCTGGGCTTTGCTTCATTGACTTTAATGGCCCTTCCTTTTAATTCCTGTCCGTTAAGACCCGTTATCGCCTCCTGGGCCTCAGAACTGGCGGGCATTTCAACAAACCCGAAACCTTTTGACTGCTGCGAGTATTTATCTTTGATGATATTTGCCGACTCGACCTGTCCAAAAGCCCCAAATGCCTGTTTTAAATCTTCATCTGTCACCTGATACGCTAAATTTCCTACATAAATCTTCAAATTATTTCTCCTAAATTTGTAATAGGAGCCTTATACATCATTTGATATTGAATAACCAGCAATATGCAAGACGTCTTCAACTTTAGCGTTCACCAAAAGGCCATTTTCATATATGATTAAATCTGCTAAAGGGATGGAATTCAAGCCCGAATCGGAGGTAACATAATGAAAATAGTCGAAGAAGCCATCGCAAGAGGAGACAAAAATTTAAGTGAATACGATTCAAAAAAAGTTCTGCAGGCATACTCAATTCCAGTAACAAAAGAATTAATTGCCAAAACAATCGATGAGGCTAAATCCTATGCCTCTCAAATCGGTTATCCTGTCGTATTGAAGGGCCATTCAAAAACGCTGGCCCATAAGACGGAAAAAAACATGATCGAGCTCAACATCGGTGATGATGATCAGCTTGTCAAGGCATTCAAGGCCCTGGAAGAAAGAGGTCAGGGGGAACTTGAGGGAATTCTCGTACAGGAAATGGTGAAGGGGGAGCGCGAGCTTGTTGCCGGGCTTGTCCGAGATCCGCAGTTTGGCCCGTGTGTCATGTTCGGTCTAGGCGGCATCTTCACAGAGGTTCTGAAGGACGTAACATTTCGTGTCGCCCCGCTGGAAAAGAGAGATGCCCTTGAAATGATGGATGAGATAAAATCAAAGAAACTTCTTGATGCATTCAGGGGCAAGCCTGCAGTCAACAGGGATGTGCTTGCATCGATACTTGTAAACCTTGGAAATATCGGCATAGAGAATGACGATATTGCAGAAATTGATATTAACCCTCTTATCATAAAAGGCGACACCCCTGTTGCCGTTGATGCCCTGGTGGTTCTAAAGAAAAAATAGAAATGCCTGTTATTCCAGGAAGGGCGCTGTTCATGGCGCCCATGGTTGACTTAAGCCATGAGCCGTACAGAGAACTCGTGCGCAGTTTCGGGGGCTGTGACCTGTTCTATTCCGAAATGCTCAATTCGCGGATGGTTCCCAATGAAAATCCTGACTTTTCGCCATATCTCAGATTTAAAAAAACAGATGATTTAATAATCCAGCTTATCGGAAACGACCCTGATAAAATTCGGCTGTCAACAGAACGGGTTGATGGCTTTTCCCCCCGTGGAATCGACATTAATATGGGCTGCTATCTTAAAAAAATAACGTGCCACGGCTGGGGTGCGGCTATGATGAAGGATATTCTTATAGCCGAAAAGGTCATTTCTGCAGCCAGAAAAGCCACCGCAAGACCACTTTCAGTCAAAATAAGAATCGGCCAGAAACATGATCTTTCATATCTGCTCCAGTTCAGCAGAATGATTGAATCCGCCGGAGCCGACTTCGTGGTTCTTCATGCCCGGACTGAACCGGACGGCTTAACCCGGCCGGCCAGGTGGGAATATATCTCTAAACTTAAACAAGAACTTAAAATTCCCGTTGTCGGAAACGGTGATGTACTATCCGCGTCAGACGCGGTACGGATGTTTGATGAAACAGGCTGTGACGGCGTGATGATCGGCCGTGGTGCCATCATCAGACCATGGATATTCAGGGAAATCCGTGAGCTCCTTTCCGGGAACACGATTTCTAATCCCCCTTCCACCAAGGAAGTCATCTTGGCTTTATGTGAGGGTATCGAGGCTTGGTTTCCTCCGGAAATCGCAACAAAGCGGTTTAAGCTGGCCTTGCCCTGGCTTTCTCAAAACCTTAGGTTCGGACATCATTTTGTCAAGACAATCAAAGGTCCGGGCATTAACGATATGCGAAGACAGATAAATGAAGCCTTCCTGGAGGGCATGAGTTGATCTTTATTCTTTCGCTCATGTTTTGTTTGCCAAAAAACCGATAAAGAGAACATACCTTAATATAAAAACACTGGAGGTTTTCCATAATGAACCAGCTCGAATTAATGAAAACGCTTCATGTAATTTCCGATAAAAAAATTGTCCTCGTTGTAATGGACGGTCTCGGCGGCATTCCGAACAAAACCGGAAAAACCGAACTGGAGTCAGCATCGACACCTAATCTTGACGAATTGGCAAAAAAATCCATTCTCGGGCTTTCGACTGCGGTTTCCCCTGGCATAACACCGGGAAGCGGTCCGGGACACCTTGGTCTTTTCGGATATGATCCCCTTGAATACAAAATCGGCAGGGGCGTTCTCGAGGCCCTGGGAATCGGTCTCGTTTTAAAGCCTACCAGTCTGGCGGTCAGGGGCAATTTCTGCACAATGGACCTGTCTTCCGGACTTATTACAGACCGGAGGGCTGGTCGCATTCCAACATCGGAATGCGAAAGGGTTGTAGAACGGCTCGCCGCTATAAAAAAAATAGAAGACGTGGACGTAATAATAAAACCCGTGAAAGACTACAGGTTTGCCCTGGTCCTTGAGGGTGCCGGACTGGAGGAGGGACTGTCTGAAACAGATCCGCAAAAGGTAGGATTAAAACCGCTTACGGTAAAGGCCCTTAATCCTTCCGCTGAAAAAAGTGCGCGTCTGCTCAATCAATGGCTTCAAAAAGCATTTGAAATTCTCAAGGATGAACCCCGGGCGAACAGTTGTACACTGAGAGGTATTGCAAAAGACCCAGGGCTGCCCGGTTTTAAAGAAGTCTACGGGCTTAATGCATGCGCCATAGCCACATACCCCATGTATAAAGGACTGGCAAAGCTTGTGGGCATGAAGATAATTGACGGTTGTGACACTATCGAAGATGAAGTTGAGGCATTGAAAAAAAACTGGTCAGACCATGACTTTTTCTTTTTCCATGTTAAAAAAACCGATTCCGCCGGTGAAGACGGCAACTTTGATGCAAAGATAAAGGTCATAGAAAATACAGACAAGGTTCTGCCTGATATTCTGGGTCTTAACCCGGACGTTATAATAGTTACAGGAGATCATTCAACTCCTGCCGAATTGAAGTCGCATTCCTGGCATGAACTTCCCTTTCTCCTGCATTCGGACAACATTTTAACCGATGCCTGCACTTCTTTTGGCGAAAGGGCCTGTCAGGCCGGAGGTCTTGGCCATATAAGACATGTCGATATCATGCCGCTTGCAATGGCATACGCAGAAAAGCTGACAAAATACGGGGCATAAACAGTGAAGATCGCTATTATGTCTGACACCCATGACGATACCCATGCAACCGGAAAGGCGCTGGAGATTGCAAAGGCCAGAGATTGCCGGATGATCATTCATGCTGGAGATTTATGTTCACCGTTTATAGCAAGGAGTCTCCGTGAAACCGGCATTCCCGCCTACTGCGTTTTCGGTAATAATGACGGGGACAAGATACATCTTGCACAGACTGTCGATATCAAACCGTCACCGAGACACATCGAAGCAGAAGGAACGAGCATAGTTGTTTTCCATGAACCGTTTATAAATGATTATATTGACCCGGAAAGGGTGGATATTCTAATCTTCGGACACACGCACAAGCTGATGATTGACGAAAGAACACCTATGAAGATAATCAATCCCGGTACTGTTTCGGGGGTATTGGTTAAGGTGAAATCGTTTGTTATATTTGAAACCGAAACAGGAAAGGCGGAAGTGATTGAACTCTAAAAAAAAGATCGCAATAATATTTGGCGGCCAGTCGACCGAGCATGATGTATCCATAATTTCAGCATCTTCCATCGCAAAGGCAATAGATAAAAATCTTTTTGATCCCATTTTCGTTGCTATCGACAAATCAGGCGGGTGGTATCTAGGGCAGTCCGCTTTCAATTATCTTAAAACAGGCGACCGTGAGGGACTCCATAACGTCATCTTATCAACCGATCCTGATAAAAAGGGCTTTTTAAGCCTGAATGACGGGACGATTTTTCATACCGATGTCATTTTTCCGGTTCTTCACGGACCAAGAGGTGAAGACGGGACTATACAAGGCATGATGGACCTGGCCGGTCTCGCATATGTAGGCTGCGGAACAGCCGCTTCTGCTATTGCCATGGACAAGGACCTTACCAAACGACTTCTTAAACAAAAGGGGCTTCCGGTGGTTTATGGCACATGTATCGCTCTGCATGAATGGAAAAGAGCGCGTGAAGAAATACTCAGGAAAATTAAGGAGACTACTGAATTCCCTGTTTTCGTCAAACCTTCAACGATGGGCTCAAGTATAGGCATCGTTAAGGCAAAAACGCTCGATGAAACCGCAGCCGCACTTGATAATGGATTTTCATATTCGCACAAAGTCCTTGTTGAACAGGCAATAACTGATCCGCTCGAAGTTGAAGTCGCCATTCTGGGAAATCACGACCCCAGGGCATCCATTCCCGGGCAGATAATACCAGCAGGTGAGTTTTATGATTTTAATGCCAAATATATTGACGATTCAGCGCAGCTTATAATTCCAGCCAGAATTTCCAATTCGTTGTCTGAAAAAGTGATGCTTCTGGCGAGAGAATCCTTTTTGGCTATTGGCGGGACAGGAATTGCACGTATTGATTTTCTGGTATCAGGTGATCAGGCATACATAAACGAGATCAACACTCTGCCTGGCTTCACAAGCATTTCCATGTACCCGAAACTATGGGAGGCAACAGGGATCGGGTATACCGAGCTCATTACCAGATTGATAGAACTGGCTTTACAGCGTTTTGAAGAAGATGAATCCCTCATTAAAACTATTGTCCTGGAAAAAGCGCTTGGAGTTTAAATTACAGGGGCCTTTTTAGCCCCTTTTAATCGCTATTCTACCGGTTCATCCTCAACATAAAGGGTGAAATCCATAATTTTTTCATCGTCCTTTAGGCTGATCGTCTTTACTCCCTGCGCAGACCTTCCCGTTGTCCTGATCTGGGATACAGGCACCCTGATAATCTGTCCTGATGAAGAAATCACGATAAGTTCGTCAGTGGCCCTGACGACCCTGACGCCAACGAGTGAGCCGGTTTTTTCCGTAATTTCCACTGTAAGAACGCCTTTGCCCGCTCTCGCTTGAACAGGATATTTAGACACTGATGTCTTTTTACCGTAACCGTTTGCAGTGAGATTTATAATGAACTCATCTTCTGAGTGAACGACATCCATACCCACAACGGTTTCATTTTCATCAAGCCTTATTGCCCTAACCCCCTGAGCCTGCCTGCCCATAACCCTTACATCATCTTCAGGGAAGATAATCGCCTTGCCGGCGCTTGACGCGACAACCACATTTGAACTGCCATAGGTAAGCCTTGCAGAAATCACTTCATCTCCTGCGTCGAGAGTGCAGGCGATTATACCGGTTTTCTGTATGTTACTGAAATCTTTAAGATTTACTCTCTTGCAATTGGCTTTGGCCGTCACCATTATTACATTGGCGGCCATTGTGATATCCGGGGCAACGAGAACGGCACAGATCCTCTCATCCTTATGGATTGGTCTTATATTGTTCAAGGGTACGCCCTTAAGTGCCCGGTCTCTCTCTGGTATTTCATAAACCCTCGTATGGTAGACACGTCCCTTGTTTGTAAAATACAGGATTGAAGCATGGTTGTTTGCCGTAAAGACATGCTCTATAAAATCGTCTTCCCCGGTTGCCCCTGCCTTGACTCCAACCCCTCCTCTGTTCTGGGTCCGGTATTTATCAAGCTCGCTCCTTTTGATGTATCCCCTTCGTGTTATGGTTACCACCATTTTCTCATCCGGTATCAGATCAATGATGTGGAAATCTCCGAGCTCTCCATATACTATCTCGGTTCTTCTCGGGTCAGAATATCTGTTCTTGATATCAACAAGCTCCGCCCTGATTACTTTGAACAATTCATTCCGGTCCGCAAGGATTTTTTCCAGGCGTGCAATTTCTTTAATAAGCGATGCGTGCTCATCGGCCAGCTTATCCCTTTCAAGGCCAGTAAGCCTCTGAAGGCGCATATCCAGGATCGCCTGAGATTGAATCTCGGAGAATCCGAATGCATTCATCAGGGCATCCAACGCATCTTTCGGTGTTGCAGAAGCCTTGATCAATGCCACTATTTCATCAATATGATCAAGGGCCTTGAGAAGGCCTTCCAATATGTGAACCCTTGCTTTTGCTTTTGCGAGTTCAAACTGGGATCGTCTTGTTACTACCTCTTCCCTGAAATCGAGGAAGGCGCTTAATAGCTCAAGCAGGTTCATCACCCGCGGACGGTTGTTGTGAATTGAAAGAAAATTCATTGAGAACGACGATTGAAGATTTGTGAGCTTATACAGAAGATTTTCTATGATTCCGGCCTGAGCGCCTTTTTTAAGTTCGATGACGACCCGCATGCCGTCCTTGTCGCTTTCATCCCGGACAGCTGTAATGTCTTCGATTTTCTTTTCCTGGGCAAGAAGCGCTATCTTTTCTATCAGCTCCGCCTTGTTTACCGCGTACGGGAGCTCATCAATTATTATTTTTTCCTTTCCGCCTTTTTCTTCCTCTATATGTGTCTTGCCCCGTATGGTAATTACGCCTCTGCCGGTTGAATAGCTTTTATCAAGTTCGCTGCCTGCATATACAATGCCTCCAGTCGGAAAATCCGGACCCGGAACGAGCTTCATAACATCATGAACGGTTATGGCAGGATTGTCGATTATTGCAATAAGGGCATTAATCAGTTCTCCTAGATTATGCGGCGGAATGCTTGTCGCCATTCCAACGGCAATACCAGATGATCCGTTGAGCAGGAGTGCCGGAATTTTTGCAGGAAGAACCTGTGGCTCAAGCAGGCTTTCATCATAGTTGGGACTGAAGTCCACCGTTTCTTTTTCTATATCGGAGAGCATTTCGTCGGCTATTCTGGACATGCGGATTTCCGTGTATCGCATTGCGGCTGCAGGATCACCATCCACTGATCCGAAGTTGCCCTGTCCGTCGATAAGCATGTATCTCAAAGAAAATGTCTGTGCCATTCTAACGATGGAATCATAAACCGCCTGGTCGCCATGCGGATGATATTTACCTATGACATCACCTACGCAGCGTGCCGATTTTCTATATGCCCTGTTGTGGGTGTTGCCCGCTTCATGCATGGCGTAAAGAATCCGCCTGTGAACCGGCTTCAGTCCGTCTCTTACGTCGGGTATAGCCCTCCCGATAATTACGCTCATGGCGTAATCAAGGTAGGATTTACGCATTTCCTGATCTATGGCTATATTATTGATAGGCATTTATTTTTCCCCTGTTTTAAAAAATCATATATCCAGGTTTGTAACCCTGAGAGCGTTTGTCTGTATGAAATCGCGTCTTGGCTCAACCTCATCTCCCATAAGGGTAGAGAATATCTGGTCCGTTTCAACTGCATCTTCTATTGTAACTTTTAAAAAGGTTCTGTTCGCAGGATCCATGGTGGTTTCCCAGAGCTGCTCCGGATTCATTTCTCCCAATCCTTTATATCTCTGCAGGCTCAGCCCCTTTTTTGCCTCGTCCTGAACTTTGAGCATGGCTTCATTAAGATTATCCACTTTGTGTACGGAAGACCCTCTTATGATATGGAAAGGAGGTTTTCCAACTTTTTTGAGGTGTGTATGTATCTTTACAAGTTCTTCGAACCCTTTTGATTCGAAAAGCTTTTTGTCGATCAGCGTCTCCTTTCTCAGGCCGTTTTTGACAGTATAAAAGATTACGTGATCGTCCTTCACTTCTGAGCGAACAGGGCCTATATTTGGAAACCATGCTTTTGTGATATCTTTCACGCTTTCGCTTACAAGTACCCCCGAAAACTCTGATTTGATTTCTTCCGGGTCCATGTATGAAGCGGCTTGAACTATTCGATCATCCATATTTCTCATTTCATAGTTCACAAGAATATTTTCGCGGCGGTGAATCTGTCTGATGAAACGTATAAGCTCCTGGCCTGATATCTCCACCTCTCCCTTGATTGTACATTCTTTGGATATACCTGAAAGAAGATACTCCTCGAGTGCATCTTCATTGAGGAGGTAGCTCGTAGTCTTTCCTTTGGAGACCCTGAACAAAGGAGGTTGTGCTATGTAAAGGTACCCATGCTCAATTATATCGGGCATCTGTCTGAAAAAGAAAGTGAGCAAGAGTGTCCTTATGTGTGCTCCGTCTACGTCAGCATCCGTCATTATAACTATTTTGTGATACCTGAGTTTTGATATATCGAAATTATCAGAGCCTATTCCGGTACCAAATGCCGTCACAAGAGACTTTATCTCCAGATTGGACAGCATCTTGTCGACCCGTGCTTTTTCCACATTAAGTATTTTTCCCCTGAGCGGGAGGATGGCCTGATTTTTGCGGTCTCGTCCCTGTTTTGCACTGCCACCTGCAGAATCTCCCTCGACAATGAATATTTCACAGAGCGCTGGGTCTCTTTCCTGACAGTCTGCAAGCTTACCCGGAAGAAACGTGTTTTCAAGTGCACTTTTCCGTCTGGTCAGCTCCCGCGCTTTTCTGGCTGCTTCTCTGGCCTGGGCGCTGTCAATGATTTTCTTTATGATCATTGCCGCTTCTGTTGGGTTTTCGTTAAGGTAATCCCCTATGGCCTCGTTAACTATGCTTTCCGTTATCCCCTGTATTTCTGAATTGCCCAGTTTTCCTTTTGTCTGCCCTTCAAACTGCGGATTGGGGAGCATTACTGAAATAACTGCACACAGCCCTTCCCTTGTGTCGTCACCCTGAATTCCTTCTTTGAAATTTTTAAGGAACCCTTTTTCCTTTGCGTAATTGTTGATGGTCCTTGTTAGGGCCTTTCTGAAGCCTGATACGTGAGTCCCTCCGTCGTGGGTGTTTATGTTGTTTGCAAAGGAGAAAAGGCTTTCGGAATATGAAGTATTATATTGAATGACCCCCTCTATCACAACATCTCCCCTTTCTTTTCTGAAGCTTACCGGGGCATGCAGGGTCTTTTTCTTGGCATTCAGGTAATTTACAAAATCCAGGAGTCCTTCCTTGTAATGAAAAGTGTTTACTGTATCTGTCCTCTCATCTTCAAGCGTGATCCTTATATCTTTGTTCAGAAAGGCGGTTTCTCTCAACCGGTTGAGAAGGGCATCATAGTCGAACGTAGTTGTTTCAAATATATCCGCATCCGGCTTAAAATGAACTATCGTGCCTCTTTTATCTGTGGGTCCTTTTTTTTCCAGGTCGGTAACAGGAACTCCCCTTTCGTACCGCTGGATATAGATATTTCCCTGACGGTGAATTTCAAGCTCGAGCGATTCGGAAAGGGCATTGACACAGGAAACGCCGACCCCATGCAGTCCCCCTGAAACTTTGTACACCGAATTTTCAAACTTTCCTCCTGCGTGCAGTGTTGTAAGAACAACTTCTGCTGCCGGTCTGCCAGTTTCTTCATGAATCTCCGTCGGTATTCCCCGCCCGTCATCCGTTACCGTTATGCTGTCGTCCATGTGAATTGTAACTTTTATATTTTTGCAAAAACCTGCGATTGCTTCGTCCACACTGTTGTCTACCACTTCATAAACAAGATGATGCAGCCCCTGGGATGATGTTGACCCTATATACATTGCAGGTCGCAGGCGAACGGCCTCAAATCCCCCCAGGACTTTTATATCCTTTGCAGTATATTCACTTTTTTCCATCTTTTTCTCCATTAGTATCTAAGCGGCATAACTATCCATTTGCAGTCATGTCTTCCAAACGGTGTTATAAGACATGGTCCTTGGGTTCCTTTAAGTCTAAGCTCTACCTCCCCGGATATATGATTTAGACAGTCGAGGAAAAACCTCGGATTGAAATTTATCTCTACTTCTTCTCCTTTTTGCTCGCATGAGATCGGAACTTCTACATCTCCCCTCTCTGGGTTGTTAGCATATAGAATAATCTGATCACTTTTGAAAGTGAATCTGACACAATTTACGACATCCGAAACCATTGTTGAGCAAAACTTCAAGGCATTTACCAGTTCAATCTGGTTTACGATAACATGCGTCGTATACATTTCTAAATTTTGTATTCCTCTGAAATCAGGAAATCTTCCCTCTATAAGACGAACAGTTGCTATTGTATCGGCAGATTTATAGTACAGGGAATCCTTTGTTAAAATTACATATGAGTCTTCTTCTCCAAATTCTATGAGTTTTCTTAATTCCTGCATTCCCTTTCTGGGAAGAATTATTCCTTCTCCCAAATCCAGTTTTTCCGGGATATCCTGTCTTATTATCGAAAGCCTTCTACTATCCGTAGTTGTCATCTCTAAAAAGGAAATTCCTGTAACATCATCTTCTCCGTAAGATAATTTTGCGCCACTCAAAGTATACTTTGTATCCGTTTCTGAAGAAGTCGAGATAGAGAAAATTGTCTTGTCTATCATGGATTTAATAACTTCAGGATCGACACTTAGACCTGTTCCTCTTTGTTGAAGATCAACCATGGGATATTCTTCAGCATCCATAATATTCAACTTGGCTTTGTTTTTGGATAAAACGATATTAAGTCTTATATTTTTCTCTGTCCAAAGTGATATGTCTCCATCAGGCATCTCTCTGATCACTTCCAGAAGATCCTTGCAATTTACGGCACATGCTCCCTGTTCTTCAATTGTGCATGGTGAGGATACCTGAATAGATGTATTAAGATCAGTAGCTTTTATTATCAGTAAATCTTCATTTGTCTCAAGGAGAACATGACTGAGAATTGATAATGTGGTTTTTCTCTCGGTAAAACCCATAACCTTGGAAAGGATATTGTGTAACAACTGCTTAGAGATTTTTATTTTCATATAAATTCTCCCTGTTTTAAATAAAAATATAAATACTGATGTTGATATGTCGATATCTTATATAAGCATTTAATTATTTTGGAAAAATTCAAGACTGAACAAAGAAAAAAACCGAAAAAGTATTTTCTGGTATCTGAATTCTGTTTATTTGTAGATAAAATGTTTATATTCATAAAGGCTTTTCATTTAAAGAAAAAAGAGAAGCTATTCTTTCAAAATCTTCTCTGGAAAGAATTTCTATAAGAATCTTCCCTTTTTTCTTTGTCCAGGAACACACAACCTTTGTCGAGAGTTTTTCGGACAGAATATGAGAAAGCCGCTCAAGATCGGAGGACCCTCCTTTTTTGGAAGAAGTTTTTTTTCTATTGTTTTTTGATGCCAATGTTTCCGTCTCCCTGACGCTCAGCTTTTTTGAAATAACGGTTTTATAAAGGGATATCTGTTCGGGAAAGCCGGAAAGCATGAGAATCGCCCTGGCATGACCGGTTGTTATTTCTCCGGACCTCAACGATTCTTTTACCGGCTCAGGGAGGGAAATCAATCTCAGAGCGTTAGAGATGGTGGAACGATCTTTTGAAACAGCCGCAGCAATTTCATTGTGAGTTTGATGGAAATGTTTATTCAACGCATAATAAGCCTCGGCTTCTTCCATTGGATTTAGATCTTCCCTCTGAACATTTTCAATTATTGAAAGCCTGAAAGAATCGCTGTCAGATACATCATGAATAATAGATGGAATTTTTTCCATACCGGCCATTAAAGCAGCCCGATAACGCCTTTCTCCGGCAATTATCTCGAATTTTGAACCGCTTCTCCTTACGAGAAGAGGTGATAATAAACCATTTTTTTTGATAGACTCCGAAAGTTCGACCAGTTTATCATCATCAAAGTTTTTCCTGGGCTGTGTTGGATTGGGCAAAACATCTTTCACGGGAAGATCAACAATATCGGAGCTGGTGGATATAGTCGTATTACTGAATAAAGCATCTATTCCGCGTCCCAACCGCTGTTTTGGTTTCATTTGCTATACCTCTCATTAATTTCGCGTGCCAGCATAAGGTAGTGCTGGGCACCCTTTGAAGAAATATCATAAAGGCAAATGGGAAGTCCATAACTGGGAGCTTCGCAGAGCTTAATATTTCTAGGAATAACCGTATTGAAAACCCTGTCGCCAAAATGGTGACGGACATTTTCTGAAATATCATGGCTTAACCTAGTCCTGGAGTCAAACATCGTTAGCAAAAAACCTTCTATAATTATAGATGGATTCAAACGCTTCTTTACAAGATCAAAGGTTCCCAGAAGACTTTTAAGCCCCTCCAGGGCAAAATACTCACACTGCACAGGAACAAGAAGGGAATCACAGGCAGTAAGGGCATTTAAAGTCAGCAAACCCAAGGAAGGAGGACAATCGATAATAATATAATCGTAATTTTCAACCTGTTCTTTCAATATATCAGAGAGAACAGACTCCCTTGAATCGATTTCCAGAAGCTCTATTTCAGAACCGATAAGACTGTTGTTGCTCGGGGCAAGAAAAAGATTTTTAACGCGGGTTTCCCTAATAATTTCATTGAATGGACAACTTCCAATCAAAGAATGATATATATGCTTATCATCCCCCCCCAGGACAACCCCAATGCCCGAAGAGGTATTAGATTGAGGATCAAAATCTACAAGCAAAACACGACAACCAAGCAATGAAAGAGAAGCGCTTAAATTGACAGCCGTGGTTGTTTTTCCGACCCCGCCTTTTTGATTTGAAATACTGATAATTTTTGCCGTCACAAGAGAAAATTAGCATAAAAAAAAATATAAAAAAACAAAAAGTTTCACGTGAAACATTTTAAAAAAAGCGATGGAATAACCAATTTCAAATGATGTAAAGACCGGAACTAAATAATCATCCCAAGCGGGTTGCAAGGATTACAGCGAGAATAATTACCGTGATCCAGGCGCCTATCGTGTCTCCTGTTCGGGAAAGGGGGTAACTCTCAATATCTTTAAGTCCTTGCCCGATAATATCTTCCGGAACAATATTTTTGATAGAAACGAGTATACTCTGAAAATCACGAAAGCTGTTCGGAACAAGAGTCGTCTTTTTTTTATGCACTATTGATATGTATTGTCTTCTGCCCAATGAAATGCCATCGACAGAGGTGATTTCGTTAAAGGGGATGATTTTTTTGCCGGCAATACTGAAAATAGATATCCTGTCATCGAAAATACATATTTTTCTTAAAAGATTATTAAAGGCAAAAATTATAAAAACAAGGACCAGTATACTCACAATAACTATATGCTGTCTTGCTATTCCCTTGCTGAACAAATCAATAAATACAGGGATTGAAAGGATGATTGCAATCATCATGGGTATTCTCAGACTGTTTTTTATCTTGTAAACCTTCTCCATGTTCTCTATGCTATATCAATTATTTATAATTTAGCAAGGGGTTATATGCTCGAATTTTTAATTAATCTCTCAAAAGAGGCTGGCGAATACATATTAAATCAGTCAAGCGAAGAGATTCTCGTTGAACATAAAGGCCGCATTGATCTTGTTACCAATGCAGATAAGGCTTCTCAGGGAATGATTATTAAAAGTATTGTGGAAAAATTTCCCGATCATGCCATTATAGCAGAGGAAGGATATGATAAGCAGGGAAAAGATGGGTTTGCCTGGTATATTGACCCGATAGATGGTACTACCAATTTCGTACACGGAGTACCTATGTTTTGTGTTTCTATAGCACTATACAAAGATGCATCACCGGTAATTGGTGTCTGCCACAATCCTTCAACTCGTGAAACATTTCATGCTGAAAAAGGCAAAGGGGCTTTCCTTAATGGAATGCCAATATATGTTTCCAGGACCGAAAATCTTCTCGATTCGTTAGTTGCTACAGGGTTTCCATATAAAAGCGAAAATATGGATAAAATCATACAATGCTTCTTCAATGTCGTTGGAAATGTCCAAGGAATAAGAAGATTCGGTTCAGCCGCACTTGATCTATGCTATGTGGCATGCGGGAGATTTGATGCTTTCTGGGAGATGGGGCTGAAACCCTGGGATATGGCAGCGGGGGTTTTGATTCTTAATGAAGCCGGCGGGAAAATCACCGGTATGAATGGAGCTGATTTTGATCTCCATAAAGGAGATATTGTTGCAACCAATAAAATTATTCATGATGATTTTTTGAAGATCATGTAAATATGAAGATCGCTGACTCACATAATCACTTGCACTTTGATGAATGTAGAAAAAACCTTGATGATATTATAAATAGATCTTTTAGTGCCGGGATTGAAAAATTTCTTCTAGTTGGAATTGATCCTGATGACAGCATGAAGGCCAAGATTTTTTCTGAAAGATATAAGGGATTTTACAGCACGGTCGGGATTCACCCCCAAATGGCCGTAAAATATTCAACAGAAGATGTATATAACTTATCCAGACAAATAGATGAAAAGGTAGTAGCGGTGGGGGAAACCGGGTTTGATTTTTTTCGAGCACCCGCTTCCTATATTGAACAGGAACAGATATTCAAGGCCCATATAAAATTGTCGAAGGACTATGCGCTCCCCCTTGTCATACATGACAGGGAAGCCCATAAGGAAACCATCCGCGTTCTTGATGAAAATGATGGATGGTCCATGGGAGGGGTAATGCACTGCTTTTCTGGTGACACGGATTTTGCCGCATATATCCTTTCAAAAGGTTTTTATTTATCAATTACCGGAGTGATTACTTATAAATCAGCTGACATATTAAGAGAGGTTGCCAAGGTGACTCCTCTGGACAGGCTGCTTATTGAAACAGACGCGCCTTACCTGTCTCCTGTCCCATATAGAGGGAAAATGAACGAACCTGCATATCTGATTGAGGTTCTTAAAATGTTGTCAGAAATTAAAAAGATGGGTATGGAAGAATTATCAGAAATAACTTTTTCTAATTTTGAAAAACTTTTTCTTTCAAATAATGCACCAAAGAGGAAAGAGAGGATATAATGATAAAACGAATAGAAGTTAAAACGACCAGCGCATGCCAATTTATCGACATAACATCTCATATTAAATCCATCATCAAAACAGAGGCAGTTTCTTCCGGTATTGTTGTAATTTATGTTCCCCATACAACATGCGGGATTACTATTAATGAAAATGCCGACCCGGATGTTAAGGAGGATATTAAGGAAACAATGGAAAAACTTGTGCCAAAGGACAGCCATTACCGTCACATAGAAGGAAATTCTCACGCACATATAAAAGCGAGCCTTATAGGGTCGAGCGTAACAGTTTTTGCAGAGAGTTCAACTCTGGTCTTGGGTACCTGGCAGGGTATATACCTTGCTGAATTTGACGGGCCCAGACAACGATCTGTATTGGTAAAGATAATTCCAAATTAATCACATCTAATTCAAAGAAATGGGGCTTGATAGTATTTAAAAACACCCGCATATAAAGATTCCGGCTGAAAGATTTGTTGACAATAGGATTATTCATATTCTATTAATAATATTCGTGCGGGCATAGCTCAGTTGGTAGAGTGTCAGCTTCCCAAGCTGAATGTCGCGGGTTCGAACCCCGTTGCCCGCTCCAGAAAGCGATGGCTAGGGGAGGAAAGTGGGCTTATGCCCACTTTTTTATTTAACATGAAAGAAAATGAATTATTAGAAAAAATACAAAAAGAAATTGAAAAAGAAATGGCGCCTTTGGGGCTGGATTTGCTGGATATCAGTTTTGTTAGGGGTGTATTAAAGCTGACCATAGATAAACCTGAGGGCGTAACACTGGACGACTGTGTAAATGTAAACAGACGTGTTGGTCTTTTGCTTGATGCTATAGACGTGATAGAAGGTCGTTACAGACTGGAAGTATCTTCTCCCGGACTTACCAGGAGGCTGACATCAATAAAGGACTATGAACATTTTACAGGGAGGAAAGTTAAGATTCATACAGAACAGGGGATGATACAGGGCATACTAAAGGGAACGGATGGAATAAATATTTTTATAGATACTGGAAAGATTGTACATGAATTTTTATTGAAAGAGATAATTAAGGCCAATCTAGATTATTAGTTTTAGGGAGTATGCGTATGAGCTTGAATTTATCAAAAACATTGGAGCAGATAGCAAAGGAAAAGGGTTTAAAACAGGACGACCTCATAAGTGTAATTGAGGCGGCGATTCTAAGTGCTGCAAAAAAAGTATATGGGGATTATCCAAATATCGAGGCGCAATATAATGCAGACGCCGATGAAGTAGAAGTGTTTCAATTCAAAGTGGTTGCTGAAGATGTTTTTGATCCATCCATGGAAATTGCGATTGAAGATGCAAAAATCCTTGATCCAGGCTGCGAGGTAGGCGATGAAATTGGTGAAAAGCTTGATGCCAGCAAACTTGGCAGAATTGCAGCTCAGAACGCAAAACAAGTTATGATGCAAAAAGTTAAAGAAGTTGAAAGGGATGTTGTTTACAAAGAATTTATTGAACGCAAGGGAGAAATAATATCCGGCTTTATTCAAAGATTTGAAAGAAAAGATGCTATAATTAATTTAGGCAAGGCAGAAGCCATTCTCAGGGAAAAGGAGCAGATACCAGGTGAGCTTTTCAGAAGAAGCGACAGAGTGCAGGCATATATACTTGACGTAACAAGATCTCTTAAGATTCCACAAGTTGAACTTTCCAGGACGCATCCGAAGTTCCTTGAAAAGCTTTTTGAAATGGAAGTACCAGAAATTGCAGAAGGAATTGTGGAAATAGTAGCAGTGGCCAGAGATCCCGGTATAAGGGCGAAGATTGCCGTAAGAAGCCATGATCCAAATGTCGACCCGGTAGGTACATGTGTCGGTGTTAAAGGCGCACGTGTTCAGAATGTTATTCAGGAACTCAGAGGGGAAAGGCAGGACATTGTCGTATGGTCGGAAGACCCTGTTAAATTTGTATGCAATGCCCTTGCACCAGCTCGTGTTTCAAAAGTTATCGTGGATAAAACAAATAAAGCCATGGATGTAGTTGTCGCAGATGATCAGCTCAGCCTGGCTATAGGTAGACGCGGACAAAACGTAAGACTGGTGGCAAAACTTACTGGATGGAAAATCGATGTAAGGTCGGATGGAATGGAAGAAGTGGTTTCTTCCGAAGACAAATATGCCCTTACAAGAATCAAGGAAATTGATGATTTTATAGCAGAAGAACTGACATCAGCCGGTTACAAAACCCTTCATGACATCGTAAAAGCGACAGAGGACGATTTGATTGAATTAGAAGGAATTGATGAAGAAACGGCTAAACTCATCCTTAAAAAGGCAAAAAAGATTGTCGGCAGTTAAAGAGAGCGGACCTCTCAGACGGTGCTGCGTGTGTAAAAAAGTGCAGCCAAAGGATAAATTAATGAGGTTGATCAAACCACCAAGAGGAAATACCTTGTATGATCATTCTTCTAGAATGAATGGCAGAGGTATATACATTTGCCCTGAAACAGGATGTTTAGAAAAAATCATAAATGGCAAAAAGTCCCTGTTGGGTTTTTCCAAAGAAACACTTGTAGGACTTAAAGAAGAAATAGAAAAAAAGATTATTTATGAAATATTAAGATATATCAGATTATGCAGCAAAATGGGCTATATGCAAAAAAATGCGGAACAACCCATTGATTCTAAAGATTATTTAATAGCAGGTAATGATAATATATCAGGATCTGAGAAATTACTTGAAAAAGCCAGAAGTCTAGGTGTTAAAATCTATAATCTTCAAGAAAATTGCAAGGATATGTTTGTTGAAACTGCAATAATAAAAGGTAGCTGGCCATTGCAGAAAAAAATGCAAAGGGATCTGGAAAGAATACAAAGCCTTTCTTCTAGAGGTGCTGTTTTATGATAAAAAAAATGAGGATTTTTGAATTAGCGCAGAAATTTTCAATAGATGAAAAAGAGCTCATGAAAATATGTAAAGATCTCGCTATTTCAGCGGAAAACAAGATGAGTCAGGTTGATCCTCACGATATCGATAGAATAAAAAAACGACTTGAAAAATCATCCGATAAACAACAGGATGAAACAAAGACTGAATCCTTTGATGAAGAACGCGTAAGTTCAAAAATTATCAGACGAAGGGCTAAAATTACAACGGCTGAAGTTGAAGAGGTTAAGCCCGTAACGGATCATGAAGAAACCCAGACAATACAAACTCCGGAAATTATTGAGCATAAACCGGTGGAAGCTGAAGCAAAATCCGAAATACGAACACCTGAACACAAGAAAGAAGAAGCTAAACAGACTCATGTGAAAGCTTCATTGCAGGAGAAAAAAGAATTAACCGCCGAACCTGAAAAGAAAATTGTCCAAAAGGAAACAAAAATCCCGGTTCGTCCGGCAGCAGCTCAGAAAGAAGAACAGCCGCCGATTCCGGTAAAAGAAGTTAAGCCGGAAAAGAAAGTGGCGGGACAGCAGGAAAAACCGCCAATCAAAGAAGAGGCAAGAAAATTAATAGAAGAAGAAGAAAAGAAACGTGAGAAGAAAAAGCCCAAAAAGAAGGGGAAAGTCGTTGATGTTATTACTGATGACTCGGATCTCGAGATTGTAGATTTAAAGAATATAAGAACAGGAGTAAAAATACCGAAAACAGAAATATTTCCTCAGGTTGAAATTTATGACATCAAGCCAGCATTTTCAAAAAAACCCCATAGACATAAAGACAAAAAGCTTCATATCCCGATTCCTGCAAAAAAGAGAAAAATCCGCATCGGCAAGGATATATCCGTGCTTGGGCTTGCAAGAGAAATGGGAGTCAAGGTTTCAGAAGTTATCAGAGTGCTTGGCATGCTTGGAATGATTGTAAGGGAAAACGATTACATAACATCTGACGAGGCCGTTCTGGCTGCTGCCGAAATGGGTTATGAAATCGAAGAAACAAGAGATGATATACTGGAAGACTATCTGACTCCCCCTAAACATCCGGAAGAGGAACTTGTCAGCAGATCGCCGGTTGTTACTGTAATGGGACATGTCGATCATGGAAAAACATCGCTTCTGGACGCTATAAGGTCAGAAAACGTTACAGAGAGCGAATTTGGCGGAATCACCCAGCATGTTGGTGCATATCAGGCAAGATGCAAAGATAAACTGATAACTTTTATTGATACGCCTGGCCATCAGGCATTTACTGCCATGAGGGCAAGGGGGGCGCAGGTTACTGATTTTGTAGTACTTGTTGTTGCAGCGGACGATGGTGTAATGGAACAGACAAAAGAAGCGATAAGCCATGCAAGGGCAGCAAATATACCAATAATTGTAGCCGTAAATAAAATAGACAAACCGAATGCAAACCCTCAAAGGGTGAAAGAGCAGCTTGCAGACCAGGGTCTCGTACCGGAAGATTGGGGCGGAGATACTGTTTTTGTGGAGGTGTCTGCCAAAAAGCATATCGGTATAGATGAACTCCTCGAGATGATACTTCTGCAGGCAGAAATGCTTGATCTCAAGGCGTATTCCAAGGGTGCGGCAAGAGGAACCGTGTTGGAATCCAAACTTGATAGAAACAAAGGGCCCATGTCAACGATTATTGTCCAGTCAGGTGAACTGAAGCAGGGAGATACCTTTGTTGCCGGAATGACATGGGGCAAGGTCAGGGCCATGTATGATTTCAAGGGTGCGTCTTTAAACAGTGCATTACCAAGTACGCCGGTAGAAATAATAGGACTCACAAGTCCACCTTCTGCAGGGGACACATTCTTTGTAGTGCCTAATGATAAAAAAGCCAGAGAGATCATTGAATATCTGGATTTGAAGATTAAACAGAAAAATGTGGTAGAGCAGAAGACGCAGGTAACACTTGAAGATCTTTACAGCCAGGTTATGGAAGGCAGATTAAAGGCCTTGAATGTGATTATCAAAGGAGATGTTCACGGAACAGTTGAAGCTATCACCGGCGCCATTAAAGGTGTCGAAACGGGTGAAAGCATCAGGATTAATGTTGTACATTCAGGTGTCGGAAGCATAACGGAAAATGATATCATGTTAGCTTCTACTAGTCAGGCTGTTATCATTGGATTTAATATCAAACCGGAAACGAAGGTAAAAAATCTGGCAAAAAACTATGGAATAGATATCAAGTTATATACGGTAATATACGAGCTTCTGGACGACATTAAACAGGCGCTTCAAGGCATGCTTGAGCCTGTTTATGAAGATGTGCTTCAGGGAAGCGCTGAAGTCCGCAATGTATTTAAAATTTCCAGAATAGGAACAATTGCCGGCTGTATGGTTATAGATGGCAAAATCCAGCGGACGGCACAGGTAAAGCTTCTTCGTGCAAAAGATACTATATGGGAGGGCCGTTTTGCATCGCTGAAGCGCTTCAAAGACGATGTGAAAGAAGTTACGAGCGGTTATGAGTGCGGGATATCTCTCGAAGGCTTTAATGATCTTCAGGAAGGGGACATCATCCAGGCCTTTACAAAAGAAAAACAGGAGCAGTCTTTATTGTGATAATAGGAGCTCTCAAAGTAAGACTGCTTATTGAAGGTGCCGGATCGCTGAAGGAAAAACGTAAGGTTTTAAAATCCATCAAAGACAAGGCAATGGCTATGAACGCGTCTGTGGCCGAGGTTGATGATAATGACCTGTGGCAGGCCGCTACATTAGGAGCTGCTTTTGTAAGCAATGATGCTGCCCATGTAAATTCCATGATGGATAAATTCATTCAGAATATTAATAATAACATGAATGTGGAAGTAATCGGCAGCAATATGGAGATCATTCATCTATGAAACAGGGAAGATTAAGACAGGCAAGAGTTTCAGACCTGTTGAAGGAAACCATAACTGAAGTTCTTTTAAGAAAAGTGAAAGATCCGCGAGTACATGATCTTACAATTACCGGTGTGGAGGTAAGTGCCGATTTAAGGAAGGCCAATGTTTTTTTCTGCGTTCATGGCAACGCAATAAAAGAAGAAACTCTGGCGGGGCTGGAAAGTGCAGCTGGGTTTTTAAGGCATGAAATGCTGGGATCACTGGATTTGAGACGCATCCCGGAACTCAATTTTATATATGACAGCTCATTCGATTATGGATCACACATAGATGAATTGCTCAACAAGATACATGTAGATGAAAGATAAAATAATTGAATTAATTCAAAGCAAGCATACTTTTGAGATTCTGACTCACGAACTTCCTGATGAAGACGCCGTTGGATCGACATCGGCGCTGGCGCTCGCCCTTTCCGGATTAGGGAAAAAAGCCGGGCGCATATATACCACTGCCATTGCTGAACAATATACAATACAACCTGCCCACAAGGATTATTTGTGCGAGTCTCCCGAAGTGTCCTTTCTCCTGGATGTTTCAGATATGGAGATGCTTGGCAATATAAAACCTAAAGGCATGATAGCAGTAATAGACCACCATAAATCAAACAACGGTTATGGGGATATCAGCTGGGTCAACCCCAGATATTCATCAACCTGTGAGATGATCTATGATCTTCTGCATGGGTTTACCAGAATCACTCCGGCCATAGCGTCCAACCTTTACATGGGAATTTTCGGGGATACCGGGGGATTCACACATACGAATATAAAGCCGAGGATTTTCGAGATCGTTCATGACCTGACAAAATCAGGGGCGGATGCATATTCCATAGCTCTTAAATTAAAGAGGAGCAAAACCATCTGGTACTATAAGCTTCTATGTAATGCCATGGAAAGGCTTACGATCAGAGACACCGTTTTCGGCACATATATTACGAATGATGATTTGAATAGAGTTGGGGCCACTCCGTTGGACGCCTCAGGAATTGTCGAAGAAATTTCATCAATAGGAGGTTCGGAACTTTGCATTTTTTTAAGGGATGCTGAAGATGGCATGGTCCGCTGTTCCATGAGAAGCAGGACCGGACCTGCAGCCTTGATGACGGCATTGGCTTTTGGAGGCGGCGGACATGAGCGTGCAGCAGGTTTCTCTGTCAAGGGAAAGGCTTCATTGCTGTTGAACAGGGTAATGGAAGAGGGATCAAAATGGGTTTAAGCGGGGTGGTCCTGCTGGACAAGCCCAAAGGCATTACGTCCAGAAAAGCGGTTGATATAGTATTAAAATCACTTGGTGAAAAAAAAGGCGGTCATTTCGGCAGCCTGGACCCATTTGCAACGGGTTTATTATGTATCGGGATCGGCAATGGAACAAAGCTTTTGCCTTATATGGAAGACAATATTAAGGCTTATATCGCAACTGTGGGTCTGGAGATGTTTACAGATACCGATGACATTACGGGTAATGTTGAGAAAGCGTTTGGGAAGATAAACTTTGACAGGGAAAAGTTCGAGGAATGGTTAACCATCAATTCAGGAGAAATAATTCAGATGCCGCCTGTATATTGTGCCCAGAAACTTAACGGAAAACCGCTATACAGACTTAAACGCCAGAACAAGGAAGTCAGCCCGAGGGCAAAAAAAGTTATCATTCATAGTATGGAAGTGATTTCAATCGATGATTCGTCAGTAGAAATGAAGATTGTATGCTCCAGGGGGACTTATATAAGGTCTCTGGCCAGGAACATGGGAGAGCATATTGGATGCGGCGGGTATTTAAGAGAATTGAGAAGACTTGAAAGCGAGGGCTTTTCAATCAAAGATGCATTAACAATAGATGAAATAAAACAGAAAATCGAAAACGGGAAGGACATCCTGGTACCACTGCTTGAAGCTATAAAACTGCCAGTTGCAAAGGTGAATGCCGCAGGGAAAGAAGCCATTCTCAAAGGGAAGCCGGTTCAGATTTCAACAATGCTTAATGATGTGAGCGCAGAGGAGGAATCTTTTGTGGCAATTAAGGATGAAGAAGATAATCTGCTGTGTATGGCAAGGGTAAAACGTTCAGGCGGAATATTCGGATATATTGAAAGAGGATTCTTTTAATAATCCTCGGGATGAAGGCATATTAACTATTTACAGCGTATTTAAGGCATGCTAAACGTTTCGCTCTAACAAAGGCGAAGAAAGAAATTTCAGGAGGAAAAAAGTGGGATTAGATCTACAGGTAAAAAAAGAAGTAATCGAAAATTTCAGGACTCATGAGAGTGATACCGGATCACCGGAAGTGCAGGTTGCCCTTCTGACAACCAGGATAAATTCTCTTACCGATCATTTCAAAGCGCACAAAAAAGACCATCATTCAAGAAGAGGCCTTCTCATGCTGGTTGGTCGGCGCAAACGACTTTTGAATTATCTCAAGGAAAAAGACATAAAGAGATACAGGTCATTGGCCAAAGCACTGAAGTTGCGTAAGTAGGACATTATGCAGGTTCAAACTAAAGGTTCTGTTAAACCCCTCATCTTTGATGTGGGTACGGTTGCCAGGCAAGCTGATGGCTCGGTCTTGGTCTATCAGGGAGACAGTGTTGTTCTTGTAACGGCAACGGTTTCAAAAGATGTAAGAAAGGGCACGGATTTTCTGCCTCTTGTAGTCGATTATCAGGAAATGTCTTATGCTGCGGGAAGAATTCCGGGTGGATTCATTAAAAGAGAGGGGAGACCTTCAGACCAGGAAATATTGACTGCAAGATTCATTGACAGGCCCATAAGGCCGCTGTTTCCTGATGGTTTTTACAATGAGCTTCAGATCGTCGCCAATGTTCTTTCCGCCGATCCCCAGGTAAACCCTGATGTAATGGCCATAAACGGAGCTTCAGCTGCGCTTCATGTGTCGAGCATCCCGTTCGAAGGACCCATAGGCGGCGTCAGGATTGGCCGTGTTAACGGCGAGTTTTTAATTGACCCGACTTACAGCCAGACTGAAGAAGGTGACATGGAGCTGGTGGTAGTAGGGACAAAAGATGCAATAGTAATGGTCGAAGGTGAGGCAAAAGAGCTTCCAGAAAAGGTAATCCTTGATGCAATCATGTTTGCCCATTTGCGTATTCGTGAAATTATTGAAGCACAGGAAGAGCTTCGAAACTTATCCGGCAAGCCCAAGATGAAGGTTGCACCACCGGCAAGCGACGAGGCCCTTTATAATGAAATTAAAAAGCTTGTTGCCGATGGGTTGGACAAGGTTTTTGTGCCGGGATCAACAAAGCAGGGGCGCAGAGATGGGGCAGCTGCCATCTGGCAGAAGGTGCTAGAAAAGTATGCAGACCAGGATGAAGAAAGGATCTCTCTGGTAAAGGCCTGCATTGAAAGACTGGAGCGTGAAGTTGTAAGGTCTTTGATGCATGAAAAAAAGATCCGTGTTGACGGCAGGAAATTTGACGAGATAAGGAAAATTGAATGCAAAACGGGGATTCTGCCAAGGACTCACGGATCAGCGCTTTTTACACGGGGAGAAACACAGGCTCTGGCAATAACGACATTAGGAACACCCCGTGATGAACAGAAGCTGGAAAACCTTCTTGGCGAAACCTCAAAGACCTTCATGGTGCATTATTCCTTCCCGCCATTTTCAGTCGGCGAGGTAAAACCATTAAGAGGTCCCAGCAGACGTGAAATCGGGCATGGCCATCTGGCGGAAAGAGCGTTGAAACAGGTACTGCCGGACATAGGCAAATTTCCATATACAATAAGGCTTGTATCGGAAATCCTAGAGTCAAACGGCAGCTCTTCCATGGCCACCGTATGCGGCGGATCAATGTCACTTATGGCGGCTGGTGTGCCTATCGAAAAACCAGTTGCCGGAATAGCGATGGGTCTTATCCGTGAAGCAGGGGATTATATCGTATTGACCGATATCCTGGGTGATGAAGATCACCTGGGCGATATGGATTTCAAGGTTGCCGGTACGAAAGATGGGGTCACGGCACTACAAATGGATATAAAGATCGAAGGAATTCCGGAAAATGTTCTGGAAGATGCGTTGGAAAAAGCCAGAATTGGCAGACTCAAAATTCTGGATATAATGTCAAAAACTATCGACAGACCTTCCGAGATGATATCCCAGTATGCCCCCAGGATATTCACCATACAGATCAATCCGGAAAAAATAAGGGATGTCATTGGTCCAGGGGGTAAAGTAATAAAAGACATCACCGCCCGCACGGGAACAAAAATCGAGATCGACGATTCCGGAACTGTAAATGTTTTTTCGCCGGACGAAGAACATGCCCGCATGGCTGTTGATATTATAAACAACCTGACAGAGGAGCTCGAAATCGATAAGGTATACGTGGGCAAAGTTGTTAAGATAATGGATTTCGGTGCGTTTGTGGATTTCCCTTCCGGAGACTCAGGCCTTATACACATATCTCAGCTTGCCAATGAAAAAGTGCAGAACGTGCGAGATGTTGTCAGCGAGGGCGACGAAGTAGTGGTCAAGGTAATCGGAATAGACAAAAACGGCAAGATTAGGCTGAGCCGCAAGGAAGCCCTTAAACAGACCGAAGGGAAATAAAATATGCCTCAATCGACACGCCTGTCCAATGGTGTGCGAATACTGACCGAGACCATTCCTCAGGTCCGGTCGGTTTCTCTCGGTGTCTGGGTTAAAACGGGAAGCCGTCATGATCCGGCAAAAAAAACAGGGATCGCGCATTTTATCGAGCACATGCTCTTTAAGGGGACGACAACCAGAAGCGCGCTGCAGATTGCCAAAGAAATCGATGCCCTTGGCGGAATCATGAATGCCTCTACAGGCAAGGAATACACGGTCTATTATATCAAAGTCCTGGATGAACACCTTCAGAAGGCATCAGAAGTTTTATTTGATATTTTTCTCAATTCAGAACTGGATCCCCTGGAGATTGAGAAGGAGAAAAAGGTTGTGCTTCAGGAGATTCACATGGTTGAAGATTCTCCTGAAGATCTTATTTCCGAGATGTTTGCCGATGCGATATTCGAGGACACCTCCCTGGGAAAACCGATTTTAGGAGATGCAGATTCAATCGGGTCAATTCTCAGAAACGATATGATGGATCACATAAACTCCTGTTACGATGCTGATTCCATTATTGTTGCAGGGGCCGGAAACCTTGAACATGAAGGGCTGCTTGGTATAGCAGGGAATAAATTCGAAACCGTCAAAAGCATGACGAGAAGCACTTCTCCTGTAATCAAACCCAGAGGGCTGAATCACAAGGCATACGAAAGGGATCTTGAACAGATTCATTTCACGCTGGGCGTCAGGGGACCTTCTATGAGGGAAGAAAAGCGCTGGGTATATTCGGTTCTCAATTCCATTCTGGGCGGAAGCATGAGTTCGATGCTGTTCCAGGAAATCAGGGAAAAGCTGGGATTGGTATATTCCATATATTCATACCTCAACATATATGAAGACTGTGGGGTTCTGGCCGTCAATGCCGCAACCACCTCGGAAAATATGGTAAAAACGCTTGAAGTCCTTTCCGAACAGATGAGAAAACTTAAAAAAGGAGACTTCGGCGGGATCAAGCTTGATGAAGTAAAGGCCCAGATGAGGGGGCATATCCTTCTTTCACAGGAAATTACCGAACACAGGATGTCATCTATTGCTAAAAACGAGATGTTCTTTCAGCGAGAAATCCCGGTTGAAGAGATCATAGAAAAGATAAATGCGGTAAGCGAGGAAGAATTGATTGAACTGGCGGGAAACATATTTACCGAAGAAAATCTTACGCTTGTAACACTTGGCCGAGATGTTGAGGAACAGCAGAAACTACCTTCGGTTCTTCAGCTATAAAGCCCTTCTGTAACGGATTGCGCTCGCTATTGTCACCTGATCCATATATCTGAGTTCCCCTCCCATCGGTATTCCAGAGGCAAGCCTTGTAACATTAATATTGCGTCCGGACGATGTTATCTGTTTTGAGATATATTGTGCAGTTACATCTCCTTCAACAGAAGGGCTGAGCGCAGTCACCACTTCTTTAATTTCAGGTGTCAATCTTTCAATAAGCTCATTTATGCGGATATCTCCGGGACCTACACCGTTCATCGGTGAAATAAGGCCGTGAAGGACATGATATGTGCCCCGGAATTCTCCTGATGTCTCAAGCGAGAGAATATCCCCGGGCTCTTCCACCACGCATATAAGAGATGCATCACGTGAAGGGTTCGTGCAAAATGGGCATTTATCATTATCTGTCAGGTTAAAGCATATGGGACAGAGCTGAATCTGGCGAATATCTTCCAACGCAGCGACAAGCCCTTCTCTAAGCATTTTTTTGTCTCCCAGTATATAAAGAGCCAGTCGGGTTGCTGATTTTTCCCCGATTCCCGGCAGCCTTTTCAGTTCCCGTATAAGATTTCTTAGCGGTTTCGGGTAAGGGTCCATACCTTAGCTCAAGTCGATAGGGAGCGGAATTCCTCCGGTCAGCTTTTTCATTTCATCGGAGGAGAGTTCTTTTGATTTCTTAATTCCCTGGTTGACGGCGGCGATTATAAGGGCCTCAAGCATGGGGACATCCCTGGGATCGACACAGATCGGATCCAGCTTTATGTCCTTTATTTCCTGTCTTCCGGTAACAGTTACGCTCACCATGCCGCCGCCGCTTTCAGACGTAACCGTGAGCCGGGAAAGCTTATCCTGAACGTCCTTTACCTGTGATTGGATGTTCTGCACCTGTTTCATGATTTCAGTAAGATTGATTTCCATGACGATTTTTATATGACGGGATGCCTTTAAGAGTCAATCGGTTAAATGTCTAAAACGAGGGCTTTGATTTTGTTGGATGAATCAAAAAAAGAATAAGGCCACACTATAACGTGGCCCTATTTTCCAGGCATTAAGTAAAACCGAAGTCCTCTTGTAACGCTATGCCAAAGGATCAAGTAAAAGCTGCCAGCCGGCTAATGACCATTTGCCCAAATCACCGCTGAAATTTACAGTACCGTTATCAAAAGTTGCGATAATGCTTCCTGATTGGCCGGTTATCGTCATCTGACCGGAATCCCATAAATAAGAATCGGCTGCGGAAGCAATAGTTTTGTTACCCGTTGGATTCGAGGTGCTGAAAGAACTTTTTATTGTTGCAGTGCTGGCCATGCCGGGGACTTTTATTTTGCCGTTTGCGGAAGTAAGCAGCAGCTTTCCTGTAGTATCAAGAGACTGGATATATTTGAAACCGCTTGTGAAAGTGTATGTCCCTTCAGCAAGAATGAATGATCCTCCTACCGTAAAATCTCTTGTTTCATTTGTCATGCTACCGCTTAAAAAACTGAAGTTGGTAGTTTTGGTCGAGCTGACCGTTTTTTCTGTTATTGGATCATTTTTTCCGGCATAGGGGTCTTCGCTGCCGTAAAATATATTCATGGCTATGTTCCAATTGTCATATTTGGCGGTTTTGGTTCCGTACAATGCCAGCAGTTGATTTGTAGCGGTTATATTAAGCGTCCGAATATAAGGATTGAATTCACTGTCAATATAACCGTTAAAAATTATAACTAATTCATCTCCATTTTTCGTTCCTTTATATGTACATAATCCGGATGAAGGTTGATATCCATTACTGTTCATGTCCACATTTAAAGTTCCCTCAAATTTAACAGGGAAGGTTAAACCAATAGGAACTTTTAATGTCAAAACCGCTGTATAGGCATCTTTTGTAATTGTAAAGGTATGCGTTCCAAAGGGATTTGATAAATCCACTTCTCCTAAAATATCATAGACAAGAGAGGTGCTCATATTAATGAAACCGTTTACCATTATCTCATATAAGGGAAATGTAACCCCATCATCCGCTGAACCCGCGAAGGCTGCATACAATACGTCTTCAGTCTGAGCCCGTTCTGCGCTTACATCAACTGTATCATCCGGAGTGCCTTCGTCAGAAGACCCTCCACCACCGCCTCCTCCGCCTCCGCATGCGCTAAAGAGCAATATGGAAAAAATCATTATAAAGAAAATCTGCTTTCCTTTTTTCATTTTTATCTCCTTTCGAGTGCCCGTTTAATTCCTCATATGAAGCGAGGAAGGTCTTCACTAATAGCCTAAGCAATGTATATGCCTAATACAACATCCTGATATTATTAAGAAGAGAATTTTAAAGTGAAATTTTTTACCCCTTTTATGGTTAAATCATTTCATTAATAAGGCATATTTTTAAGGTTCCTCTGGTGGTATTTTTCTGTATAAAACTATTTGTTCAATATATTAAATATTTTTCTTGACATTATGCCACATAATAAATTAAAAATGCGAACCTATGGTTTAGTATATTAAACTTTCTATAACTATTATATGTATAAGAGGATTGAATGAAGATCGGCGAGAAAGTCAAGAATTTACGGCTTGCACAAGAGCTTACACAAGAGGATCTGGCGGATCGTGCAGACCTGACAAAGGGGTTCATATCCATGCTCGAGCGCGATCTCACATCGCCGTCATTGGATACGCTGGAACTTATTCTAAATGCCCTGGATACGTCTTTGGCGGAGTTTTTCGAAGACGAGGAGGCTGTGAATGTTGTTTTTCCAAAAGAAAAACGTGTGGTGATAGACAATGAGAACGGAATGATAACCGAGGTGCCGATAGCTGGAGCTCAGGGACGGGAAATGGACATGATCATAGTGACCCTTGCTCCGGGGTCGGCAACACCTAAAGAACGATCGCACAGTGGAGATGAATGCGGGCTTGTCCTGGAAGGATCGGTATGGATTGTAGCGGGCAGGGAAACATACAAGGCCGAAAAAGGAGATGCCTTTTATTACGAGGCGAACAAACAGCACTGGCTTGAAAACAGGTCAAAGACCGAAGCCAAGGTATTGTGGATATCATCTCCGCCGAGCTTTTAGAGGAGATGTGTAATGAAAAAAAGGCAAAAAAATCCGGTATATCGGGAGGGCGGAAAATGAATGCGCTTGGGATACAAATTCTTGCGGAATATTACAATTGCGACAGAAACCTGCTTAACAGCGAGATTTTGATAGAAAAATATATGAACAGGGCCGCACTCGAAGCAGGGGCAACAATAGTGAAAAGCGCCTTCCACACATTCAACCCGTTCGGTGTAAGCGGGGTGATAGTGATTGCCGAAAGCCATCTGTCAATTCACACATGGCCCGAATACGGTTATGCGGCTGTCGATATATTCACTTGTGGTGACACCGTAGACCCCTGGAAGGCATTTGTATTTCTAAGGGACAAGCTTCAAAGCAGCCACTTTTCGACAATGGAAATGAAAAGAGGACAGATTCAGGTGGTCGGCCAGGAACTCAGACACAAGCCAGCCGTGGTTTCGGCAGGAGGTATATGAGATGATCATAAAAACACCGGTAAAATATTTTATGACAACGGGGATATCAGAAGGCTATACGACGCTCAATGCATTTGACGGGGCGCTGATGAATGCCGGGATTGGAAACACAAATCTCGTCAAGATGAGCAGCATATGTCCACCGTACTGCACTGAAGTTGAAAAAGTGGACATTCCTCACGGTTCGCTCGTACCTGTGGCATATGCGGAAATCACATCGGAAAGCGCGGGTGAAATAATTGCGGCAGGTGTTGCCATTGCATTTCCTGACGATGAAGACCATGCCGGTCTTATAATGGAATATTCCTCCCATGAATCGAGAAGCATTGTCGAAAAGAAAGTAAGGAAAATGGCAGAAGAAGGTATGAAAATGCGAGGCAAGGCCATCCGCGAGATCAAGAGTGTTGCCGCAGAGCACCGGGTCAATAAATGCGGCTGCGCATTCGCCGCAGTTGTTCTCTGGGAGTAGCAGGCCATGATTTTAGACAGCTGGTTCATTGAGGAATACAAGGGAACGGTCGGTGCTGCAAGTTTCAGGGTCTTCGATGTGCTCTTTGAAGGGAAAAGCCGGTTTCAGGAAGTCAAGGTTTTAAACAACCCCTTTTTCGGGAATGTCCTGCTTCTTGATGACCTTGTGATGCTGACGGAAAAGGATGAATTTTATTACCACGAGATGCTTGTTCATGTCCCTATGATGTGTGCTGGAAATCCCGAATCGGTCCTTATTATCGGTGGCGGCGACGGAGGCTCGGTAAGGGAAGTTTTAAAACATGAAGAAGTCAAACATATCGTATTGTGCGAGATTGACGAGATGGTAATAAAGGCAGCAAAGGATTATTTCCCGACATTGTCCTCATCTCTGAATGACAGCCGGGTGGAGATTTTCATCGGAGACGGCATAGAATATGTCAAGGCGCATGCCAATGAATTCGACTGTGTCCTTATCGATTCCACCGATCCTGTAGGCCCTGCAACAGGATTATTTACTCACGGATTTTACAAAAATGTCCGTAATGCCTTGAAGAAAGGCGGAACTATGGGAGCACAGACAGAATCACCCGCATGGCGAATGGGTGATGTTGCGGGTATCATGGGGAATATCAGGAAAGCTTTCGGAAATGGATACCTCTATCTTTGCCCGATACCGTGCTACCCTTCCGGACTCTGGTCTTTTGCTCTGGGATTCAAGGATGCTGGCAATCCTCTGGTTTTCGATGAAAAAAAGGCTGAAACAGTTGCTGAAAACTGCATGTACTACAATTCTGAAATGCACAGGGCTGCGTTCGCACTGCCTAATTATGTAAAAAAGGCCCTTTAATGAGATTCATTGCGTCGAAGGAAAAAGGAGCGATATGTCTTTTCGGTGCGCCTTTTGATTCGACCTCTAGTTTCAGACCAGGTTCCAGATTCGGGCCTCAGGCGATAAGGGAGGCCTCTCACGGACTGGAGACATATTCGCCGGTTCAGAAAATGGACCTTCAAGACATTTCCTTTATCGATGCCGGAGATTTGGAACTGCCTTTCGGAGATCCCGCTCAAGCCCTTCTTATGATTGAAGAAAAAAGCTCCAACATCCTGTCATCCGGCGCAATCCCTTTTCTCACGGGAGGAGAGCATCTGGTAACCCTCGGTACTTTTAAAGCGGTTGAAAGACATTATCGTGACATCAGGCTTGTTCATCTCGATGCACATGCGGATTTAAGGGAGGAATACCTTGGCTCCAGGTTTTCGCATGCCACGGTAATAAGGCGCATTTCGGAAACAGTAGGCTTTGATCGCATAAAACAAATAGGCGTCAGGTCGTCAGACCGATCCGAGGCTGAACTTGCAGCAAAATTATCCTCAACCCCTGAGGAAATCATAAAATGGGCTCATAATAGCCCGATCTATTTGACCTGTGATCTTGATATACTGGATCCTTCCATCTTTCCCGGAACAGGCACTCCTGAACCCGGCGGAATAACCTTTAATGAGCTTTCCGGAATACTTCTTAAATTGATAAACTCTTTGAATATTGCCGCTATCGACATGGTGGAACTTTGCCCGATGTGCGATCTTACCGGAACCTCTTCCGTTGTGGCTGCAAAACTGGTAAGAGAATGCCTGATAGCAATCGGAAGAAAGGTTTAGGAGGTAAATCATGCCTGTGGAAAAGGAGTTGCTTGACATCCTTGCATGTCCGAAATGCAAAGGGAAACTGGTTCTTGAAAACGATCAATCCGGACTCATCTGCAATGCCTGCATGCTCAAATACAAAATAGAAGATGAAATCCCTATCATGCTCATAGACGAGGCGATAGACCTTGCGAGGAACCCGGCGAATGGAAATTGAAAAAAAGGCCGCCTTCTTTCTGGCGCATGCTTCAAAACCCGATACAGCGATTATTCTCGGAACAGGACTCGGGATCATGGAAGAAGCCATTGCAATTGAAAAGGTCTATCCATACGGGGATATTCCGGGATTTCCCAGATCAACCGCCCCGCATCATTCAGGCAGGATGATATTCGGCAGGCTCGGCGATGTGCCGGTCATCGCGATGAGCGGGAGATTCCATCTTTTTGAAGGTTATACCCCGGTTGAAGTAACCTTTCCTGTCCGAGTTTTCAAACTCATGGGCGTAAAGAGACTTTTCATTTCAAATGCGGCGGGCGGGTTAAGGCCCGATCTTACACCGGGTTCTGTCATGATGATAAGGGATCATATAAATTTTACAGGCAGAAATCCGCTTGTTGGTCCCAACAATGACGAGCTGGGCCCGCGGTTTCCCGAGATGGACAGGCCGTATGCTCCTCAGCTTATGAACCGGGCAAGGATATCGGCGAACAGGCTGGGAATAAAGCTGCATGAAGGAGTTTACATTCAGCTTCTGGGCCCTTCAATGGAAACAGCCGCCGAGACACGCATGATACAGAGGCTTGGCGCGGATGCTGTCGGCATGTCAACCGTTATGGAAGTCATAGAGGCCGTTCATTGCGGGATGGATGTCCTGGGGATTTCGGCCGTAACGAACAACAATAACCCGGATGACTATAAAGGGGCGTCCCTTGATTATATAATCTCGATGGCGGAAGAGGCCGGACCAAAAATTGCGGCGATATTCAAAGATGTCCTTAATTCAATCTCAAGTGATTAAAGCTCGGAATAAAACCATGTGAAAGGTAAAGGCCCCAATAAAATTCATAAGGGGCTGTCTTATCTGAAAAGCTATTTTTTCCTGTTGGCTGAAATATATTCGACCATTGTTCCGAATGTTCTGAACACCTTGGCCCCGAGTTCCTTGTTGTCGATCTTGATGCCGTAATCTTCTTCTATCATTATCACAAGCTCAAGTATGTCGATTGAATCGATCCCGAGCCCTTCTCCGATCATTGGGGTTTCTGCGTTGATTTCTTCCGGAGTTATGTCTTTGATATTAAGCCTTTCCAGAACTTTAAGCTTGAGCTCTTCCATCAGATTGTTCATCAACACCCGCCTGTCAAATGTATTGTAATCTGCTTTACTACCAGCAAGGCTTAATATATAAATTGAAAACCGGTTTTCAGTCAACCGTTATAGTTTTTGATGGAGGGCAACCATTTGAAATTCCATATAATATATCCGAGATGGCCGAAGCTTAAATATCAGACCGAATTCAACCTGCCGCCCCTGGGCGTCATCACTGCGGCTGCTTCCGTCCCGGATGGGATAAATGTTTTTGTCACAGATGAAAATGTTGAAAATATAGATATGGACAGGGATTGCGACCTGGTCGGGATAGGCTGCATGCTTACCTGTCAGGCGCCCAGGGCCTATGAACTTTCGGCTGAATTCAGGAAAAGAGGTAAAAAGGTTGTCATGGGAGGGCTTCATGTGGCGCTCTGTCCGGAAGAGGCGGCCCTTCATGCGGATTCAATCGTGGTCGGTGAGGGCGAGGGTCTGATAGAACAGATGCTCTTCGACTTTCAGGAAGGAGGCCTCAAACCCTCTTACATAATGAAAGACTTTCCTGATATCAATAATATCCCCAACCCCAGGCGCGACCTCTATGACAAGAAAAAACACTATACCCACAAGGGCTGGGAACTTGTCGATCTGGTCCAGACATCGAGAGGGTGCCGGTTCAACTGCTACCCGTGCTGTGTACCGTACCTGGGCGGGCGCATACATCGCACCAGGCCGATAGATCACGTCCTTAAGGATATCGAAGCAGCCTCGGACAGGCTTTTTATTGTGGACAACTCTCTTGAGCAGAGTGTGTCCTGGCAGAAAGAACTATTCACGGCAATGAAAGGCATGGGCAAGGACTGGGTGGCGCATCCGGTTTCGGCTGAGCCGGAAATCCTCAAACTGGCCAAAGATGCGGGCTGCTGGTATGTCTATCATGCCGTATACACAATATCAGATAAGATAAAGGACAGGATCAAACTTTACCACGATCACGGCATAGGGGTTGAAGGCACAATCCTTCTGGGCATGGATGATCATACCGAAGATTTTCTCAAGCGCTTTGTGGATTTCCTTCTGGAAATAGATCTCGACCTTGCCGAATTCACTGTGCTGACGCCCTTCCCGAAAACCCAGGTCTGGGATGAGCTTAGTTCTCAGGGCCGTATAATCGATACGAACTGGGCCAGATATAATGCCGGAAACGTTGTATTCAAGCCCCTTCAGATGAGCCCTGAAAAACTCCAGGAACTCTATGATTATGCATGGGATTCCTTTTACCGCGAGCAGCCGCAAAGCGTAAAAATGACAAGGCTCATAGCAAATCTTCTCAGGGAAAAGCGCAGGAAGGAACGAATGAGCATAAATCCCGAAAAAAAATCTGTCTCTGGAGATTGAGCATGCCGAGGGCATTTGTAACCGGTTTAGGTCTTATTTCGCCTGCTGGCTCGAATGCCGATGAACACCTTATTTCGCTGAGCGCCAATAAAACGTTCATAAAAAAGCTTACCCTTTTTAATTTCGAGGCTGCCGAAAATGCGCCACCGGCAGGAGAAATTGCATTTCCCGTCAATGAATCACCGGGGCTTCCCAGAACGCATACGCTGGCCTTAATGGCCGCAAGAGAGGCCATGAAAAATTCTGGTCCGCCCGATGCGGTGGTAATAGGCAGCACAACCGGCGGAATGCCTCTGTCTGAAGAACTTCTGAAAGATAAGATTAGAAACCCTTCAGCATATAAATATCATGGCACAGGAACGGTTGCTGAATATCTTGCACATGAGCTCGGCTGCAACGGTCCTGCGTTCACTGTTTCCACTGCCTGTTCAAGCGGCGCCCTGGCCCTCAAAGCAGCCCTGGAAATGATACGTGCTGGCATTGCAAGGAAGATACTCGCAGGCGGAGTGGATGCCCTGTGCAGGCTAACCTGCTACGGGTTTTATACGTTGCAGCTTATCGACCCAACAGGGGCCAGGCCGCTGGATAAGAACAGACTCGGAATGACTGTGGGCGAAGGTGCGGGCATGCTGCTCCTTGAAGCGGCAGACATATCCCCTGCAAATGCAATTGCCGAACTCAAGGGAGGCGGGCTCAGCTGCGACGCCTATCATGCAACAAAACCGCATCCCGAAGGTGAGGGCGCAATCGCGGCAATGAACGCCTGCCTTAGAGATGCGGGCGTTAAACCGGAGGAAGTTAGTTATATAAACCTTCACGGCACCGGCACACCGGATAACGACGCAGCTGAAGCAAAGGCTGTATTGAATGTGTTCGGTGAAACACCGCCCCTGCTTTCTTCTACAAAAGGCCTTGCAGGTCATCCCCTGGCAGCGGCCGGAGCTATCGAAGCGGGCTATGCCTGCCTTGCAGTAAAGCATGATTTCATCCCGCCAAATACGGGCCTTGACCGGATAGATGAAACACTGGGAATTGTTCCTGTCTCTGACACGTTGGACACCCGTGTTGATACGGTACTCTCGAATTCATTCGGCTTTGGCGGCAACAATGCATCGCTCATAATTTCAAAACCGGCTGAAACAGGTATGATCCGGGAGAAAAAAATCAGAAGCCTTAAAGTTAAAGGTTTTTCAATGATAACAGGCGCAGGCCATACAGCAGAGATCATGACAGCATTGGAGGAAGGGAAACCCTGTGCTGGCAGGCTGGATATTGACTCTATTGCAAAAGATCTACCCCCGCGTCTTGTCAGAAGGCTGGGCAGGCTCTCTCAGATAGTCCTGGCACTGTGTGATTCCGCATATAAGGCCGGCGGTTCTTCTGAAAAACCGGAGGCTGTTTTTTTCGGAACCGGATGGGGAGCACTCAGCGAAACAAGTGATTTTTTAAGTAAAATTTTCGAGACAGGCGGCAAATACGGAAGCCCGACGGATTTTGTGGGCTCGGTCCACAATGCCCCTGCAGGCCAGGCAGCCCTGTTTTTCAGTGCAAAAGGCGCCAATGTCACAGCCACATCAGGAGATTCAAGTTTCGAGCAGGCACTCTTTATGGCGCAGTTGCTAAATGAAACGGGAAGGCAGTCCCTGCTAATCGGTGCCGATGAATTCCACGAAGAGATGACCCCCCTTCTCGATGCCTCCTCCGGTATTTCACTCGACAACGCGGACGGCGGAGCGGCTTTTCTGGTAAGCGGCGGAGCGGCTCTGGCCGGTCCTTCATTAACCCTGCTTTTTTATGAAAGAAATTCCAGGGAACATTTGAAGGGCCTTATTGAAAAGCTCAAGAGCATAGGGATCAACGAACGCTTTGCCGCGATCTTTGCTGGAATTCCATCCAATGAAAAACAAAATGCAGAATCTCAGATTGAAGAAGTTATAACAGGCACGACATTTCAAGGAGCAGTATTCGATTACAGAAAGTTCTTCGGCCAGTTTGCAACATCTAGCGCAGTAGCTGCCGCATATGCTTTAGCCTGTCTGGAGAAAGGGACGCTGCCCTTTATTGTTTCCGGCGGCCAATCGGAACTTGCCAGTAGAGGAATTCTTCTACTAGGACTTGGCAGTGTATTGAGCGCCATAGAAATAAATCCTTAATAACTTGAAATGAAAATTCTTCTGATTTCAGCAAATAAAGTACGCGCACCTTTTCCGGTATATCCGATAGGACTTGATTATCTTGCAGGCGCGCTAAAGCCGGGACATGCCGTCAGAGTGCTTGATCTTATCGACAAGGACGCCCTTTCAGCAATTCCTCTTGAGATAAAAGAGTTCCAGCCTGATTGCGTTGGCCTTTCAATTCGCAACATAGACAACAGCGAGGCGACGGATTCCATAAGCTATATAGAAGAATACAGGGAGATTGCCAGAATCATACGTGATTCTACTTGCGCTCCCCTGATACTTGGCGGGGCTGGTTTTTCCCTGTTTCCGGAAAGCCTTTTCCGGGAACTGGGGGCAGACTATGGTATTGCCGGAGAGGGCGAGCGCCTGAATCTTCTTCTGGATGCCCTTAAAAAAGGCAGCGCTCCAGAAGACATTCCCGGTGTTGTTTGCAGACAAAAGGGTTTTGTACGGCCTGCGCCCTGGGAAGGAGACATCAGAAGGGAATTGCCTGAAAATGCCTCATCAAACGAATTTTACGTTCAAAACTCCGGCATGCTCAACATGCAGACAAAACGCGGATGCCCGTTTAACTGCATATATTGCACGTACCCTGTTATTGAAGGTGCGGCTATCCGCAGGGCCGACCCTGCTCTTTGCGCAAAAACGGCTGTCAGCCTCAAAGAAAAGGGCGCAAAATATATCTATATTGCAGACAGCGTTTTCAATTCGGATTATGAACATTGTCTGAAGGTCGCCGAAGAGTTTGAAAAGGCAGGTCTTGATATCCCGTGGGGAGGTTTTTTCTCTCCGCTCAAAGACCAGGAAGGGCTTTATCAGAAACTCAAATTATCAGGGCTCACTCATTGCGAATTCGGCACCGAATCGCTGTCCGGGAAGATGCTCCTGACATACCGGAAACCATTCAGTGTCGGTGATGTAATGAGCGCTCACGAATCAGCCATAAGGGCAGGCCTTCATGTCTGTCACTATTTCCTGCTGGGAGGCCCTGGTGAAAACATTGAGAGCATAAAGGAAACGCTTGAAAATGCGGAAAAGTTGGAATCTGCTGCATTTTTCTTTTTCTGCGGGATAAGGATATATCCGGGTACCGGGCTTTATAATATGGCGCTCGCAGAAGGAAGAATTTCACCGGATGAAGATCTGCTCAAACCTGTTTTTTACCTTTCCGACGGGATATCACCAGAAGAGATTGAGGAAATGATTGTCAGTAAGGCCGCCGGAAGAAGGAACTGGGTCATAGGTTCGGGCGGCAGCGAAATGAACAGGATCATGGCAAGGCTCTATTCAAGGGGAAGGGTCGGACCTTTGTGGGAAAAACTGATCGGATGAAGAAAAATATAAAAAAAGATATGGAAAAAGAGCTGGCATGCCTTATTGATGATCTTGCTGCCGGTGCTGATTTAGAACATGACCCGGACGGAGAAAAAGGCCCCGGACTGCTTGAAAAGACCGCAATCATAAGAGAGACGGTTAAAAGGAAAGCTCCTGATGAAAGCTCGGTCTGTGTTTGCAGCGAAGACAGAAGTTTTATAATGGCCTCCATCCTGGCCTCTTTGTCAGGAGGGCCTGAGCTGATATTTCCTCATGTGCTGACGGAGAAGGTCATTATTGATGCCTGCATGGCGAAAAAAACCGGAACCGTGATATCAGAAAAAAAGCAGGCGCTCCCTGACAGCCTGCTGCAGATAATCCCCTTGGAAAAGGAACATTTTTCAAAAAGCCTGAGCATAACTAAGGCTTTCGATGCCCCCTTTTTGTGGCTTTATTCTGGAGGCTCCACCGGAAGGCCGATAATATGGCCCAAGACACCTTTAAACCTGTTTGCAGAAACTGTTTTTCTAAGGGAGTATTTTAAGATTACACCCGATGATATCATTCTGGCCTCTGTGTCTCCAAGGCATATCTACGGGCTGCTTTTTTCAGTCCTGCTTCCGTTTGTCGCCCGGGCCCGTATCATTAAGGGTTCCCCGGTGTTCCCGGCTGAGATTATCGAGAGGGTATCATCAAGCAGGGCTACTGTTTATATCGGGGCGCCACTTCATTATAAAGCCCTTGCCGTTGGAGGATCAGTGCCAGATTGTATCAAACTTGCCTTTTCGTCAGGAGGTTTTCTGGAAAAGGCCCACAGTCTGGCATTTTCAAGGGCAACCGGTACGCCGGTCGAGGAGGTGTACGGGTCAACCGAAACGGGAGGAATTGCCCACAGAAGCCGCATGCGTGACGAAACAGGGTTCAAGGCCTTTCCTCCCGTGTCATGGAAGATCGAAAAGGAGAGGCTTCTGGTCAAGTCCCCATTCATATCCCCAGGCCTTCCTCTTGACGACGAAGACTATTTTTTGACCGGTGACAGGGCGATTCTTTCGGAAGAAGGCTTCGAACTCCTGGGCAGGGTGGACAGTGTTGTCAAGGTGGGAGGAAACCGTGTAGAACTCGATGCGGTGGAACAGAAACTCAGGTCAATTAAAGCCGTAAAGGATATTTTCATATTTCAGGTAAACGCAAAACAGGGGCGTGATAACGAGGTTGCCGCCATTGTTGAATCGAGCCTGGATATAAAAGAACTGAAAAAACTTTTCAGGAAGATACTGAGCCCGATTGAAATGCCTCGTCATATATTAAAAGTAGACTCCATCCCCGTAACACCTGCCGGGAAAAAAGACAGGCAGGCGGCGCTTGGATTGCTGCGGGGATAAAATATTATACCGGGCATGCATTCCCGGATATAATATGGCTCCAATCTCAGGTTTTGCTATTTGCCAGCCTTTTTCGCCGCCTTTTCAAGCCTCTTTTCTTTCAAGGATTTGGTGGGCTTCTTTTTCACGTCTTTTTTGATATCCTGACTCTTGGACATAATTTCCTCCTTTGCCATTTTTCATTGGTACTCGATATATGCATATTTTAATCGATTATTTTTTTCAATCAACCCCGGAAACAAAATTTTGAAATGATTCCGGTTAATAGCGCAAAGTTATTTGATGGAATTTCCCTTTGAAAACATCACCGGATAAATTATCCTTATAAAGGATATGGGAATCATTCAAAGCAATATGCAATCTTTTATTCTGGGCCTTACAGGGTTCTTTCTGGCTTTCTTTGATGTCTTGCTCTTGGTAATCAGGCCCCTGTGGGAGGAAATCAACAAATTCATATGCAAGGCAACCGGGCTTAAGATTAAATGGGTATTGACTGTCTTTTTGCTTATCCTGTTTCTCTCCGTGTTTTTTTTTACAACATTTTTTTTGCATCTGAACATGAAAAAAACAAACGGCCCTATTGCAATATCAGCCATGTTTGTGCTGACTATTTTCTTCTCCATTTTTATAATCCTTGTTAATCAGATCAGGCTTTCCCTTTTCAGCATTATTACAGCTGCGAAGTTTTACCGGGTACTTGAGGTTTTTTTCATCTGCTGCATTGCAGTCGTGTTGTCAGGGATTGCAATTACAGATCTTGATCCGGTTTCGGTTATTTATAACAGGACTTCCGCTTTAGTATTATCACTCATACTGCTTGCTGCGGCCATCTATTCAATTTTTCAGGTAAACTCTGCAAAAAGGGAAGAGGCCGGCAGGTGGCATGTGCCAGATAAGAAACCCCATACCGGATGGAATGCCCAATGGATTCTCCCTGACACAAAGGCGGATATGTCAGAATCGAATATCTGGATATGCTATAGAAAAACATTCGATATGGAAAACATCCCCGGGCATTTATATGCCGATATAGCAGCGGACAGCAAATACTGGTTATGGGTCAACGGTGATAAGGTTGTCGCAGAGGGAGGACTAAAGCGCGGCCCCAACCCGTATGATACTTATTATGATACAATCGATATCGCCCCCTTTTTGAAAAAAGGGAGAAACCTGATAGCGGTTCTGGTCTGGCATTTCGGCAGGAATTCTTTTTCTCACAAGAATAGCGGTCAGGCCGGTTTCATATTCAATGCCATTTCCCAGGAAATCTGTCTTATCTCGGATTCGTCATGGACTGCCGCAATTCATCCTGCATTTCAGACAACAGGTGGTCCTAAACCCAACTTCCGCCTGGCGGAATCTAATGTCTTATTTGATGCAAACAAGGACATTCCTGGATGGACTTCCGGAGATATCAGCGGCGAATTGTTCAAACCAGTCAGACTTGAAGGAAGGCCTCCCGTATCACCATGGAACAACCTTATACCCAGGCCGATCCCCATGTGGAAAGATTATGGATTGAAAGAATATGTGAACTCACGAATATTTCCGGTTGTTTCCGACGGCAAAAGTATTGAATGCCTGCTTCCGTATAACGCACAGGTGCAGCCATATTTTGAAATCGAAGCACAGGCAGGTTTATTTGTGGACATCAGGACGGATGATTATCAGGGCGGCGGGGAATATGGCATACGGACTTGCTACATTACAAGGGCAGGTCAACAGACCTTTGAATGTCCTGCATGGATGAACGGACATAAGGTTATATACTCGTTTCCCGAAGGTATTCGGATTCTTTCTCTCAAATTCCGTGAAACCGGATTTGATACTGACTTTGCCGGAAAATTTGAATGCAGCGATCCTTTTTTGAACAAGCTGTGGCAAAAGGCGCGCCGTACGCTTTATGTGACAATGCGCGACAACTATATGGACTGTCCCGACAGGGAGCGCGCCCAATGGTGGGGAGATGCCGTCATTGAGATCGGAGAATCATTTTATGCCCTTGACCCGTCCAGTCATATGCTTGCAAAAAAGGCCATACATGAACTTTGCGGATGGCAGAAAAAAGACGGCTCGCTCTATTCCCCTGTCCCGTCAGGCAACTGGAATATTGAACTGTCACTGCAGAGCCTTGCGGGTATCGGGTGGTTCGGCATCTGGAACTATTACCTGAATACAGGTGATAAACAAACGATAACGACGGTCTACCCTAAAGTGAAAAGATACATTGATCTGTGGCAGGTAAATTCAGAAGGAAAGATTAGTCACCGCAAGACAAAATGGGACTGGGGCGACTGGGGAGAAAATGCGGATGTGAGACTTCTGGAGGCCGAATGGTATTACCTGGCCCTTAAAGGACTCGGGGCAATGGCCGATGTCGCGGACAGGCCCGAGGAGGCCAAAGATTACGAAGAAAAGATGCGGCTTATAAGAGAGAATTTCAGGAAAAACTTCTGGAACACCAGGTATAATGCCTACCGGTTTCCGGGCTATAAACGCGGCACCGATGATCGCGCCAATGCCCTGGCGGTGGTGGCGGGCCTGGCAGATATAAAAGATTATGCCGATATCAAAAGAATACTTTCAACCGCTTTTCATGCAAGTCCGTATATGGAAAAATATGTCCTTGAAGCTCTGTTTTTAATGGGCTTTGAAGAGTGTGCCCTGAGCCGTATGAAAAAACGCTATGCCGAAATGGTTCAAAGCCCTTATTCAACACTTTGGGAGGGCTGGGAAATAGGAAGTCTTGAATACGGCGGTGGCACTTACAACCATGCCTGGAGCGGGGGGCCGCTGACGCTTCTATCGATGTATGCAGCCGGGATCCGCCCGGTCAAACCCGGATATGACGAATTCGAAGTAATGCCGCAAATGGGCGGCCTTGCTTTTCTCAAGTGCACGGTGCCTTCTGTTAAGGGCCCGATAGAACTCGATATAAAAAAAGACGAAAAAACGTTCAGTATGAATATAAAATCTCCGGAAGGCACAAAATGTGTTGCAGGAATTCCCTCAGAATTTTCAGGTGATATAAAAATCACCGGCAGTTCAGGAGAGGTTTTTGAAGAATTGAAAACCGCCGGCAGCGGATATTTGCAGTTCATTATAACACCCGGAAAATGGTCACTGTCAGCTGCTAAAAAAAATAATCCGTGAGATCGTTCAATCTTTATAAGGGTCTTTAACCTGGATTTTTGAGGAATATTTTTCTAAAAATTGTCTTGTAAAATAATGGCCTATGACTTCTGCACCATAGTAACTGTGTATACCCAGAAGCAGCATGGACAGGCCGAATACCGCCCACGACAGCCCGTATGCCAAAGGGCCGCCGATTACAATTATCAGGGGGTTTCGATAGTACGCGGCTGCAAACGCAAGAAGCGCAATAACCGGCCAGCATATGATATAGCTGAGAACAAGCAGGAGCAGTCCAATTACCAGCCTGAGGGACGGTCTTTGTTTGAAATATCCGAGATCGGCAGGTTCATTCAGGGCTTTACGGCCGTATTTTGTCGCCGCAATCCTGTCAGCCAGCCTGTTTAGAATGGGCATAATGAACCTTATTTTTATATTTTTTTAAAAATAAGAGAGGTGTTTATGCCGCCGAATGCAAAATTGTTGTTCATGCCGATATCAAAAGATTTATGAACGGCTTCTTTCATGATGTGGTTGAGCTTCGGAAACGCGGGGTCCGGTTTATCCAGGTTTTTTGTATGAGCCATAAAGCCTTCATTCATCATGCAGATGGTAATTATTGATTCGATGGCGCCGCATGCACCCAGGGTGTGACCGATATATCCCTTGAATGCGCTTACCGGGGTTTTATCTCCGAACACCCTGAACACTGCTTCAGCCTCGGCTGCATCTCCAACATCAGTGGCTGTGGCATGGGCATTGACATGTCCGATTTCATCAGGGGAGAGACCGGCATCTTTTAGGGCGAGCATCATAACGCCTGCCATGCCGTCTGCGCTCGGATTGGTAAGATGCGCGCCGTCGCAATTTGTTGCATACCCTGCGATTTCGGCATAAATCCTGGCCCCGCGTTCTTTTGCCTGCGTATATTCCTCAAGCACGAGGCAGCCGGAACCTTCCCCGACCACCAGCCCGTCACGTTTCTCATCAAACGGCCGGGGTGTTTTATCAGGGCAGTCGTTGTATTTTACGGAAGTCGCCCTGAGAAGCTCGAATATGGCCGCATTGTAAAAGTGCATTTCTTCTGCGCCGCCTGATAGCATTACGGTTGCCTTTCCCGCCTTGATTGCTTCATACCCGAAACCGATTCCCTGAGAGCCCGAAACGCATGCCGTACAGGAGGCGATCAAAGGCCCTCTGGTGTGAAACATCATGGAAATATTTGCAGCACATGTATGGCTCATGAATTTGAGGTATGTGGATGATTCGAGTCCGAGGAGGCTGTTGTTTCTGGCATAATCTTTGGTGAAATCTTCCATTGCCTGCGAACTGCCTTCCGTCGAACCGTAGGAGACACCGCATTTCCCGGAACTGATGAAATCTTCCGTGAGCCCGGAATCCCTGACGGCGTCCATCACCGAAAGGGCGGCCAGCACCGACAGCCGTCCCATGCTCCTTCTTACCGGCCTCGGGATTATCTTTTCATCGATACCGTCGCATACACCTGAAAGGCGGGTCCGCATATGTCCTACCTTTTCCCATTCGGGGATATATCTGATCCCGCTCCTGCCTTCCTGAAGCGATGTCCTGAGCTCATTCATGGTATGGCCTATCGGCGAACGGAATCCTATGCCGGTAACAACGACGCGTACATCATTTGTCATATACGGCTCCTGAGCATGATTTATTTGCAGGCCTGTTATCAGGCGCAAGACCGAGATGTTCCCTGAACATCATTTCCAGCTCTTTTGCAGCCTGTACTTCGCTTCCTGCTTCGGGGGGTGCTATCGGATCAAGGAACTCGGCTTCAAAGCAGGATTTTTCATACGGCGGGTAATACCATTTGTCTTCTTTGGGCATGAATGGGGGAATGTTTTTTATAAGAACAGGCTGTATCGGTACACCTGCCGCCCTGGCAATCTTGAAGGCCCCTGATCTGAACTTGAGCAGCTCTCCCTTCGGCGATCTGGTGCCTTCCGGGAAAAGCATGAACCTGCGGCCCGACTTCAGTATATCAACTATATTATTGGTAAGCTGAACAGCAGCGGACAAATCATCATTGCCGGATGCGAAAATAAATCCTGCATGTGCGAATATTTTACTTAACCCCGGGAGCGCAGCGAGAGACTGTTTTGCCAGCAGAGACAATCCCGGAATATCGCGAACCATTACAAGAACGTCAAACAGCCCCGGGTGATTTGCGACCACGACGCACGGTCCATCGACAATCGAACCTTTTGTTTTGACAGCCTTGAAAAGCCCACCTGTATCGAGCAGTTTCAGCCACAATCCGAAGAGAAACCTGTTGATGCGTTGCATCAGTGATTTGTCCCTTCCTCCCAGGGCATTATAGATGGTTATAAGCGGGACGGCAAAAATGAAAACCGACAGTATGCCGATTTCAAACACTGCAAACATTAAAAACATATATGCACCCTTGGCATATCTAACGGCAGGCTTGATCATTTTTAACCTTCCGGGTTTATCTTGAGGCCTGCCGTATAGGGCATGACGGCAAGGGCCCAAGTGCCTGGCCCCATATGCGTACCCGATGTAAGCGATAAAGGCTGCAGAAAAATTTCAGAGCCTTTGAATTTTTTTTGTAAAAGTGGCTTGATTTCTTCATCAAGAAAGCTCCGGTTATCGGAATACTCGAGCATTATTATCCCGTTCTTATCTTTTAAAAGCTCTTCAAGCCTTTTTAAGGCAAAGGCCACCTGGTCTTTTCTGTTTCGCACCACCCCCAGCTTTTTTACCCCTTCGGGCTGGGGGCTCACAACAGGCTTCATGTTCAGCAAGTCAGCGAAAAAACCGCTTGTCTTTGAAACCCTGCCGCCTGCGACAAGATATTGAAGCTTGTCGATAAAGACATATTCCTCTGACAAAGTAACAGCTCTTCCGGCAAATTCAAGAACCTCTTCAGGAGAAGCCGCTTCGAGCGAAAAGCGGGCGACAGAAAGAATTATAAGCCCGAGCCTTCCAGACGCGGCGCCGGTATCCATAATGGTAAGCCTGTTTTCAGGATCGTGAGATGCCTTCCAGTCGGTTGCCACCTTGAAGTTGCCGGTAAAAGCCGAACCTACGCAGAGGTAGAGCGCCCTGCCGTAAAGACCGAGCACCTTTTCGTAGTGCTGGTGCCTTTCAAAAACCGAGGCCTGAGCGGTTGTGGCCTTAATGCCGTTCCTCATGGCCGAGTACAGCTTTGAGGGTTCAAGGCATGTTTCCGGCATGTCAAGCCTGCCCAGCGTAATGTAGCTGTCCAGAAGAGTAAATCCAAGGCGCGCGGCATCGTTTCGTGTAACGCTGCCTGCCGCATCGGTGAGGATATGCAGAGCCGGTTTTGACGCCACGGCAAAATTCTTTGCCTGCTCTCCCAGGTCGTCTTCCGACCACTGTACGACGGCTCCCAGTTTTGATATGGAACTGCGGAGCTCTTTTGAAGAATCGGCATGCAGGTGAATCTTTACATAATCGTCGTGCCTTATTGATACAACGCTGTTGTCAAAACGTACAAGTTCATCAGTAAGCTGCCGGTTGTCACCCGCTACCTTCACTACAAAATCTATGCAACTGCCTGACACTCCTTCTTCTTTTTTCCAGTCATCGCTGATGGTTAGGCGGTTATTGAAGAGTTCCGCTATGTGGTTCATTTCCTCGCGAGAGCCGTTTAATGCATTGAAAAATGCATCGAAAAAAATGAACATTCCCAGTGCACCCGAATCGACGACCATTGCTTTCTTGAGCTTGGGATTTATTTCAGCTGTGGCAATTACAGTGTCTCTGAGGGTTTCCAGCAAGCAGTTTTTATCAGCAATCCTTTCAGGATATCTGGCAATTTCTTCAAGAGTGTCGAATATATCAAGCATGGTCCCTTTTCTGGGATCCGGGACTGCGGCGAAGGCTTTTTTTCTGCCGGTACTGACGGCATGTGCCATGTCTTCTTGAGGAGAGGATGACAGGAATCCGGTAAAAAAACCGGCAGCGATGTTTCCTGAATTTCCCCGTGCAGAAAGCAGCAGGTCTTCAAGTATCGTATCGCTGGGAAGAGCCCTTAAAGGCGAAAGACTCAGGACGAGATTTCTGCCGGTGTCTCCGTCTGCGACAGGAAATACGTTTATGCTGTCAAGCAGGTCCGACCATGCTGCAAGCCTTTCTGTCCCCGTTGAAAGGGCTGAGATTAATTCAGGTGTCATTGGAAGCCTCCAGAGCGGCCCGTATTTCCTTCGGGATTTCAAGGTCCATGCCTGTTCCTGTAAAAAGGACGGCGGCCTGTTCGCTTGTTCCCGTTGCGCAGAGCGTGTTGTCAGATACCCTGCGAATGGTGAAATCCATAACGATTTTTCTTCTTGCCTCTAACAGAAAAGCGGTGCAGATGATTTCATCTCTTACGCGCAGGGGAGCGATATACTTTACCGAAGCCCTGATGACTGGGAAAAGGTAATGAAATCTCAGAAAGTAGTCGTAAAGGTCAATGCCTTTTTCAGCAAACAGTGAATCCCTGGCAATCTCGAAATATTTAAGGTAATTGCCGTGCCATACAACCTGCATGGCATCGGTGTCGTGAAACGGTATGTTTATTTTCACTGAATGTTCAAACAGAATCCCTGGTTTATTCATCCCACACCATTTCATATAGCGCCGAGGCCAGGATGCCGATATCTTCTCCCATTTCCCGGTCTTCTGACGCGTCGGCAACTATATTGCGAACTGATGATACGATTTTTTTTATTTCAGGTCTTGATTCAAGCCCCCCTCTGATTTCGCAGGACTGCACCGATGCCATAAGATGAACAGCAACGAGGCTTGAGACAAGCTCGCATTGCCTTAATGCATCCCTGGCCGCTATTGTTCCAAGGCTGACCTTGTCCTGGTTGTGAGATTCGGTCGAACGCGAAAACGATGATACGGGCATGGTGTTTTTAAGCGCTTCGGCGGTCAGGGCCGAGGCCGTTATCTGCATGCCCTTGAACCCGTGGTGCTTGAATCGCTGTTGATCCTTAACCTTGACCAGGTTTGAAGGCAGACCCCTGTTAAAGCGTGTGTCGACAAGCAGGGCCAGCTGGCGGTCAAGCAGGTCCGCAACCTGGGCGAGAGCGCTTTTAAGGCTGTCCATTGCAAAAGCGATATGGCCGCCGTAAAAATTGCCGCCCATCAGAACTGCGCCGGTTTCCGGATCGAACAGGGGGTTGTCGTTTGAGCTGTTGATTTCCGTAACCACCCATTTTTCAACCCAGGTAAGGGTATCATCTACAACACCCAGAATCTGAGGGACGCACCTTATCGAATAAGGATCCTGCAAATGTTCAATATAAGATATTTCACCGTGTTCGCCTGTTGAGGAAAGCAGAGCTCTTAATTTTTTTCCAATCGATATCTGGCCAGGATGTTCTTTTGAATCGGTAATAACTTTATGGAAATGGTCTGCATGTCCCTTAAGCGCATGCACGGTCAGAGCGGTTGCGGCAGTAGCGGCATCGAGTATTTTTTTTGAACGGTATAATACTACAGAAGCTATCCCGGTCATAATCGAAGTCCCGTTCAGGATACCGAGAGGTTCCTTCGGTTCGAAAATGTATGGTTTAAGGCCTGCCTCCGTAATTGCCCTGGCGGATTCCATGACTTTGCCTTTGTAAACGACCTCTCTTTTGCCGGCCAGGGTAGCTGCCAGGTATGAAAGAGGTGTGAGGTCGCCAGAGGCCCCGACCGACCCGAGAGATGGAATGACAGGTGTAATGCCGGCATTTAAAAATGCCGCGATCTGCTTTAAAAGATTTATTGTAACGCCTGAAAGTCCGCGTGAAAGGGAAACTATCCTGCACATCATGGCGGCGCGTGTCTCTTTTATGCCCAGCGGTTCACCGGTTCCGCATCCGTGATAAGTAATCAGGTTATTGCCCAGCGCCTCAATATCGTCAGCCCCGATTCTGTTTCCGCATGAGGCGCCGTAGCCTGTGGTTACACCGTATACCGGAGTACCTTCTCTGATAGCCTTGTGCAGGACGGACCTGGATGCCTCCATTCTCGAAACAAACTCATCGGAGCCGCTGATGACGACTTGTGCACGCGAGTCGGCAACATCAATAAGTCTTGAAAGGCCTATGTGTTCATTGCCGACAACTACGTCCGGTTTAAAGTGAGAGCTCATTTGATAACTGCTATTAGCATTCACCTTAATTGTCAAGAAACGGGTTTGAAGTGGCGGATCAAGCCTTTTTTGACGAACATATTTTTTATCGACTTCTTGCTGAGAGAGAGAAAATCGGTAAAAGAGTATTCGGGGAATTTGATCAGTCCTTCCGTCATGGAGATGGTTTTCCTGTCTTCTTTATCCCAGAAGGTGATGCTTTTGGGCTTGTAGACTTCCGGCGCCCTCAGAAGGAAATCCACATCGAGCAGTTCCCCGGGGCTGCATATGTCGACCTTTAACCTTGAAGAAAAGACTTCGCAAAGCCTTTCATAAGATTCAGGGCTGTATTTTCTTCTTTCATTGTGCGTTTCTATCCTGAGCACGATTTTATCCCCGTTGACGATCAAATAGTACACAGGACTGTCGAATTGTTTGGAGAATTCCATGACTGCATCTTCTGCATTGAGGAAATAGATCTTTCCCTTACCAGAGTGTATTGCCTCGTCCGCCCTTCCCAAAACCTCGATAACTGGGCTTGAATTGCCGCAGCTGCATTTTTTGTCTGTTATGCGGGCATAATCGCCCGTATTATACCTGATCATCGGGGACGCCGTCCTGTAATATGATGTGAGGACCACCAGCCCTGGAGCCCCTTTTTTGACCGGCAGCAGGGTCTTTTCATCCAGGATCTCAACAACATGGGCATCCTTATGAATATGCAGGCTCCCGTTTTCGCAGGTTGATGCAATCCCGCCCGATTCGGTGCAGCCGTAGACCATCGACATTTTCGCATCCCATTTTTCTTCGATGTAGTTTCGCAGAGAATCAGGGACAATACGACCGGAAGTAAGAATATGTCTGAGGCTTTTAAAGTCTTTCCTGATATCGTATTTCATGCTCTTTGCAACCATTTCAAGGATGATCATCTCGGTGGGAAGGCAGCCTATAACCTCAACCTCGAGCCTTTTCATGATATCCAAGACCCTGGCATAAGGCATGTTCCAGCTTAAATACCCGACAGGCAGAACGATTCCGCCGTCCTGCCGGCATTTTTCCTCAAGCACAAAAGGGGGTATGGCGAAGCTGTACGGAAACCTGTTGAGAACCTTCATCCCGGGTTTTATACAGGATGTCCAGCCTTCTGTGATTTTGATCTCGTTGAGATAATCTTCTCTTGAATACCAGGATGAAATCGGGGCGCCAGTGGTGCCGAACGATTCGTGATAATGCCATACTTTATCTTTGTCTGTGATAAGGTTATCTGTCGGCTGTATATTTCTGAGAACTTCTTTTGAAGTAAGGGGAAGTTTAATAAAATCATCCCAAGAGGCAATTTCCAAATCCTGAAACGAGGATTTATAGAGTGGAGTTTGTTTAAGCCTGTTGAATAGGTTTTTGATTACATCAAAATCCGGAAGGCTGGTGTTTGAGTAGAGTAATGCCTGAGTCAAAGAATTCATGGGATCTCCATTATTATGAGTAAACGCTTTAAAATTGTTAACATAATAGGTTCATCGATACAAGCCATTCATATTTTGAAAGCAAGCTATTCAATTTGCCTGTAAAATTTTATATGATATATTCACACAAGTTATATACTAAAGGAGGAAATGATGAAAAAGTATTTCAAAATCAGCTTACTGTTTTCAATAGTCTTTGTTTTGGCAGGTCCCAGCTTTGTTCTGGCAGCCAAAACGGCCGTCCCGAGCATAGGAATACCTGATTCCGTTTTACAGCAGCTGGACACCAAAAATGGTAAAGCACTTACACCGGAACAGTTGAAGGCCCGGCGGCAGAAGCTCTTTGATTCTATAGACACCAACAAGGACGGCATACTTTCCAAAGATGAAATGCTTGTCCACGAGAGAACGGTATTTTCCAAACTGGATGTAAACAAAGACGGCACCATCACACCCAATGAGATAAAGAAAGAGTGGACGGTTTACTATGACAAGCTGGACTCCGACAAGAACGGCAAAGTGTCACTGGACGATGTCAATGCCAAACTGAAAGAAGTTGTCATGGTGATGGATAAGAATGCCGACGGCAACATCACGGTTGACGAATACTACCTGTACTGGATCAACAAAGACGCCGAAACAGCAAAGGATAAGGACAAAACCGGCAAGTAATTTCAAAAATATTCAGGTGGATGCTGCTGAATATACGGGTTGATCTTCTTAAAATCAGCAGCATCACACCGGATTTCTTTTATATTACCTGTTCTTTTTGTTTCTTACGCTCTTTGAGGACAATCATGATCTCTTCAAAGCGCTCTTTCGTTATCGGCAGCCTGCTCACCGTAATGGCGGTAAGCAGGAAGAATGCTGCCGGGCCTATGCCCATAAGAAACCTTATGGCAGTGAGAGATGACTGGGGCTGCGATGCACAGTTTTCCACATAACCGAACCACGCTATTATGGAGCCGGCTGCAGCTACAGCGGCTGCTGAGGCTGCCTTGTAAATAAGTGATGTAATGCCATAAAAGGCACCCTCTCTTCTCTCCCCGTTTTCGTACTCATCGATCTCGATTACATCCGGCATTATTGACCAGATGAGGACTTGCGAGGCCGACATGCCAATCCCGATAAATATTGCCAGACCGATCACAAAGTAGAGGTTTCCCACAGGCGCCAGAAGACTGAAAAGCAATGCCGCAGCAAAATAAATGGACGAAATGGTAAGCGTCTTCGGTTTACCCAGACGCGACCCCATCCAGACCCAGAACGGAGCCATGATGATCGCAGTGATGATAGGGATGCCCATGATGATGAAGGTGGTGTCTTCCGGAATCCTGATGACATCTTTCAGGAAGAAAATGATTATGAACATGAAGACATCCGCACCTATCTGATTGAAGAGGAAAACGGCAAGGACGCTCCTGAACTCTTTAAGTTTCCAGAAAGATTTGAGCGTCTCAAGAATCCCTTCTGTATCTTTTGCTTCGGATTTCACCCGTTCCTTTGTGAAAGTGAAGGTGAAAAAGTACATTATAACGACCAGGGCGGCTACAATCCATCCCATGACAGGGTAGCTTTCCCTGTAAGCCTGACGGCCCGGATAGATGTTGTCTACGATGACCGCAACGCCTGCGGCGGCGATGATGTTGGCAATGAAGGAACAGACTATCCTGAATCCGGAGAGCGTAGTCCGCTCGTCATAGTTCTGTGTCAGTTCGGGATGGAGTGCGTTATAGGGGATTGTCGTGAGGCTGAATATGGTATTGAACAGGACTACAACCACAAGATAATAAATGAACATGGCTGTCGTGGATTTGAACGGTATGAGCCAGAGAAGCACGAAAAACACCCCAAGCGGTATCGCACCGAAGAGAAGATAGGGCCGCCGCCTTCCGAACCGGCTTTCCGTACGGTCGGAGATCCTTCCTATGATGACGTCCATGATCGCACCCCACACCCTGCCTATGGGATAGACGAGGGCGGCCAGATGCGCAGGGACGCCTGAAATATTGACAATGAAGTAGACAAAATAAAATTGAAGGGCCGGGTACGTCAGATTGCCCGGCATGTCTCCGACGCCGAAGGCGATCTTTTCCAACAATGGTACTACAAAACCTTTTTTCATGGTTTACGCTCCTCTCTAAAATCCGAACGGGAAGGTCTTCCACTCGCCGTGGATTGCACCTTCTCGAATCGTAAGCAGATTGTGGAACTGAAACATTGCATCGCTTTGCTGTGGCCAGTAAAAGATATAATCTCCTAAGGAAATCGGCACCCTGTCGGATATGCTAAGCAGGCTCTGGTTGGGCAGCAGGTTCTGATTCGGTGGATCATTAAGCATATTGAGAGGATCGACTCCGGGTGGGGAAATGAAATGCCCCGCCCATCCGCCTCCGTACACACATATAGACTGCATCATGTTCGGATTCCACCAGGTTACGAGCGGAGTCAGAAACTCCACAAAAGGTATCCTGACCGGGCCAGGTTTTTTTATGACGGGCGCCGCTATGAAAAGTGCCGGCTCGAAGCCTTCCAGAGAAACTTCCGGATAGCAGGCCGGTCTTAAGAATGCGCCGCCGGCAGCAAGTTCCATCTCGTAGAACTGGTCATGATAAAACCTGAGCGTTCCGCTTCCTCCTGTATTGAAGGTAGAGGCTTTCGAATAAATATCACCGAAATGTTCCGATGCGTAACGACAGTATTCATTATAGCGGTCCATGGTTTTTTTCAGTTCTTTTTTTATGGCGGGAATCCTTTCTGAAATGGCCGGCACATGGGGCACATGACCCTCATAGCCCATAAATCCAGTAAAATTAAGTGTCTCCGGGTTAGACTTTATTGTTTCCATCATTTTTTTCAGGTCTTCAATGCAATCCACTCCCCCGCGGTTCAGGCCGATATTGAGTTCGATATTCACACGCAATGTGAGGTTCATTTCTTCTGCCAGATTCCGGTATTCAAGGATGCGCTCAGGCGTATCGATTAGCCATTGAATAGTCCGGGAAGCCTTTTCTATTTCCCCGATGGTTTGAAAGAACTTCCCGGCCGTTTTTACAGATACCGGCTTTCCCATAAGAATGTCGATGTCATAACCCAGTTCGTTAAGGATGGCCGGGATGAAGGGCGGGTGAATGCACATCAGCTTTTTCGTCCCGGTTTTCTCCATGATATAGTTAAGAAGGCTGATACAGGGCAGCGATTTGACGACGATCCTGAGCCTCTCAGGGTTGCCGATATATTCCATTACCCTGACAATGTTCCTGTCAAGGCGATCAAGGTCGCAGAATATTTTAGGTGTGCCGTCGGTTTCGTTTTTGAGGAGATTATTGACAGCGGCAAAGTAGCTGTCATGGGCTTTTCCCTTTTTGCGAGGCTTCAGCAGAATCAGAAGTATGCAGCATGTGCATACAATGCCCGCAAGGTACCACATAAACACCCCCTTCTAACCGGTAACCGGTTTAATCCGCTTTATGAATTCTTCGGCCTTGCCATCTATTTCATTCTCATCCGAGAGTATTGTAATACCGAAATCAGATCCAATTCCGCCGTCGACTACGCCTACACTCAGGTTCAGGCTTCGTGAAAGGATATTATCCGTTTGAGGCAGCATGTTTTTTCTGATCGGGGCGTTTCCATTTTCATCCCGCCAGGCGATCATCTGTTCCATGTTATTGTACACGTGCCAGCCGCTTTTGTTGAGAGTTTTCGTCCCCAGCGCTGATGCAGCCTTTTCGGCCTGCTCGGCGTTTTCAAAGATTACCGTAAGCAGCGTGCCGCACTCCCCGGGGTCGTTTATGGTCCTGAAATGCATTCCCTTGAGGCCGGCATCTGAGATGGCCTTTTTAAACCTGGCCTTCTTCTCCCTGAGGAGCTCAAGGATCCTGTCAAGTTTCCGAAGCTGGGCAAGAGCAAAGGCGCCCGTAAGTTCGTTCATACGCATGTTGATGCCTATGAGGCTGCGGTTCCCGATTTCAACACCTTTGCGGCGGGGAAGATGGCCCTGGTCGTGAAATCCGAAGGCGCGCTCATAGAGGCTCTTGTCATCGGTTATAAGGATGCCTGCATCGCCTGCGCTGATTACCTTGTAGACGTTCAGCGAATAGGCCCCGATTTTTCCCCACGTTCCGAGCTTCTTGCCCTGAAAGGAGCCTCCCAGCGCCTGACAGCAGTCTTCAACAACGGACAGTTCATGTCTGTGTGCAATGTCGCATATCGCCTTCATATTGCATGGATTTCCGAGCATGTGAACCGGCATAACGGCCTTTGTCTTTTTTGTAATCCTGCTCTCTATGTCTGCGGGGTCCATGGTGAGGGATTCGTCCACCTCGACAAGTACAGGTGTGCCCCCGACAGCGATGATGGAAGACATGGAGGCGATAAAGGTATATCCGGGCACCAGAACTTCATCTCCGCGGCCGATACCGAGCGCTATTAGAGAAGCCATCAATGCGCTTGTCCCGGAATTGACAGCGACACTGTATTGCGCGTTCATGTGTTCCGCGAACTCCCTTTCAAGGGTATGCACCTTCTGTCTGAACAAAGGATCGTCGTCGCTCCCGTACCTGCTTATATGTTTCGATTTCAGAACTTCGACAACCTCATTGTATTCTTCGTCTCCGATCAAATATGCTCCAGGTCCAGGCATTGTCTGTTTCCTCCTTCTATTGTTTCCAGAACTTCTGCAGTTCCTTGTAAGTAATAACCTTTATTCCTTCCTCTCGAACTACCTGTTTGGCGCGTTCGGAATTGAAGAAGCGGTAATCGGCGTCGCGCACCGGCCATTCGTCGGTTATGCTTTTAAGCTCGTCGGTAACGCTTGCAGGATGGATTGCCCATTCTGAAAGCCCGACCGGCAGTTCCCTGAGCATCTTTTCGTACAGCGCATCCTTTCCATCGGTCGGCAACCTGAAGCTGTCCACATCCGGGTGGTCGATAACGGCGAGCCCCTCTTCTTTAAGTTTTCTTATGAAGCCTGGTTCATGGACCCTTAAGGCCAGGCCGTATTCTCTGGCCAGCCCCACCGTCATATCGAAGATATCCTCCCTGCTGTCGTGGATGTTGCAGTGGCTGTCCAGGTGGTTGGGGGTAAGTCCTGATTGCAGCACGATTTCGATCTGTTTCCGGAATTCCTTTTCAAGGTCTTTGACGCTTACCCTTGCGATGAAGTCGTCTCTCTCATCTTCTGTTGGAAAGAATCCGCGATCGACCACAAGGCTCGGAACTTCTTCTTGCGGGCACACCGGTCCCCATCTGAAGAGTTCATGTTCGCTCATGGCAGTCAGGTGAACACCAAAGGGAATGTCAGGATTTTCCTTAAGGAGCTTCAGTCCGTGAAGTCCCCAAGGGCAGGGGACCATTACCGTAAGCGAGCTTGCCAGACCATGCCTCATCGTATGTATTGCCGAAACATTGGCCGTATGAGAAAATCCGAAGTCGTCTATGTTGATTATAAGAAGCCTTGCGTCAGGTCCGTATCCTAGTATTTCACTGGTGAGTTTTATCATGCCGTTCCCCTTTCGATGAGTTCCGTTTCAAGGATGACCTCCTTTTTTGCCGCGCCTGGTTTTTCCTGTATCTGCTCCAAAAGCAGATCCGCCGCGATCCTGCCCATCTGGTATTTCGGCTGGGCCACGGTCGTGAGCATAATTTCTGGAAAAGAGGCCAAAGGTATGTCGTCGAAACCTATTACCGCAATATCTCCTGGAATGCGTAGCCCTGAGCCCAAAATTCCCTGCATGACGCTGAGGGCAAAGAGGTCGTTGACCGCGAATACCGCATCGGGATAGTCTTTTTTCCTTATCATGTCGGTTATAAGCCGGTTTCCCGTGTTGGAGCCGTAATCCCCGAACCTGACGAATTTCTTGTATTCCCTGAGGCCGGCTTCTTTCAAAGCCCTGGCATATCCCTGGTAGCGCTCTTCACTGGTAAGCTCATCTTCCGCAGCGCCGAAAAAGCCTATTCGTTTATATCCTTTATTTATAAGATACCTTGTTGCGATGTATCCTCCGTGGATATTGTCTATGGCAACATAGCTTTTGCCCATGCCGCGACGGACTTCGCTGACGAATACGAGCGGCAGTGCTCTGTCGTCAAACTTCCAGTCCAAAGGTGATTTGTCGGACACAGGGGCAAGGATTATGCCGTCAACTCGCTTTTCCCTCAAAAGGGACAGGTACCGTGCTTCGCGTTCCTGCTCCCAGTTGGTGTTGCAGAGAAAAACGCTGTAGCCTTGTTCTTCCGCCCTGTCCTCTATTCCTCGGGCCACTTCCGGGAAAAAAGGATTGGTTATATCCGGGATCACGAGGCCGATGGTTTCCGTGTGTTGTTTGACCAGCCCGCGGGCGATCGCATTTGGATGATAGTTCATCTCCTGCGCCATCTTGAGGATATTTTCCTTCGTTTTCGGATGTACTCCATAGCGGCCGTTAAGCGCCCTGGAAACGGTTGCGTAGGATATATCAAGTCTTCGGGCGATGTCTTTAATGGTCGCGTTCATGACGATTCGACCTCATTCGGTGAAACCGGACGGTTCTCCTTGAGAGACAAAAGCGCAGCTCGTGCAATTATTACTGCCGCAAGCCCGTCTTCGCCAGACACCGGCGACGGGCCTTTATTTTCGAGGGCTTCAAAAAAAGCCTTCAGTTCATTCAGATATGACTGCATGTACCGGTTTATGAAAAAGTAAGGGATGGGATCATGCCTGATGCCGTCCGCCGTACTTATGCACGCCGTGTTTGCAGGCTGGTTGCCGATAATGACAGCACCTTTGGAGCCGAACACCTCTATTCGCTGATCATATCCGTAGACGGCCTGGCGGGAATTATCTATGACGGCGATGCCTCCGCCTGAAAAACGCAACAACGCTGCGGCAGTATCGATATCTCCAAGCTTTCCGATTTCCGGGTCAATGAGATTCGAGCCTGTGGCATATACCGATTCGATCTCATCTCCCATGAGGAACCGTGCCATGTCCCAGTCATGGATGCTCATGTCGAAAAAAAGACCGCCGGAGGTTTTGATGAATTCTATTGTCGGCGGATGCGGATCGCGGGAGGTTATCTTTACCACCTGGGGTTTTCCGACTTCGCCTTCCCGGATGGCTTTTACGGCACGCCGGAAATTTGCGTCGAAGCGGCGGTTGAATCCTGTCATCAGTGTAACGCCTGCCGAGTTGACCATATCAAGTGCATCCTTGATTTCAGAGATATCCTCTCCTATCGGCTTTTCGCAAAAAATATGCTTGCCTGCCCGGGCGCTTCTTCGAATGTATTCCAGATGGGTTGTGGTTGGGGAACAGATAATAATCGCATCGATTGAAGTGTCCTGCCAGATTTCATTATCAGAGACGAAACAGCGTAGCCCGTACTTTCGCATAATCTCGTTTTCGGCAATATGCGGACCCGTGTCATAAACGCCGCTGATTGCAACAAAAGGCATATGATCCATGATGTTGGCAATATGAATTGCACCCATACGTCCGGTGCCGATTACCGCTACATTAAATTTTCGTATATTCATTCCTTGACTCTGAATTATTTAATATTTCGTAAACGTTTACAAAAAAATTGCAAACTGTCAAATGTATTTTATGAAAGGGTTTATCTCAGGTTTTCCCTGATTTTCTCCACGAACAGTTTTCCGGACTCCGAGCATGCATTTGCAATCGCCCTGTCAACGGCCTCCCTGTCTTCATTTGCCATTCCTACAGCCACTCCTTCCATGGAAGCTGTTATCTCTTTTCTCAGCATGTCGTAACAGGTGAACGAGACGCCCGCCCTGTAAACCGTCCTGGCGCTTTTTGTTGACCTCATTGCATCCATATCGATTATTGCAACAAGCTCGGCCCTTCCGTTGATCCTGGAAGAAATGGCGTCGATGTCTTTTGACTCCAGACAGTCATTCGTGGTGGATACGATGAATCCTGCTGCTCGCAGCTGGCCTTTCAGAATATCAATGGCAACGGTGTCCTCAGCGGGTCTGCCGTCTATTTTAAGACAGCTTGAGATGATAATTCTTGTTGATGCCTCGTTCCTGGTCTCATAGCTTATCACAGCGCCGTCAGAGGAAAACCTGTCCTGCCAGGAATCAGCGTTTTTCCCAAGTGCATATTTTTCAAGAACTTCCCATGCAGGGACCACTTCTATTGTATTATTTTTACTTCCCGTTTTTTTGATGGCGCCTGTCTTTATGGAAGCGGTGCCGCTGGAAGAAGTTAAAAACGTGTCTCCCCGGGCGGCCTTTTCATCGGGATAGATAAGCTTGAGCGGGAGGTGTGGGATTATTGCCTGATTAGAAGAATAAACGGCCTTTACAAAAACATTCTCGGGCAGGGGATCACCTATCCTTGCCTTTTGATGGCATCCGCTTTCACACTTGACCTCTATTCTGCCTGCGACGTCAAGCAGCATCGCAAAGGGATTTGTAAACGAAGATGTTTTTATTGCCTGAGCCCCGAGAACACATGCGATTTTATTGTCCTCTCTGGCCCTGTCAAAAAGATCGGTTGCGGTAATAAGTTTTATTATTCCGTCTACATAATTACCGCTGTTTATCGATTTTTCCGCTTCCTTTAGTGTTTTGTCCGAATCGTGAAACCCTACTGCGGCTTCACTGGAAAGCCTTTCTGCGGCTCTTGCCTTGTTCAGCACCGCCAGCGAATAGTACAGGCTAGCCTTTTGATCGAAATATCTTTCCGCTATTTCAACGCCTTCAACGGTAATATTTACCCACTGGCGGTTTTTAAGGGTTATCTTAAACTTCGAGCGTTCTCCAGATATTACTTTTTTGTCATATCCCGTTTCGCTCACATTTTCTTCATGGGAGGAGAAATCCTCCGAAAGACTTACGCGTATCTGCTTTGCAACGTCAGCCCTTGCTGCATTGTCCGCCTTCTGGATATCAGCCCCGCTGTCACTGGTTGCTGGGGCGATGCCGATGCCGACAAGATAATCTTTCTGATTATATGATGTATGTCTGCCGTTAAGCACCCAGCCGGGCCTGTCTTCGGCAAAACCGGCAAAAGGCGTTAATATAAGAGACAATAATGTGACTGCAGCAAACAACTTTATATTCATCAAGGCTGTCTCCCGGAAAACAAGCTTTGTGTAATTATAATAACCGATCATCCTGATAATTCAACAATTCATAATGTATAGAGAACATATTTTAAAATAAAAATTGCTTGCCCTTTGTGCCTGGCCGCTTTATTTAACTCCCCATGGATTTCAGAACCTACAGGTGTGCGTGGTGTGCACATAAAAACGGGCCTCTGGAAAGGTGCGGAACATGCCCGAAATATGTCAAGATAACCGGCAGGAAAAATAACCGGCTCACGGCTGAAGATTTCTGCAGCATATGCATCAACAGGGATAATTCCGAGCTTGAAATATACTGCGAAAGAAACCGTTATTTCCAGAGGGATCCGGCCCCCGGGGAGGATTTTGACTGCTACAAATACTGTCCGGAATAAAAAGCCGTAAAAGCAAGAACCAGGCCTAAACCCTCATCGATCGCATTTTGCCGTAAAAAGGTCGTCACATTTTAAAAAACATTGTATTGATAAATTAAGCGGAAACAAGTTTATAATATCAGGGAAAATCCTTTTTGAGGTGTGTATGAACATATATGGTTTTGTTGAAGAAAACGCCGTAACAAGGCCTGGGAAGACAGCAATAAAGACAAGGGACAGGGATATGTCCTATGCCGAACTGGCAGCCCTGACAAGAACCCTGGGCACGAATCTGAAAAAGGCGGGCATAGGCTTCGGAGATCATGTCACACTGGTGCTTCCCAACATACCCGAGTTCATCGTTTCCTATCTGGCGGTAGCGGGCATGGGAGCGGTGATAGTACCGGTCAATCCTTCGTACACATCGAGAGAACTTCTGCACATCATAGCGGATTCCGACGCCAAGGCGCTCATAATAGAGGACTCGAACCTCAATACATACACTGCCATCAGAGACCAATATCCTTTAAAGACTGTGATCACCACCGGCGAAAACGGCAATTTCAAAGAATGGGTAACCGGCAGTCCGGATCCGATAATTGAGGCTACCCGGAGAGATGATGTGGCCTCGATGGTATATTCTTCCGGTCTCACTGGCTACCCAATGGGCGCCCAGCTTACACACGGCAATCTCGAGCACAACTCTAGTCTCATGGAAATACTCTATAACGGGACCGACAGGGAGATGTCCCTTACCGTTATTCCGTGCTTTCATTCATTCAGCGCCAGTATAAACATGCTGAGCCTTTTAAGGCTCGGCGGCACGGTGTATTTCATGAAAAGGCTGGACTTCAAGGAGATGGCACAGGCAATAAACCATGCAGGGATAACCAACATCAGCGCCGTTCCCACACTCTTCTTTGGTCTTGTAAACCATCCCGATGCCCAGAACATAACCTATCCCGATATCCGTTTCCTCATTGCCGGAGGCTCAGCGCTGTCAAAAGAAATATACGAATCTTTCAAGGCTAAGACCGGTATCGAAATAATGCATGGATACGGCATAACAGAGGCCTCCCCGGTATGCACTGTCAACAGGATATACGGTGTCAACAAGCCCGAGTCGATAGGCCCTCCGGTATATAATGTAGAGGCAAGGATCATCGACGAAAACGGCAATATCCTCGCCCCCATGCAAAAGGGAGAGATTCTCTTCAAAGGGCCCAACATCATGAAGGGCTATTATAAAAGGCCGAAGGAGACCGCCGACATCATAAAAGACGGATGGCTCCACACCGGTGACCTGGGTTATCTGGACGAAGACGGATATGTTTATATCACCGGCTTCAAGAAAGACATGATCATCACCTCCGGGTTCAATGTCTACTGCAGGGAAGTCCTGAGTGTGCTCGACGAAATTCCCGGCGTGAAGGATTCTGCCATAAAAGGTGAACCCGACCTTATGCGGGGGGCCGTGGTGAAGGCGTATATTGTCAAGGATGACCCGAAACTTACCGAGGATGATATTAAGATGTACGCCAGAAAGCGCCTTGCCCCCTACAAAACGCCAAGAATTGTCGTATTTGTTGATGAGATACCCAGGGACGAAAAAGGAAAGGCCAGGTTCGACCTTTTAAAGTGATCACATGAAATGCTCGCTCTGTCCTATCAGGTGCGGGGCCGACAGGTCTTCTGAAAGGGGTCTGTGCGGTGCGGGCGGCGGCATGCGCGTATCAGCCGTTGTCATCCACAAGGGAGAAGAACCGCCTCTGGTAACGGGTTCAGGTTCGGGTGCAATATTTTTTCCGGGATGCCCGCTCAAATGCCCATACTGCCAGAACAGTCAGATAAGCCACAAAAACCTCGGCTGCGATGTTTCCCCTGACAGGCTTTCATCATACATGATTGAGTTTCAGGAAATGGGTTGTTCAAACATCAATCTCGTAACCCCGACGCACTATGCCGATGAACTGATTCTTTCGCTCGACGCCGCAAAAAGCAAAGGCCTTGTTATCCCTGTCGTGCTTAATTCTAGCGGATATGAAGATATTAAGACTCTCAAAATGTTAAGTCCCCATATTGATATTTATCTCATGGACATGCGTTACGGAAGCAACGAGGCAGGCCTTTTTATCGGAGGCATTCCGGACTACTGGGCAAGGGCGATGGATGCGGTTGAATTTGCCTGGCGTGAAAAAGGTCCTATAAAGACGGATAAAACAGGCCGCGCCTTATCAGGCCTTATAGTAAGGCATCTCCTCATGCCTGGCATGCTGTCAAAACCCTTCAGCGTACTCGATTTTCTTGCCTGCCTTTCGCTTAAGGTACCGTTAAGCCTGCTTTCCCAGTACAATCCGCGCTTCTACACCGGCGAAATCCCGGAAATGAAACGAGCCGTCACTTATGAAGAATATCAGGCTGTTTTGTCGAGGGCGATAGAACTCGGGTTTGAAACGATCTATGCGCAGGATATTGATTCGCAGGAAAGCTATGCTCCTGATTTCACAAATTTTTACCCGTTCGGTGACGGCATCAACCTGCTGATGCGGGATAATATGAAACTGTATGAACCCTGATACCAATTGTAAAATTCCCGATGCAATCTTACATCCCCTCCCGGGAACTATAACTATGATCTTATGTTGATTATGATGGCCCCCGTTTTTCAGACCACTGAATAAGGAAAAGCCCGATGATGCTGAAAAGGAAGAACTTTACAAACAGATAGGGAAAATGAAGGTCGAACTGGACTGGTTGAAAAAAAAGTCGGACTTATCGGTTGAGGACAAGCATATGCTGATAGAACCCGGACACGAAGCAAGCATCAGGAAGCAATGCAGCTGAGAACCTTTTCGGGACGTCCATTGAATTATGAGTTTTAATCCTCCAACCTGCTTATCAAGCTGCACTCAGGGCAGCTTGATAAAAAGGTAAAGGAAATTTTATTTTGCCTCAAACCGCCTATAAATATTCTCCGCAGAATAAACCGGCGGAACAAACACCTTGCCGTATTTTTGAAAACTTTTCTGTTGAAATTCTGATTCCAAAATCAAACCTCCGTTAATTCAGATATATAAATATGTTCCGCATTGAGCAATTTTACTCAACCGTTGAGTAATTAATTGCAGTCAGGGTATGTTTGTGTTATTAGACATTTATGGATTACAAAAGACCTCTTCTTAAAACACTGCAGGCAATATTTTCAAAAAAATCGCCTGTCATACATGCAATCATAGGCCCTCGCCAAGTAGGGAAAACTACTATTGCAAAACAGCTTCAGGAGTCCATCGAATACCCGTCAATCTATGCATCAGCAGACTCGCCGGTTCAGCTTGATTATTCCTGGATTGAAACGCAGTGGCGAAGGGCAGGCGCCGAGCTTGATTCAAGCGGCGGCCCGGTGCTGCTGATCCTTGATGAACTTCAAAAGGTTCCAGGCTGGAGCGAGACTCTGAAAATACTATGGGATGGCCGCAATGCAAAAAAAGACATTCGAGTGCTTATCCTTGGATCATCCGCCCTTCTGATGCAGGAGGGTTTGACTGAAAGCCTTGCCGGAAGATTTCTACTGCACAGGTGCACCCACTGGGGCTATTCGGAATGTAGGCAGGCTTTTGGCTGGGGCCTTGAAAAATGGCTTTACTTCGGCGGGTATCCCGGGGCTTCGGTTTTTGTTGATGATGAGCCGACCTGGAAACGTTATATTTCTGATTCCCTTATCGAAACAGTCCTGGCAAGGGATGTTCTCCAGATGAGCAGAATTACGAAACCCGCCCTTTTGAGGCATCTCTTTGCACTTGCGGCGACCTTGCCCGCCCAAACGGTTTCATATACAAAAATGCTTGGCCAGCTGCATGATGCAGGAAACACGACAACACTGGCTCATTATATCAGGCTGCTTGAAGCGGCTTTTCTTTTGAGCGGACTTGAGTTTTTTTCAAAAGGCGTTCAGCGCAAAAGGGGCAGCAGCCCGAAACTTGTGGTGTGGAACAATGCATTAATAAATGCCCTCTCGACCAAGTCCTTTTCCGAAACAATAGGGGACAGCATCTGGTGGGGCAGGATTGTTGAAAACGCTGTTGGCGCACATCTATGCAATAACCTTAATTCAGTTGAATACAGTATTACATACTGGCGGGAAAAAAATTACGAAGTTGATTTTATTATATCAAGAGGCTCAAAATTATGGGCTGTTGAAATCAAGAGCGGCCGTAGCGGTAAAATGGTCGGGCTGCAACGTTTCAGGGAAGCCTATCCCAAAACATCGGCAATGCTTGTGGGTGGTGCTGGCATCCCTCTGGAAGAATTTTTCAGTCGGGACCCGATGGAATGGTTCAGTTAATCAAACCTGACAAGAAATTTAGTAACCTTATAAAATTTCCTTCACTATTTGATATATATCAAGAGAGTGGCGCAGACGGCACCTCTCTCTTGATAACAGACCTTACTTCAGTTTTTCATGTACTATTTCTATCTTGTGTTTCTTCTTTGCGCTATTTATGAAATCTTCGAAAACGGCCTCTTTTCCCTTTCTTAGAAGATCGGCCCTGATGGAAGTTGCCTTCTCTGGAGTAAGGCCTGCAGGATCGGCCTTGACAAAGTGATTGAGCCATACCACGCAGGATTTGCCGTTAATGGTGTATTCTTTTGGTATATTAAGGCTGTCCAGATCGTCCTTGATCTTGGGGTCGCTGCCAAGCATGGGGATCATGCCGTCTGAGCGCTTGAATGTGCCTGTCGTTTCGTGAGGCATTGCATTAAGTGCCGCCGCCCCTTTTGCTGCAAGCTGGGATGCATAACTTTTCGCGGCCTCGACTGTCTTGTTGCTTGTTGCATCGGCAACAACCCTTTCCCTTACCTCGGCGAGCTCCGGGATTCTGGCATTAATCCTGCCTGTTACCTTGTACACCATATACCCTGTGCCTGTATCAATGACATCTCCAAGATCGCCTTCCTGACGGGTTGCCGCATCTTTTGCAACCTTTGCTCCCATGGGGAGTGCCAGCTGTTCGTTTTCAGCAAACGGTCCGAATTCCTTCAGCTCAAGCTCTTTCTTTTTTGCATAGGCGGCAATATCGGTTTTCGGGTCTTCGAAAATGGCCGAAAATGCATTCTGGGCTTCATCATATGATTTATCCTTGGCTTCTCTGGCTGTGAGTTTCTCAGTAATTATGAGCTCGACCTCTTCAAAAGGCCTTGCCTTTTCATCGATTTTTGCTTCAAGCTTTACTATCCTGAACCCGGTACCGGTCCGAAGCGGACCTTTTACATCTCCGGGCTTCATGGAAAAGAGCGTGTCTCCAAGTCCTTCCGGAAGCTTATCCTTTTCAGCCATTCCGAGGTCGCCGCCATTCTTTGCGGTTACAGGGTCCTGAGAAAACTTTCTGGCAAGCTCGGCAAAATCAGCACCTTTTTTTGCCTCTTCTGCGATCTTCTGTGCATCCTTCTCCTTTTCCTTAACCATTTTTTCGTCTGAAGTCTTGGGTACGTTTATAAGTATCTGTCTTCCATGAACCTTTGCAGGAAGGGTAAAGTCTGAAATATGCTCATTGTAGTAGTCCCGTTTTACCTTATCCGGTATAACGACAGACTGGGCAGTTTTCGCAGTGTCGAATATTATATAGGATATCTTTGTTTTGGGCGGAATCTTATATGAATCCTTGTGTGACTCGTACCAGGCCTTGATTACAGCCTCGTCCACTTTAACACTTGATTTAAACTGATCCGGTGTAAAACAGATCAAATTCAGATCAAATATGTCTTCCTTCTGATGGTATGCCGCCTCTACCTCCTGTTTTGATACATGGACATTGTCAGTCACTATGTCCTTAAGCCTTTGTCTTATCATATCGTTTCTCTGCTGATCTTCAAACTCCGCAGGCGTAAGCCTCAGATATTCCAGAATCTGGTTGTATTTATCCATGTCAAAACCGCCGTTGGTCGAAAAAACCGGCAGTTTTCTTATAGAGTCCCGAAGGTCTTCTTTCGTAATCCTGATACCCATTTTCTGTGCCTCGACCTCCAGGACATAATTGTTGATAAGCTGTTCAAGCACCCTGTTTTTCAAGTCCAGCATCTTTATCATCTCATCGCTGAAAAAATTGCCGTACTGCTGCTTGTATGCTTCGATTGTATTGTCATATGCCTTCCGGTACACATCATCTGATATGATGTGTTTGTCTATCTTGGCTACCTTGCTGGCCTCACGGTTGAGGTATGAACTTCCTCCCCACATGACAAATGTCAAAATAATCGCACCGAAAATGATCTTTATCATCCACCCTTTGGAATGCTTCCTCATGTAACTGAGCATCAGTTTCTCCCTTTATTTTTATTGCATTTCTGGCAAAAGATAGATGAATGAGGCATTTATTTCAAGTAAAGATTGTTCCGCCTCGTTCTTCAGGCGATGACCGGCCGCAGATCATCTGATATTCGCCTTTTCCACCCAGACAAGCTCGCATGCGCCCCTGCCAGTGTCAGTCCTTGACAGGGAAGTTTGCCATGTCATCCCGTCCCTGCCCGAAACATTGACCAGGTAGCCTTCTATTTCTATAATCTGACCGGGCCTGACCTTTAAGAGTATTCTGCGGGCATATTTGTTAGCTGGTATCATATGCATGTTAGAAGCATTGGCGCATATTTGTTCCAGCGGTATTGGAAGCACCCCGCTTGCCTTCCAGTAAAAAAATCTGCCCATCTGGCTGATTTTCAGCTTGTTTAGAACCGCTTCATCCGACATGGGTCCCCATCCGAGAGCAAGGTCGACAGGGCTCAGCTCGGCACACCGGTCAAAACGGTATCGTTCGCGAGAGAGAACTCTTGCCTTGAGCTTGAATGCTGCAACGGGCTTGATAGTATAGTCCTTGTAAGTAAACGGATCGGCATCATTGATAGTTTCCTGTACTGGAATATCCGGTGCAATGATGCCTGGTGCGTGATGAAGTGTCCGTTGAGAGCACCATGAAAAAAACCCGATCAAGACAACAAAGGCGATTACAACATATTTCCACATAACTTTTCCCTGAAAGAAAGTAATCTTATTTTATAAACCCCGAAGCCTTATACTTATTTTGCTTTACCATGTTTATACTTCCACATGCCCACACCCCTTGACCTGGCCTCTTTTTCATAATTGATGAAAAGGTCACGTTCGGGAAATTTAAATCTCCTGTACGCCTTTGCATACCCATCCCTTATGATGCGGCTGTTCACCATTGTGGGGCCCAGGTAAACATACGCAAGCGTCCTTCCATACTTGTCATAAGGTTCAGGGCCGGTCTTTATTGTTACGAGTCTTCTTTCGACAAGTCTTTTCATGTAATCACGGCTCTCTTTCCCGAAAGGCTCTGCTTTTTCGTACGGGGAATCGACTTCAGGGGCGTCGACCCCGATAAGCCTGATGTGTCTGCCGTCATCAAGGATAATAGTGTCGCCGTCTATGACTCTTTTAACAATATGGACATCGGAGCCAGTGACATGACTGTAGACAGCAAGGCTTAATATCCCTGCAATAACGGCAATAACAGCCCACGGGAATCGTTTCACAGATGTCAATTCTTATCCTTTGTTTCTGGTGCCGGAAACAGACCCGCATTTTCCCTGTCGATCTGATCAATCCCTTCAAGGACCGCCTCTGCATAAACATCGCTGTTCGTTGCAGGGCCCACATGCATGCCTGGCAGTATCATGAATGTTAGTTTCGAACCGTTGGCGACATTTGATGGATAGTATGTCTCCCAGAATTTCTGTACATCCTGCGCGGAAGGATTATCGAGGTCTTTTATTCCGTAATCTCTGGCATCCATGCAGGTATCGGACCTTCCGAATATAACGGTGATTTTTTTGATATCGGTGATAGCGGCATTGGTGTCGTCAAGATACCTTGTACAGTCTTTTATATCCCTGCATGACCGGCCCAGTTTTGAAGGCTGGCAGGATGAAAAACTATCGGGCACCGACCTTGCCGCATCACCTGTAACACCGCATGCAAGCCCCCAGCCTGCTCCAAGCGCTTCCGATGCATGCCTGCTGAAGGTTAGCGTTCCGATATGAAGGCCCTCCCAGGCAAACCTGGTCATAAGATGGCAGGTACAGCACCATTTTTTATATCCCGCCGAACATATGGCAGCCATCCCTGTTGCAGCCCCGGGGTAGTTATGTGCAAACTCTCTTGCCAGTATGCCGCCATGAGACCATCCGACGGGGCATATTTTCGTCATGATATTATCCGGGTTTGAAATAACCGGCTTGCCGTTAATCTTGATCTCCATCTTGGTAACGGGACTGTACCCGTCAATTGAGATGCCGTTCTCATTGAGCAGGTATCTGATAATGTCCATCAGAATCACCATCTTTCCGCTGTCGCCTCTGAAGGTCGCGTCTTTGCCGTATGGCGTGTCACAGACCGGCACGATGACAATGCCTGATTTGCTCTGGACTCCGAGAAGCTCGGTGAAGTTGTAGCAATCCTTCGGCCTCTGGCCGTGTCCCTGGAAAAAGACAATCACCGCACCACCCAGTTCGCCCCTGGCCTTATCCGCTTCTTTTTCTTCTTTTGTCCGGGCGTCAATCATGAGGTAATATGCATTTATAGTCTCGGAGTTGAATGTAACCTCTAGTTTTTTCACTTCGGCTTTCGGCGGAAGCGCCCTCTGATATCCAAAGCCCGTATCCGGCAGCAAGGCCAGTGCCATAATCACCCCCAGAATGATTTTTCTCATGAGAACCCCTGTGGTTTGGATTTGTTGTTTATGATGTTATCGGTATAACCTTAAAGATATTATCTTGCCAACAGGCAAAAGATAATCGACGGAAAGGTTCTTCTGACAAGATGGAATTTCCCTGCCGGCCTTGACAGTTACCGGCAGGGAACACAGGCATTAATTATTAGAAACTGAAACCAAGCGGCAGCTTGTTCTTCTTTGTTCCCTCAGGAACCCAAGCGAGATCCAGTATCGTATAAGTGGGGTCCTGTGTCTTGAAGATAGGCACAACCCTCATGCCCATTTCAGGTTCACCTACAGCGAGGTAGCTCATAAGGATCGTTGATACACCGTCAAACTCGATGTTTATGAATTTTATAGGCTTGTCCAGAATGCTGAAGGCTCCCGATCGCTCGCAGACCATGAACGTATGTATGCGCGCGGTCTTTTTGGCGATTTCCGTCATGTCGATGACAGTATTCTTTCCAAGGCAATCCATGCAGTGAATCCTGAAAGGCTGATAAATGGTTCCTTTGGATTCGCACTTTTTGTTGTCGCAGCGGGAAGCCATCAGTTTGCCCTGGCTCAGCGATTCGAAGAATATCGCCTCTCCACCGTATGAGTGTATATAGGTCATGTCCCTGGGGTTGGTTACTCCAAGAAGCTTTCCCTTGTTGTCCATATCCCTGATAGGTGTGTTAGGGGTCAGATGATGGAAATCTCCCTTTACCTTGTACTTGTTATCTTTAACCGAAACGGTTGCAAAATTTCCCATAGTCGTTCTCCTTTATGCGTCTTTCTTTAAAAGATGGTCGGGGTCCATCAGAATAGTTGCGGTTACATGCGAACCCACGCCTGCATGGCTTATAGCCATCGCCCTCTTCGCGCCCTTGACCTGGAGATCTGTCCAGTCGGCAGGCTTCTTTCTGTTGAATTCCTTCCATCTCTTTTCATCACCGTGGATTTCCGCCCATCGGCCCCAGAGATGTGTGGCTATTTCGAATGTCTGCATGATGCCCGTGGCGCCGACAGCGTGCATGCATCCGATGAGACCACCCGAGAGGTTTGAAGGGAGTTTTCCGGGTTTGCCGGTCTTTGGGTTGGTATGATAGCAATCGCCTGACTCGACATAATCCCTGCCGTATCCGTAAGGTCTGATTCCGACGTCCTCATATGTCTGGACATCGCTTATGGTGAATGCATCATGTAGTTCGATGACATCGAGATCCTTTGTCGGATCGTTTATGCCGGTCATACGGTATGCATAATATGCCGCCATACGTGCCGCAAGGAATCCGGTGAAACCGGGATATCTTTCGCCGCCGGGGAATCTTTCTCCGAGGTCCTTGTACTGTTTGGCCGTTTCATTCGGGAGAAGAGGAATGGCCATATCCCTTCTGTCAGCTGGCCTCAGTGTATGCGAGCCTGCAGTAACCCATATGCGAAGAGGTTTGTTCTTTGTTCCCTTTGTCAGCTTAATTGCGGTTTTTTCGTCACAGATGATCGCACAAGCGGCACCGACACTCATCAGGCATGCATCAAGGGCGCGCAGAGGATATGCGACGACGGGCGATTTCAGAACGTCCTCAACCGTAATCTTCATGGGGGCCTGGGCGTAGGGGTTCATCCTGGCGTATCCGTGATGCTTGACGGATATTTCGGCCAGAGTCCTGCGGAACGAGTCCTCCTCCTTGCCGAAAACCTTCCAGTACTTCTGGGCCATGACGGCATAGTATCCCGTATATATGTGACCGAGAGGGCCTTCCCAATCCTTATCGGCCGCACAGGAAATAAGGAAATTTCCTTCATCCGTCGGAACCTCGTCCATGCGTTCCCAACCCATTGCAAGCACGCAGTCGGAGTAGCCGGAAGCAACCGCTTTTGTCGCTTCCCACAGCGTCGAACCTCCTGTGGCGCCGCCGGTTTTAATCCCGACATTGCCCAGGGGATCCAGTCCGAGCCTGTCATGGATAACGGCTTCGCCAAGAAGCTGATCGCCGAAGTGATCCGCAAAATGACCATAATAACAAGTGTGGATGTACTTCTTCAGCTCAGATGGCTGCATGTTGATGAGTTCGGCTGCCTGGTTGAATGCATCGATGCACAATTCCTCAGTACGCTTATCCGGAAATGCACGGTCAAATTTCGACTGACCGGAGGTTACCAGATAAACCGGCCTCATCAGCTTGGGGATCTTTAACTGCTGTTCACTGAACTTGATCATAAAAAACTCCTTCCCAGTCTTTATTCTGTTTGCAGCTGTCTTAAAAGACCGCTGCAAAACATTGGCATTTTTTTAAACAGAATTCCAAATCCAATAACTACAAAGTGCCAACCCATAGAACAACCGAAAGGTCTTTCGATTTGTTCTCAATCACCTGTTTTTCAGGTACCGACCAATAATAATGTACGGCATCCCCTTCATGTAAAAGAGCCGTTTCGTTCCCGCATGAAACTTCAACCGTGCCTTTAAGAACGCATAATATTTCCTGGCTGTTTTTGATCCCTTTTCTGCCGGGTATTGATGCGCCTGATTCAAGCACCATTACAGAGCTGTCAATTATGTGCCTCGATTCCGGAGAGTAAAAACGGCGGGTGACAAATCCGGACTTGGGCAGCTCGATATCTTCTTCCCATTCGGCCCTGCGTATCACCACAAGCCGCTCTTTTTTCTCGGCCTCGCGGATTATTTCACCTGCATTTATGCCCATCGCATTGCAGATCCGGATAAGGGTTTCAACCGAAGGAGAGCTGACATCGTTTTCCACCTGAGACAAAAATCCCTCAGATATTCCGGCTTTTTCAGCCACGGCCTTGAGTATGAGCCCTTTTTCTTTTCTTCTTTTCTTCAGCACTGCGCCGAGATTCATGTTGTCTCCAGAATGTGTGTCTTATGTATTATCCAATATATACCATTACTTAATATTTACTGTCAATTAAGTATTGACAATAACAGTGCGTTTTTGTCATATTTTAATCTGCTTGCTTCAATCTTGAATAATCCCTGCCCCTTACGGCGGGTGAAGGAAAAAGGGGGGAAACCGTGAAACAGGCAGCGTTCGTTGGCAGGAATCCGTTTGAAATTCTATCTGAACCTTCCGTTGTTTATTTTCGCGAATATGAAGGATGGCCCTGACTGAACCGCATCAGGAAAGGATACTTAAGTTAATTTTAAAAAATTAACGGTCTGGCAAATCCATTAATAACCGACCGGAAAAAGGAGAAAGAAAATGTTATCACTGACGGCAGAAGAGTTAATGTTATGCGATACGGTTTACAAATGGGCTGAAAATTATCTGGGCCCGAAACAGGAGGCGATAGATGAAGAAGACAAGCTTCCTGATGATTTCTTCAAACAGCTTGCAGGCCTGGGCATTCTTGGCATAACGCTTGGAGAGGCATACGGGGGAGCGGGTCAGGGCATATTGATGCAAACGCTTGCGGTAGAGCAGATCGCCAGATTATCCCCGGCACTCAGCATGAGCTATGCGGCCCACTCGAACCTTTGCGCCAACAACATCTACAAGAACGGTAATGAGTCGCAAAGGCAGAAATTCCTGCCCCCCATGTGCACGGGAGATGCGATCGGAGCGCTTTGTCTGACAGAGCCGGGAGCCGGATCGGATGCGCTCGGAGGGATGAGAACCACTGCTAAAAAATCAGGTGACAAATATATAATCAACGGAACAAAGATGTTCATAACCAATGGAACCATAGCAAAGACGCACCTTGTCTATGCAAAGACTGCTCCTGAACGCGGAGCCCATGGCATCAGCGCATTTGTTGTCGATGCCGAAAGTAAAGGTGTTACGATTTCAAAAAAACTCCGCAAGTGTGGCATGAGGGGCTCTCCTACCGTTGAGCTCAGCTATGAAGATGTAGAGGTTCCGGCAGAGAACCTGCTTCTTGAAGAGAATATGGGCGTGCATATAGTCACATCGGGCCTTGCCTACGAGAGGATTACCCTTTCGGGAAATTCACTCGGAACCGCAGAGCAGGGGCTTCAATATTCCATAAAATATGCAAAAGAGCGCGAGCAGTTCGGAAAGCAGCTCAGGGAATTCGAGATGATACAGGCAAAGCTTGCTGACATGTACTGCCTGGTCGAGGCATCACGCGGTCTTGTTTACAATGCTGCCCGATTCGCCGACGGCCCCGGTGGAAAGAAAGGGGGAAAAGGCACAGTCCTTGATAAACTTGCAGCGGCCGCGATCCTTTTTGCAGCTGAATCTGCAACTAAGGTCTGCTGCGACGGCGTACAGATTCACGGCGGCTATGGATATTGCCTGGAGTATCCGATACAGAAGCTCTGGCGCGATGCCAAACTTCTTGAAATCGGTGCAGGCACATCGGAAATCAGAAGAATAATAATCGCAAGGGAGTTGTGCAGGGATAGATAAATAAAGTGGTATATGAATGCATGAGGGTTGGACTTAAGGGAAGGGAAGCCCGACCGGAATTGAAAAACAGCAAAGGGGCGCATCATTCATGCGCCCTTTTTATTTTTTAAGAGTCAGCTTTAAGGGCGTCTTACATATTTTGCATAATTAATAAAATGCGAAAGCGCCTTAAAGCCAATATCCGGGTGCTCCATGACATGGAGATTCAGGTTTTTAAAGAGTTCCCGCGCATAAGAGTTCACTTCCCTGAACGCAATAGGCACAACAGTCTTTATTAAAGAACCGGAATATCTTAAAAAAGCGCTGTTTATTCGAGGAGAGAAAATATCGTCGGGGCCCGGGGGTGATATGCACAAAGGAGCGATTATCGAAATACTCTCTTCTTCAAGAAGGATGTCGAAAACCGAATCCAGGCCGGATTGAAAGCCTGACCCTGTGACGTCAAGAGGGTTGTCAGGCTGAGCAAACTCGGGAAGGATTTCCTTGAGTTTTTCTTTTGTGCTGTTGCTCAGTTCAGGCAGGCTGATGCCGTATTTTTCACACAGGTCCGCATACATTCCGCAAAGTCCGCCAGACAGCGTGTATATGCAGAGCCCGTCGCCGTCGGGAAGCCTGCATCTTGAAAAAAGTGAAGCCGTTTCAACCATTTCTTCTATCGAATCGACCCTTATAATGCCGAATTGTCTCAGGGCGCTGTCGATAACCGCATCATTCCCGGCAAGCGCACCTGTATGCGAACTGGCCATATTCACCCCGTGTGACGACCTGCCAACTTTAACCATGATTATCGGGATGGCCCTTGAGGCCGCAGTTTTTGCAGCCGCTTTCAGTTTAGCAATATCCCTGAAACCCTCGAAGAAAGCCGTGATTATCTTTGTGCTGGCATCGTTCACGAGATATTCCAGGATATCTTCGGCTGTAAGCACAGCCTCGTTTCCTGTCGTCGAATAAATCGAAATCCCCAGGCCTTTCCCGATAAGCTTGCTTACGAGGATCTCACTTGTAGCCCCGCTCTGTGCAATAACGCCAATTCCTCCCGGGGCAGGAATTCCTTCGACCGAGCCGCCGACAAAGACGCTTGAGCGTGAGAGGGGATTGATAAAACCAAGACAGTTGGGGCCCATGAGCAGGATGTCGTTCTCTTTGCAGAATTGCGTGAGCTCAAGCTGCAGCGCTTTGCCCTGTGGCCCTGTTTCTGCATAGCCTGAGGTTAGTAGCAGAATATTTTTTATCCCGATAGAGAGGAGTCTGCCGATAGTGTCTTTCACGAGCGAGGCCTTGACCATGACTACGCCGAAATCAAACGGTGCATCAGGAAGCGTTTCGATTCCCTTGTATGCCTTAATTCCCGCCACCTCCTGTGCGGTCGGGTTAACCGGGTAGAATGCCCCTTCGAATCCCAAGGTTGAGGCATTCATCACTGCATTGGCAAACCAGAAATTTTTCGTGCTGGCACCGACTACTACAATATGCCGTGGCGAGAAAAACTGTTCAAGTCTTTGATATGAATTGTCCATCAGATCTCCAGTAATTGGATTTATTTTATGGGTTTACCAACAAAATTACCATAACCGTTTTAAAAACTTAAACTGACACATCGGAGAAGAAAAGTCTGCTGAAAAAACTGAATATACAGGATAAAAAAAGGCTGCCCTGCGGCAGCCCTGCTGAATTGGGAGGTAAATGAACAGCGTTGTTTTTATAAGAACATACCCGTCAGTTTCGGCCAGTATGTCGAGCCCCAGATGTTTACTATGGGATCTGCATGACATTTGAGGCAGAAATTTTTCTGTGAGATTTTCTTTGTTTCGATTCCCGTTATTTCCGTCTTCATGCAATCCCCGCATAAAGGTTCGCCGCATTCCTCGCAATATGCCACAGGAAAATTTCCGCATTTGCATATCTCTTGGGTCTTTCTGGCTGCCAGCATATGTCACCTCCTGGAGGTTTTTTATATTATATTGCCAGATGCGTGCCAAATGACTGATTCAGGCAACCTGCCGGAATTACACAGCATACCGGAAAATGAAATATCAGGCTGTTGCCGTTTAACCATTAAGACATATGGTATAAAACCCATAAAACATGTAATTTTTCATGAAGAAGCCTAACTGCTAGATTAAGGTTTTTATCCTGTTCACCATGCCAAGCATTTTAACGACAGGTATCATTATTATGGGAGCCGAATACCGGACAGGCCTTTTTTCGATGCACCTGAAAAGGTGGCCAACCGCTTTTTTAGTGCTCATCATGAATGGCAAGAAGGACCCCTTTGCCATCTTTGTATCGACAAATCCGAAGCGTACATTTGTTATGTGGACGCCCTTCGGCCGAACTGCAAGTGCAAGACCTTCGAGGTAGTTTGAAAAACCGGCCTTTGAGGCGCTGTAGCTGGGAGAATCAGGGGCAAGTATTTCATCCGCCATGCTTGAAAGGCCGATAAAATGACCTTTCCTCTCTTTTACCATTACCGGGATTACGCAGGAAACCGCTTTAACCAAACCGAGAAGATTGACCTTAAAGATTTTTTCCTCGTCTTTCATGTCTGAAAGGTCGAGCATTTCTCCTATTCCGGCGCAATAGACACACAGGTCGGCAACCTCCTTTTCAAAGACGGATTTCAGAACTGAAGAGAAAGTATCATCTTCTACAGTGATGACGGTATGTGAATAAGCATCATGTGTTACAGAAGAAGGGCTTCGGGAAAAGCCGTTTATTTTCCAGCCTCTATTAAGGAGTTCGAGGGTAAGCGCCAGTCCGATTCCATCGGAATTGCCTATTATGAAAGCTTTGCCCGGGATCATGTTCAATAACCGTATTTTTTGAGGATATCGTTAGGATCGGTTTTATTGTCTCGGCCGTAATGCTTTAAAAGCATGTCGCACCTGTCCGTAAAGATCCCGTCCGCACCGAAAAGGTTGATCAGTTTTGCCTGCCACAGGGCATTGATTGTGTAGACATGGACGATAAGCCCTCTTTTATGCGCCTTACTGATGTTCCACGGCCATGCTATGTACCCTGAGGGACCTATGCCGGTTGCATTATCCGCTGAGTCTTTTACTAGTTTATTCCAGCCGTAGTCTTTTTTCAATTTTTCATCCACGAGGTAAACCCTGGATATCTCAGGGGCGAGTTCTTTAAATCTTTTCAAGCTTTCAAGGCTGAAGGACTGAAAGACAACCTTTGATTTATCCAGCCAGCCCGCACTTTTCAATTGAGAAACAATCTTTTCCTCGATGCCGGGATATGCCTCTGGGCTCTTGCTTTCTATATAAAGCCTCTGCCCGGGTCTGCCAGACGAGGCGATTTTTATTACCTCTTCAAGGGTAAGGATCCTGAGATTTTTATAAGACGGCCTAGCCCTGTCGGGATTTTTGAGATTGAACCAGGAGCCCGCATCAAGACTTTTCAGCTCGGCAAGCGTAAAAGCGGAAATCGCTGCATTTTTCCGCTGAGGGAAAACATCGGCCACGTTTGTGGTCCGCAGGAGGGTATCATCATGAAAAAGCACCGGCACCCCGTCAGATGTAAGCTGGATGTCAAATTCGAGATAATCCGCCCCGAGTTCACGGGCCAGAATATAAGCCGGTTCGGTTTCTTCAGGGCCAAACCAGGAAGCCCCCCTGTGTGCTATCACCGCCTTTTCGGGAATCTCTGTTTTTTCAAAAATTGTCATTTCATTATTTGCAGATGCAGTATTGTTCGAAATGATAAGGGAAAAGAAAGAAGAAATTAAAATGATTCCTTTCAGAATAGTGCCATTCTTTGAAATACGGGTTGAATTCCGGATCATTTCCCCTCCTCATGTGGAGTTATATTTGAATGGTATTATCAGAAAGGCTGGCGGAGAGAGAGGGATTCGAACCCTCGGTAAAGCTTTTGGCCCTACATTCGCTTAGCAGGCGAACGCCTTCGTCCACTCGGCCATCTCTCCGTATTTCATCAGAAAAAGCAGGAAATCTTATAATAATTTCCATCTCCAGATTTCTCTGATTATTTAATCTGGCGGAGGGAGTAGGATTCGAACCCACGGTGTCGTGAAACACTGCGGTTTTCAAGACCGCCGCCTTAAGCCACTCGGCCATCCCTCCGCTTCAGAGCTTTCTAACGTATTGGTTCTATCAGGTCAAGCCCCATATAGGGCTTCAATGCATCTGGAACTCTGACGGTTCCGTCTTCGTTCTGATAGTTTTCAAGTATGGCCGCGAGAGTCCTGCCCACTGCAAGGCCGCTTCCGTTAAGCGTATGGCAGAACTCACTCTTTTTCATCTGCGCCGACTTGTATCTCATGTTCCCTCTTCTGGCCTGGAAGTCGGTGAAGCAGCTGCAGGAAGATATCTCTTTGAAAACGCCCTGTCCCGGCATCCAGACCTCGAGGTCATATGTCTTGGCCGAGGAAAAACCCAGGTCGCCTGTACACAGAGAGATGACCCGGTAATGAAGCCCGAGCTTCTTGAGGATGTCTTCGGCCTCGTTGGTCAGCTCTTCGAGATCGATGAATGAATGGTCCGGATGAGCGAAGCGTACAAGTTCCACCTTGTCGAACTGGTGCTGACGGATAAGCCCGCGCGTGTCCTTGCCGTATGAACCCGCCTCGCGTCTGAAGCACGGGGTATATGCCACAAGTTTTATCGGGAGCTTATCCTCAGGCAGGGTTTCGTCACGGTAGATATTGGTCACAGGTACTTCCGCTGTCGGTACCAGGAAATAATCGTCTGTCCTGAAAAGGTCTTCCTCAAACTTGGGAAGTTGTCCTGTTGCGGTGAAGCTGTCTCGGTTGGCCATGAAAGGCGTCCAAACCTCGGTACAGCCGTGCTCCTTTGTGTGAACATCGAGCATGAAGTTTATGAGCGACCTTTCGAGCTTTGCACCTGCCGCCCAGTTCAGGCAGAAACGTGCCCCGGTGATCTTTGCTGCACGTTTGAAATCCAGAATGCCTAGTCCTTCGCCTATGTCCCAGTGCTCCTTGGGAGTGAATGCAAAAGTGGGTTTTTCGCCCACGACCCTGATTACAGGGTTGTCTTCTTCGGAAGAGCCTATGGCAACCGTCTCATGCGGGATGTTCGGGATGCGTTTGATAATGTCATCAATGGCAAGCTCCAGGTCTTTCATTTCCGTGTCAATTGCCTTGATGCGCTCTCCAATCTGCCTGATTTCCTGCTTCTGTTCAGGCGTGCCGCCCCTGTTCCTTGACATCTGCTCAGAGAACTGGTTGCGCTTAGCCTTAAGGTCATCCCCTTCCTGAATCATGGCGCGCCTTTTAGCGTCAAGCTCCAGAAGTCCGTCGAGGTCGACCTCGGTCCCGCGGTTTAACAACGACTTCCTGACGATTTCCGGGTTTTGTCTTAATATTTTTATGTCAAGCATAGGGATAAAGTAGCATTGAGGAAAAGAGGCGTCAAGGAATTGATTCCATAAGGTTTTTGTGTCATTGTGATAATAATTTCCCAAATTCGTTTCGGAGGGGTTCATGATTTTTCATGTCGTCGGTGCACGCCCGCAGTTTATCAAGCTTTCGCCCGTGCTCAAGGCGTTCAGGGAAGAAGGGCTTTCTTCAAAGACCATTCATACCGGCCAGCATTACGACTTTGCAATGAATGAACTACTGTTTGACGACCTGGGCCTGCCCGAACCGGATTTTCATCTGGGCATTGGCTCGGGCTCGCATGCCGTTCAGACAGCGGGAATGCTCAAAGGTATTGAAGATATTCTTATAAACGAGAAGCCCGGACTTGTAATTGTCTATGGCGATACCAATTCTACTCTGGCGGGAGCCCTTGCCGCATCAAAGCTGAATATAAAAGTAGCCCACGTCGAAGCCGGGTTGCGAAGTTTCGACAAAAGAATGCCTGAGGAAATTAACCGCATTATCGCCGACAGGCTTTCCGATTACCATTTCTGCCCGACAGAAAACGCTGTCCGGCTGCTTGCCGCCGAAGGCATGAAAGGAATATTCACAGGTGATGTCATGGTTGATGCACTGCTTGAATTTTCCAGAACCATGGAACAGCCTTCTTATAAAAAACCATATATATTGGCGACGATACACAGGGCGGAAAACACGGATAATCCGTTGCGCTTTAAGGCCATCTGGCAGGCCATGACAGACCTGGCCAAGGAAATCAATGTCATCTTTCCTGTCCATCCCAGAACCCGCAACCTCTATTCAGGCCTCATGAATGAAGCAGGCGGCGTCACGGTAATCGACCCTGTTGAATACACGGCCATGCTTTCATTGGTTAAATATGGGGACTGTGTCCTTACAGATTCAGGCGGTCTGGTCAAAGAGGCCTTTTTATTAAAGACGCCCTGCGTGACGGTACGCACGACAACCGAATGGCCGGAAACCATAGAGGCAGGAGCAAATGTCCTTGTAGATGCTGCACCCGTTGCAATTGAGGCTGCCGTCAATAAAATGAAAACCATAAGCATCAATCCGGCAGTCATGCCCTTCGGCGGCGGAACAGCGGCGAAACAAATCGCTGCATTCATTGGGGAGAATGTTTTCTGCTGAAAACTCAACAATCCTTAAATATTCTAAAGCCGGTTAAAAGGTCGAACACGTTCTGTTTTACTCAAGGTCAGCTTTTAAGTTTTTCAGCATTTTTATTCATGGCCTTTTCAAAGGCTGCTGTCCTGCCTTGTTCAAGGTTGCTTATCAGACTTGAAAGATTGTGCAGATAGTCTTTGAGCGTTTCAAGAATATAAGGGTTTTCCCTTAGCATTGTCGCATAAAGGTGCGGGTCCTGGCCGTGGATCCGGCCCCATATCTCGGCCGATTTCCTGGAATTGGGCGTGGAGAAAGGCTCCAGCCTGTCCGGATGCCCTGCAATATTAAGGATAGTTGCAAGCTTGGCGACACTGTCTATATGCTCAAGTCCCTGGGTCATGGTCACGAACCGGTCGTGGTCTTCAGGGGTCGTCCGTGTGATGTTTGCGCCGTGCTTGAAAAGAAGGTCTTCGAATTCCTGAGCCATGGGGCCCGACCTTTTTGTCGGGATCGATATGACATTCTGTGCCCTGAGGCTTTCAACACCCGGACCGAACATCGTATGAATGGAAAGCACCTCGACCCCTTTGGGTGACGATTCCAGCATCGCTTTTACCGCCTTTGTCTTAATGCCTGTGTTGTCGATCAGGAGCTGGCCTTTTTTCATATGAGGGGCGATCTTTTTAATGACATCGCATGCATAATCTATCGGGACATTTACAATTACCGCGTCGCAGGTTTTTGCGCATTCCTCATGAGAAAGAGAGGTCTTTCTCCCGGCAACGGATACCCTGTATCCGAGGTTTTTAAAAAACGGCACAAAGAATGAGCCCATCTCGCCGGTGCCGCCTATGATGCCTATCGATTTTATAAGGGGCTCGTTGAACGGCTGATATGGATAAGAGCCTAATGTTATCACCTCGGTATCGGAAAGTGCCAATTGAATGTCTTTTATGCAGGCGCTTACGTTTTCATCATTTTTATGCCCTTCGATATCGATGTAAAATATGGAAAGCCCTTTCCTGTCTGGTCTGCGGTCTATGTCGGTCATGTTGAGGTTGTAGCGCACGCTGATTATTTCGATCATGTCGAAGAGAAGTTTGACCCTGTCGCGTTGCGGATAGATAACAAGGCTTGTTACATCCCTGCCGCTGGGTTTTGTCTCGCCGGGGCCTATGAGAATGAAGCGGGTTTTATCTTCTCGGCCGTCTTCCGTCTTTCCTGAAGTTACAATCGTCGAACCTGTGATCGAAAAGCCGACGTGATATTTCAGAAGGCAGTCAAGGGTCTGTGCATAGCGGCCTGTAATAACATTTTCAACAGGAATGAAACCGAAGGCTTTTTTGTCCGCCAGAACTGATTTGAATACTGCATCGATGGACGGTTTCTCCGAACATACTGCATCAGGCAGATAATGTTTCAACGCCTTTTGAGAAAGTCTGCTGAAATTCTGGGCATAAGCGACAGTTCTGCCTGACATAGCCTTTATTCACCGCCTTTTTTAAAGTGATGAATACCATTCATTTTTTGTTTCATCAAATAAATTTCCCTGTGAAATGCTAAGTGATGCTATTGAAGGTATGTGCATGCACCCATGTACCTGTCGCGATAATACTGTGTGTTAAGTGATTCCTCTCGTATGGGTTTGCCCTTGCCCGGGGCATGAATGAACATGCCGTCGCCGACGTAGATTCCGACATGACTTATCTGTCCGGTCCCGTTTGTCGTAAAAAAGAGAAGATCTCCTTTATCGAGGTTTTCGGGATCAACAGGTACGCCGTTTATGAACTGATCTTTTGACGTCCTGGGGACAACGAGTCCGTTAAGCTGGAAAACGGCCATGACAAGGCTGCTGCAGTCAAATCCCTTCGTAGGCGAGATGTCTCCCCATTGATAGGGCAGACCAACAAAACCTGATGCAGTCACTACAATGTGTTCCCTGAGGGAATCCCCGGTGACAGATATGCTTTTGTCCGGAATATTGTTTTTTGTCTGGATATATTCACCCGGAGAAATAATGCGGTATGTTTCCGCGATGCCTTTGCTGATAATTTCCCCGGCGGCCTTTTCCGCCTCGGCCCTGGTCTTGTAGTCACCGAACCTTACCCTGAAAAGACCGGCTGAATTCCTGTAATAAAACGCGTCAAGGCCTTCCTTTTCAAGAGATTTCGTAAGCCTGATCGCGTTATCGACATTTGAAAAAGCACCCACCTGAACGGTGTATCCCATGCGTTTAAGTTCGGGTGCGGCCGGTCTTGCGGCGGCCTTCGGCTGATCTTTTTTAGGCGGGAAATAGGGTAGCTGTTTTACTTCAGGTTTGTGTGAGCATCCGGCCAGGGCAATGGCGACAGTGATTATTATTGTCAGGAGTAAACTTTTTATCCCGCCGGAACCCATTCAGAAAACAACCTTTGCCCCTTCGGGCGCCTTTTCCTTTTCAGCCGGAGCGGGCGATTTGTTTTCCTTCGAATCATCAGCAGGGATCTCTACGGGAACGGGAACTCCGTCCGAATATTCGGTGGGCTCGGTTCCTTCGACAAACGGGAGAAGTATCTTCGGGGCGGTTTCCATGGCCAGTTTGCCGCTTGCCGGGTCAATATCCTTTAAAACGATCCCTTCAGGTTGAGGTATCTGCCTGACATGCCCGAGTGAGGCCATTATCATGGCGGCAATGGGCATGGCGCCGGTTGCACCGGTAAAACCTGCCGGGCTGTTATTATCCATCCCGACCCAGGACACAAGGGATATATCCTTTGTGAAACATGCGAACCAGGAATCACGCAAATCGTTTGTGGTACCGGTCTTGCCGCATACGCCGTCAGGCATTCCATATCCGGAGGCGGTTTTTCCCGTCCCGAACCTGATCACATCCATAAGGCAGAAATCGATCAGAAATACCGCAGTATCATCAAGTCTTTTATCGGGTGCGTAGGAACTTCCCCTGTAAACAACATCATTCTTGACCTTAACCGCCTTGATGGCCGAAGCCTTGACCCTGTATCCGCCATTGGCAAAAGCGGAGAACATGATGGCCATATCCAGAGGAGAGCTTTCCATGGCGCCCAACAGCAGGGAAGGGTTTTCCTTTACCTTCTGGCCTGGAAACAAGTCCCTGATCAGGGATGCGACATCTGCAACGCCGACATCCATTCCGAGTCTTACTGTTGCTATGTTGTAGGATTGAATAAGCGCTTCGGCCATTGTTATGCTGCCGTGCGATACATTGTCAAAGTTGGAGGGCGTCCATTCCGTGCCGTCACCCTGAGGCATCGTATACGGACTGTCATCCAGCATCCTGTTAAGGGTGTATCCTTTTTTCAAGGCCTCATAATAGATAAAAGGCTTGATCAGTGAGCCTATCTGACGTCTCATCTGAACAGCCCTGTTGAACTGAGAATATGAGTAGCTGCGGCCTCCGGACATTCCAAGGATTTCTCCGGTGTTCGGGTTCACTGCAACCACAGCACCCTGTAGTCTCTGGTTTCCAAGGTTTCTGAGTCCTTTTTCAAGTTTGTTTTCCAGCGCGAGCTGCACCGTCATGTCCAGTGTGGTGTAGATGCTGTAGCCGCCTTTTGACAGATCTCCGGCAGGAATGTCATCTTCCATCTGGTTCAGGATATAATCGACAAAATAAGGGGCATACCTCGTTTTCGGTGAAAACGGCGCAACACCCAGCGGGGTTTTGATGGCTTTCTGATATTCCTTTTCCGTTATTTTATTCTGGTCCCGCATCAGGGCAAGGACCGTGTTTCGTCTCTCTTTAGCATCTTCAGGGTGTTTCCAGGGTGAATACAGGTTAGGGCTGCATATTATGCCTGCAAGAAATGCCGCTTGCTGAAGGTTAAGGTCCTTGACGTCCTTGTCGAAATATACACGTGATGCCCTGCCGAACCCGCATATGCTGGCATTGCCGCGCTGGCCGAGATAGACTTCATTTATGTACATCTCGAGGATTTGATCTTTGGAATAAAGGACGTTCAACACGATCGACAGCCATAGCTCCTTTATTTTTCGGGAAAAAGTCCTGTCGCTTGTAAGAAAGATGTTCTTCACGAGCTGCTGAGTGATGGTCGATCCGCCCTGGGATATCCTGCCCTCCCTGATGTTTACTATGCCTGCCTTGAAAATGCGGAGCGGGTCTATTCCCCAGTTCTCATAGAAATGTTTGTCCTCTGTCGCTATGATGGCATCTGTGAGCACCTTCGGGCAGTCCTGCAAGGTAACCAGCGTTCGATCCTCGAAGCTCTGGTCATAGATTGCTGCAAAGTCTTCAGGTTCAAGGGCCGCCTCTTTCAATTCGCTGCCCGAATCAGGGTCGGTGATCTGTTTGATTGTTCTTCCTTCAAGTGACAGCTTTATCTTCCTGGGTTTGGTTTTTTCTTCAGGGTAATCGAATTCATTAAGGTATATAAAATATGCCTGATCGGTTTTTCTGAAATCTCCCGGTGAACTCAGTCTTTTCGTCTGATGATAACGCAGCCGTTTCAATCTGGCATCTATTCCGATCAAATCAATGTTTGTACCGGGTTTAAGGACTGTCTCGCTTGAATATATTCTGGATGGGATATGCCATTCCGGCCCTTTGCCGAGGTGCTTTATCCTGTTATATGCCTTGTAGATGGAAAAAGATGATACCGCTATTGCCATGGCAAATAAGACCAGCAGCGAGATCAGCAAAATATGTTTTTTCCTCACATGACCCATATATTAGGTGAGTATCCGGGTGTCAATACTTCGTCCTCATATGCCTTTTAAGACTGTATATTTAAAAAAATATGCTCAGGTATTGTCTTTTAACAAAACGGTTTTACTTAATTATTAAACAAATGCTATTAATAAAGATCCTCTCCTTTGTCCGGCAACCATTAATTCATTTAGTAATTGAAGGAGGTGTGCATGCAGCCAAAGGAATTTAAGAACAGGGCTGAACTTCTCGACTTCCTTGATGAAAAGGCCAGGGATCTAAGGAAAAAAGTTATCGAGCTTGCCGCAGTCGCAACCGGAGGCCACATGGGAGGCTCCTTCTCCATGATGGACATCATCGTAGCCCTTTATTATCATGTTTTAAGGATTGACCCCAAGAACCCCAGCTGGCCTGAGAGAGACCGCTTCGTACTGTCCAAGGGGCATGGGGCAATAGGCTATATTCCCATACTGGCCGATCTCGGATTCTTTCCCGGCGAATGGCTTTCAACATTCAACAAGCTCGACAGTCCCTTCGGCATGCATCCGGATATGCACAAGATACCAGGGGTTGAGATGAGCACCGGCTCTTTGGGCCACGGACTTTCAATCGGCGTGGGAATGGCCCTGTCGGCCCGTCTTGACAAGCGTTCATACAGAATTTTTGTTCTAATGGGCGACGGAGAGCTGGACGAAGGCATGGTATGGGAGGCGGCAATGGCAGCAAGTCATTTCAAGCTGGGCAATATGGTGGCTATAATAGACCGCAACTTCTTCAGTCTGGATGGAGCCACCGAGGAGATCATGGCACTTGAACCACTCAGAGAACGCTGGGAATCGTTCGGCTGGAAGGTATATGATATTGACGGACACGACATGGCGTCCCTGATAGATACGTTCGACGGTCTGGAACCTGCTGAGGGCCGTGTACCGCAGCTTGTCATAGCCCGAACCGTAAAGGGCAAGGGGGTGGACTTCATGGAAAACAACCCGATATATCACTACACCATGCTGGACACAAAGACCGCAAAAGACGCATGTGACAGCATCGACCGCACCTGTCCGGCAGGGAGGGTAAAATAATGAGTGATACCGCCGGCTTAATAATTGAGGGGTTTGTCTTCACCATGGAGACATACGACATGATCTCGCAGGCCGAGGTCTACGGACAGGTCATCTCCGATATGGCAAAGAATAATCCGGACATCGTTGTTCTAACCTCTGACCTGATGCGCTCCAACAAGACCGGCACATTCAAAAAGTATTATCCCGAGCGTTTCTTCAACTTCGGGATAGCCGAAACAAACATGGTGGCGGCTGCTGCAGGAATGGCCGTGAGCGGCAAGCTGCCTTATCTTTCAAGCATGGCCGTGTTCCTTTCGCTACGCTGCGCCGAGGCCATCCGTACCGACATAGCCTATCCGAATCTCAATGTGCGGATGATTGCAACCCACAGCGGGCTTTCCATGGGCAATGGAGGAACCACGCACCATGCCACGGAGGATATCGCCATCCTGCGCTCAATGGCCAACATGACCGTGGTGGTGCCTGCTGACACCATAGAGACCGGCAAGGCCGTTCGCGCCGGTGAAAACTACAACGGCCCCATCTACATACGAATCGGCCGCTCGCTCGAACCGCTCGCCTATACTGATGATACATATGATTTCGAGTTCGGTAAGAGCATCGTCATGCGGGATTACGGAAGTGATATGACAGTGATCGCCTGCGGGGTATGTGTAAAAGCGGCTATGGATGCTGCGGATTCGCTCGAGAACGAGGGCATCGGCATACGGGTTATCAACATGCACACAATAAAGCCTCTTGATGTCGAGGCGGTCCTGAAAGCGGCGCGTGAGACCGGCGGAATCATCACCGCCGAAGAACACTCGATAATCGGAGGCCTTGGGGGGGCGGTTGCCGAAACACTTTCCGATGCGGGCCTTGGAGTCAGGTTCAAACGCGTAGGGGTTCCGGACTGTTATTCTGCGATAGGATATCCCGAAGACCTCTATCCGCGATACGGACTGGACAGCGACGGGATACGCAAATCTGTGCTTGAACTTGTAAACAGGTGAATTGATGAAAACGCTGGTGTTTGACATCAGCCCTTTGAGGATTCTGGCTACAAAGGGATTGGGCCCGAAGTTTCCGGGCCTGTATTATTCCCGCCTCTCGCCCGTCAGGCTGAGGTCGTATCCTGACAAACCTTTGCCCGGGCCACGTTTTGTCCGGGTAAAACCCGAACTGGCCGGCATCTGCGGTTCGGATATCGCGCTTTTTTTCATAAAGGCGGGGCTTAGTATCTCCATGGCAGCCCTCCCTCCTTTCCCCGAAGTCTTCATGGGACATGAAATGGCAGCGAGGGTTGTTGAAACAGGCCCGGGCGTCACCGGCCTGAAGACCGGCGACAGGGTGGCCATGCAGCGCTATACTGCCTGCTGCGCCACCCTTGAAATCGATCCGCCGTGTTTGCCCTGCAGTGAAGGAAATTTTCCTCTATGTCAGGCTTTTCCTTCAAGGAAGATGCCTTCGGACCTTGGCGCGGCATTCAGCGATATATTTATCGCTCATGAAGAGCAGCTTATCAGGATTCCGGAGGAGCTTACCGATGAACAGGCGGTTCTTGTCGAACCTGCGGCGGTTTCTTTACACACGGTGTTCAGGAGGCTGCCATCGCCCGGTGATAAGATACTGGTGATCGGTGCCGGGACGATAGGGCTCAACATCATACAGATAGCAAAAGCGGTTTGCCCAGAGAGCAGGGTCTTTGTGACGGAGCCGTTCCCTCTCAAACTGGAATTTGCAAAACGCATGGGAGCAGAGGCACTGCCGGGTGGAAATGCATATGATGCCGCAGGTATTGCCACCGGCGCACAGGTCTTTCACGGGCACATGAAAAACAGCACTCTACTTGGAGGGTTTGATGTTATTTATGATTCGGTCGGATCAAGCTCGACCATCCACGATTCGCTGCGCTGGCTAGCGCCGCGAGGTGATTATGTGATGGTTGGAACACAGTTGAAGCCTGTAGACTTTGACATCACTCCGCTGTGGAATCAGGAACTCAGAATGACAGGCGTCAACGCTCACGGCATGGAAGAATACGAAGGAAGGAAGATCAGTTCATTTGAGCTTGCGATAAAATGGGCGGTGGAAGGACGTATCGGGTTCGACGGGTTTATCTCTCATCGATTTGCTCTTGAAGATTACAGGGAAGCCTTCCGGGCAATACGGGAAAACCCGGGGTCGGTCATCAAGGTCGTTTTTGAAATGAAGCAAACGGAAAGGATTGCAGATGGAAAAGAAAACAATAATAATCACAGGAGCCAGTGACGGCATAGGGGCAAACGCCGCAAGGATGCTTCACCGCCGGGGGGCGCGGGTCGTGGTGGTCGGACGCTCCAAGGAAAAGACTAAAGCGATAGCGGATGAACTGGGAACAGACGGATTCACCGCTGATTACGCGGATCTGTCACAGGTAAGAAGGATTGCCGGAGAACTTCTTCAGAAATACGGACAGATCGACGTTCTTGTAAACAACGCAGGCATGACCTGGAACGACCGGACACTTACAAAGGACGGCCATGAAATCACATTCCAGGTGAATCACCTGGCGGCATTCCTCTTAACCAATCTTTTGAAAGAAAGGCTGATATCATCAAAGGCCAGCATCATCATAACCTCGAGCGTCGGCCACAAGTACGGCAAGGTGAGTCTTGACGATCTTGAGAACGAGAAAAAATATACCGCCATGAAGGCATATTGCGCTTCAAAGCTCGAAAACATCCTTTTCATGAAAGAGATTCACAGGCGATGGTCTGCGCAAGGAATCAGCACGGCCGCTTTCCATCCGGGCAATATCGCATCAAGCTTCGGGCGTGATGCCAGGGGTTTCATCTATTATCTTTATAATTCACCGATGAAACACCTGTTCCTGAGTTCACCGGAAAAAGGCGCGGAAACTCTTGTATGGCTTGCAGGAGGAGAACCCGGAAAGGACTGGGTCTCAGGTGAATATTATGAGAAAAAAAAGGCGAAAAGGCCAAAGAAAGACGCTCTCGATCCTGTGCTTGCATCGAGACTCTGGGAGATTTCTGCGCAGATGACAGGAATTTGAGCTGCAATAAAAAATATAGCCGGAGGAGATTATGAAATCAAAAGAGGAACTGATTGCGCTGGACAAGAAGTATCTTATTCATCCGCTGACTCATCCAAAAGATTTCGACCACGAGCCGCCCAGAATAATAGTCAAGGGCCAGGGGGTATATATGTGGGACCTTGACGGCAAAGAATACATCGACGGATTTTCAGGTCTGTGGTGCGTCGCTATCGGCCACAACCATCCCAAGGTGATCGAGGCCGTTAATGAGCAGATGAAAAAGATATCATACTTCACCTCGTTCCACGGACACGGCACGGTTCCTTCAATCGAGCTGGCCGAAAAGGTCGCCTCCATGCTTGACCCTTCCTACAATCTGACGCGGACATGGTTTACCTGCGGCGGCAGTGAGACAAACGAGACCAACCTTAAGCTGGCACGGCTCTACTGGCAGTTGAAGGGCCAGACAGACAAGAACAAGATCCTTTCTCGCCGGTTTTCCTATCATGGCATGGGGCTCTCCACCACAGCGGCCACCGGCATTTTCCCGTTCCACTGGAACATAGAGCCGCTCGCCGAGGGCTTTATCCAGTGTTCGGCGCCATATTGCTACCAGTGCGAGTTTGAAAAGAGCTATCCGGGCTGCGCATTCGAATGCATTGAGGAAATGGAAGAGACCATCAAGAACGAAGGCCCTGAAACAATAGCTGCCTTCATCGCCGAACCTGTAATCGGAAGCGGAGGGGTCATCGTACCTCCGGATGAGTATTTTCCGAAGATAAGGGAAATATGCGATAAAAATGACATTCTTCTTATTCTTGACGAAGTCATCACGGGCTTCGGACGCACCGGCAAAATGTTCGGTCACGAGTACTGGGGGGGGATACGCGCCGACATGCTCAGCTTTGCAAAGGGCATCAGTTCAGGCCAGATACCGTTGGGCGCTTCGGTCATAAACGCGGACATATATGATACCATAGGCCAGTTGCAGGACGAGAGACTGCCTCTTATGCACGGGTTTACATACATGAACCATCCGGTCGCATGTGCGGCGGGCCTTGCGAACATCAAGGTGATCGAAGAGGAAGGCCTGGTTGAGAAGGCGGCCGAGAACGGCAAATACATGCTTGACGGTCTAAAGACGCTCACCAGGCACCGTTCTGTCGGCGATGTCCGCGGGCTCGGTCTGGTGGCTGCCATCGAACTGGTTGACGACAAGGAGAAGCGTACGGCGATACTGCCTGAAAACTCGGCCCCGCATGTGCTCGCCGAAGAGTGCTGGGACAGGGGCATATTTATCCGTTCGTCATCCATGGAGACTGTATGCATCGCACCTGCCCTGTGCATCGAGAAAAAGGAGATAGACCGGATAATAGATACTCTCGATAAGGCGATTCCCATTATGGAATCCAAATTGATGTCATGAAGACTCTTGTTACGGGAGCCGGCGGTATAATCGGTTCGGCTGTCGTCAGGGCACTTATTGACGACGGACAGGAAGTTAAAGCCATGGTGCGCCCGGACGGAGACATCAGGAACCTCACGGGGCTTGACATCGAGATAGTAAAGGGTGACCTGCTTGACAGGCCATCCCTAGAAAAAGCTCTCGATGGCTGCAACAAACTGTACCAGCTTGCAGCAATCTACAGGCACTGGCATCCGAAGGGTGGCGATTACATCCGTCACGTGAATATCGAAGGCACCCGTAACATCCTGGATGCGGCTCTCAACCGTGATCTGGAAAAGGTCATCTACACAAGCTCGGTGTCGTCTGTAGGGTTTTTCCCTCATAGAATAAGCAATGAAAACGATTTTCCGGACCCGAAGGACTGCAGAAGGCAGCCGTACCGCGAGAGCAAATATCTGAGCGAGATGCTGGCCTGGAAGTATATGGACAGGATTCCTATGGTCATTCTGAATCCGTGTTCGCCTATCGGCCTGCGCGACTGGGTGCCGACTCCTACCGGCAGAACCATCCTGGATTTCCTCAACGGCAAGATGTTCGCCTATGTGGATGTGGGAATGAACCTCATCGACGTGGATGATCTTGCGATCGGATTTGTAAATGCGGAAAAAAGGGGGCGAACAGGCCAGCGATATATACTCGGCAACAAAAACATCCACCTCAAGGAGATATTCCATGAGCTTTCTCTGCTTACCGGATTGAAAGAGCCTGCCGTGAAAATACCCAGGGCTGTGGTCAGGGTTGTCGCCGAGGTCAACGAACGCATAGCCGATATAACAAAAAAACCGCCGCTGGCGGCTGTTGAACAGGCGCTTCATCTCAGATATGATGAGTTTGTCGATTGCACCAAGGCCGTCAATGAACTGGGTCTGCCGCAGAATGACATACGCATAGCGATGTTAAAGGCTGTCAGGTATTATATTGAAACAGGGGCTGTGCTTCCCGTACAGTTGGCCAGGATATCTTTGAAAGAGCCACGTTAATTGAGAGGTTAAAAAGCAGAAATATTATTGAAAATATAAGGAGGTAAAAATGCCAGTAAGTACACCGAAGGAATTCATTGAAGTGGTTCTGCCATCCAAACTCACAACGGACAAACTCGAAGGACTGGATATGACAATCCAGTTCAACATTACAGGGGTAAATGCAGGTGAATGGTTTCTCGCCATCAAAAACAAAGAGGCCAAGGTTTCACCGGGCGAAACGGCAAATCCTACCATCAGCCTGAAGATGAAGGACGATGATTTCGTCAAGCTGGTGAATGGCGAACTTTCCGGCCAGAAGGCATTCATGACCGGAAAACTCAAGTTCAAGGGGAGCATGACAGCCGGCATCAAGATGCAGAAGCTGGGCATCATTTAATTCCGCTTCGCATTCAAGCGCTAACTTTGTCGGCTGTGTCGGAATGCTCCTCGACATACATAACTGAGTATGCCTGCGTCGCTTTCTCTGCGCCTTCGGCTTGAGGAGCGAAACAGGATGCACGAGATCCCATTTTCTCCTGGCCTCCTCGTTATCATCTTGAATGCAAATCGGAATAACCATTGTAGGCGGTGATGAATGTTTGAGAAAAGATTGGTGAATTTTTCTCTCAACTTACCACTAGTAACTCACCGCTTTCTTTAATGAAGATCGTCGATATCCACACGCATACAGGCGATCTGATCAACGGCTGGCCACTTGACGAGGCATATACCAAACCGGCCTTAAGCCCCGGCATGATCGCCGAATTGACGGGTTATCGTACAAGCAGGCCTCCATTCGGCATGCGAACGATCACCCGCTACCTCGAGGTTATTCACAACCATCAGCGCAACAACCTCGGTACGGAGCGTAACCTGGATTTTTACGCTTCTCAGGCAGGCGTTACACATTGCCTGGTTCTGCCCATAGAGCCGTTTGTCAAAACCGATGATATTATTAAAATGTGCAGATCGCGCATGGATTCAGGCCAGAACTCGCCGCGGCTTTTCCCTTTTGCTTCTGTCGACCCGAGGGATCCTTTGCGGATCGGAAAACTTCACCGTTTTATGGAGTCCGGCTGTCTGGGGATTAAGATCCACCCAATAATTCAGAATCTTCCCCTGACAGACCCCCTCTGGTTTGAAATCATGGAAGAGTACAGGCGTTATAAAAAACCTGTAATCATGCACTCCGGGGTCAGTCAGTATTACATACCAAAATTAAAAAGACACCAGTACGGCGAGGTAAGCACATACGAAAAGCTTGTCGAGGCATTCCCCGATGTGCCGTTCATATTCGGCCATATGGGCATGCTGCAGTTCGAGCTGGTATGGGAGTTTGCCCGGAAATACGTGAATGTGTTCGTGGATACCAGCTTCCAGTGTGCCAGGAACATCAGGGAGGCATTCAGGCGCATGGGGCATGAGCGTGTGCTCTATGCTTCCGATTTCCCGTTCTCCCTGCCGAAATATGCAGTGAGGGTCGGCATGGCTGCCACAAAGGGCGGCTCAACCCTGCGTGAAAAGTTCTTTTTCAAAAACGCCCGGGTGCTGATGGGAGAATTGAACTGAACAGATATAAGGAGATTACATGTCCATATGGGTTTCAATAATTTTCATTACAATCTTTGCGGTATCGGTGAATCTGGGTGTGGTGTTCCAGAAGCAGGCCGCGGATACTCTGCCGCAGCTTTCACTGGGAAAAGGTTCGGGCAAAGTCATCATTAAGTTCCTGACCTCCAAAAAATGGATGGCCGGGCTCATCATAAGCGGAATTGGATGGGGGTTCTTCGTCTGGGCCCTCAATTTTACACCTATCTCGCTTGCACGCTCCATTCAGGGATCAGGTTTCGTGGTGCTGGCCCTTTTTTCCATATTCTTCCTCAACCATCGACTCAAGGCCTATGAATGGGCGGCAGTGGCCATCGTCACTCTCGGTATCGTCGCGCTGGGGATGAGCGAACCCGCTCAGGAGCAGACAGTCAGCGTCATAACTCCGGCAAGATTCTTCACGGGAGTCGGCATATGCTGTCTGATCTGCCTCTTTGTTTACATGTCAAAGAAGTTATGGAGCTTTGAAGTCGGTCTCCTTGTCATATTCAGCATCATTTCAGGGGCCTTTGCTGGGCTTGGCGATGTCTTCACCAAGGCGGTGGTCGTAGAGCTTGACAGCAAGGAATACTTCATTGCCTTCGGAATGATGTTCCCTCTGCTCATCTTTTTCTACATCACCCAGATATTCATTCTTTCAAGCGCCTACCAGCATGGCAGGGCCATCGTGGCCATCGCGGTAAATGACTTCTGTGCCAGGCTGGTTGCAATTTTTATAGGCATTTTTGCAATGGGTGAATTGCTTCCAGTTGATCCGGTACACAGATGGCTGAGGCTTGCCGGTTTCATCATGGTGCTTTTCGGCACCATCCTTCTTGTACGCTTTTCAGGGGAACAGCTTGCCTCTGAGAAAGCCGTCGCGGTTGAAGAGGCCGATTAACTGAAATATTAAACATGATGAAATAATTTTTGCTTTCTTCTCCTGTGGAATTTTGATTCTATCTGGGGTATATTGGTCTGACCAAATTAAACCGCATCATGAATTGCTTTTGTACAATATTATCAGGAGGATTTATGAAGCTATCCACAAAAATACTCTTGTTTTCCGTACTGTTCTTTTTCTTTTTATCAACCATGGCATATGCCGATGTGACACCAGGCGAAACAATCAATCAAACAAACTGGCAGAAAATACAGGGCCTTGTCCCGGATTACATCGTCATGTGGGTTAAAAACGGCGATATGACCATGAAAATAGGCAAGCTGGATTATGACCCTGCATCCTACTGGAGCGATGACGTCAAGGCAAACTGGAAGTCAAATGTCGGCCGCTATAAAATCGATGAAAATAACGGCATAATAGATGTAAAGACCGGTAAGCCGGCGCATGACATAAAGGGGCTGCCTTTCCCCGAACCCGATATAAAAGACCCGAAGATGCCTGTCATGCTAATGTGGAACAATATCTTCGAGGAATATTTTCTTCAGGGAAACAAGCACAGCATGAACTACTGGCTTTGTTTCGGCAGAAACGACAAAAGCAGGCCGGAAAAAATATTTGCCCTTGAAGACCTTACCTATATCATGAAACCCTGGCGGCCCGGCTGCGATTACGCACAGCTTTCGGTCTTCCGCCAGCCTATGAGCATGGCGGGAACAGGAACACTTGCCCTCTATCCTCTGTACCCGCTTGATATCGGCAAGGGACAGCGATTTGCCTATTCAACCGAAATGAGAAGGGAACTCCGTCTTGATACAAAACTGACAGGCTCCGATGACCATTTCGGGTTCGATGCCGCCCCTGATGACTCATGGGTCGGTGGTCCCAAGACTGCCATTAATGAAGGTATTTATAAATTCGTACGTGAACAGGATGCGCTCATACCTTATGTCGTTGAAGGTCCGCTGAAGGTTTCCTGGAAGGACAAGAATTACCTCGGGATCGGGAGTGCCGAAACCGGTTATGAACTCAAGATGGGATATAATACCCCTGGATGGACCGGCGCCCCATGGCATGTTACCAACATCATATGGGTAAAATCCAAGGTCTGGGTCTTTACGGTCAGAAGCACGGACCGCAGTTATAAATACGGTGAATGCGAAGGCTGGGTGGAACAAGGGACATTCTCCCATATTTACAAACGCATAACCGACGTCAACGGCAAGCTGTGGAAGGGATTATACTATGTGAATCTGCCCGTTGAGTGCACTGACGGCAAATTCAAGAAGATGTCTCTCGAAGGACAGGTCGTCGTCGACATGAGGCGCGACCACGGCTCGGTCTATCCAGGCACTTATTACAAGGGAGCCTACTTCAAGATTCTCATAAAGAACGCAGAGCCCACTCTTTTCACGGCAGGAGGATTCAAGCAATTCTATAAATAAGAACATTTGTGAGTGGTGAGAAAGATCGGTTTTAATTGGTCTTATATGACTTATTGGACTTATTAAAAACGTTCAAATCGAAACGCCACTCACTTTTTCAAATTTAATTACCGGAGGTTACAATGTCTTATATAATGGGTCTTGACCTGGGCGGCGGGAGCGGCCGGGCTGTAATTGTCAATTCTGAAACCGGCAAATCCTATTCAGCGTCTGTCGCCTGGACCCATCCTTCAATGCCGGGTTCAATGGGGTTTGAATACGACCTGGACACTGCTGATATCTGGAACAAGATGGCGCTTGCCTGCCGCAGGGCAATGAAAAAAGCAGGAATAAAACCAACTGAAGTAACAGGTATTGCAACTACATCAATGCGCCATGGCATAGTGGTGATTGACGATGAGGGCAACCCCCTGATGGCATCGCCGGCAGTGGACGCCCGTGCGGCAATGGAATCGATCACCCTTGTTGTCGAGCGGGGCAGGGAACTTTATGAAATTACCGGTCGATGGCCATGCCCTGTTTTTGCCGCATGCAGGCTCAAGTGGATGCAAGCCAATATGCCGGATGCCTTTTTAAAGGCATCAGCCTATCTCTCAGTGGCTGACTGGATAGGTTTCAAACTTACAGGCAATGCAGTGATCGAGGCCTCTCTGGCCGCCGAGTCAATGGCATATGACATCAATAAAAGACAATGGTCCAAGCCCCTTATAGATTCCTACGGCCTGCCATTCTCGATATTCCCGAAGGTTGTAAACAGCGGGGAGGTTATCGGCACTCTTGGAGAAACGGCCGCGCAGCATCTGGGACTTACTGCAGGAATACCAGTCTCAGCAGGCGGCAGCGATACACAGTGCGGGCTTTTGGGCTCGGGGGTGACAGTCCCAGGGCAGCTCGGAATAATAGCTGGCACAACCGTTCCTCTCATGATGATATCGGAAAAACCTCTCATCGACCCGGAAAACAAGCTGTGGACAGGACTGGGCCTTTTGCCCGGCCAGTATGTGCTTGAAAGCAACTCGGGGCCAATGGGGACAACGCTCGAACTTTTTGCCGGGATAATGGCCCCCGACAGAGACAACGCCGCAGAAGTCATGATGGCGGAGGCCGCGCAGGCGGCTCCGGGCTCCAATGGCCTTGTTTCGACTCTGGGCGCACAGGTCTTCAACGGCAGTGACCTCGGAGTGCCGATGGGCAATCTGTCAGTCTCGTACATGAGCCTGCTCAAGGGTTCGGGAAGGTCTGATACGGCGCGTTCAATAGTGGAAGGTATGGCCTTTGCGTTGAGGGCGAACATCGAATCGATAACCCGCGTGTCTGGAAATCCGCCGAAGGAAATACGGGTGACCGGAGGACTGACGCAATCAGGGATATTCACGCAGATGCTCTCGGATGTCATGAATACGGCCATAGGTGTGGCGAACCCTCAGGCGACATGCCTCGGCGCTACTATCGCAGCAGGTGTCGGGGCCGGCGTTTACAAAAGCCTCGAAGAAGGTGCTTCAAAACTGGGCAGAGTCATCCGTGAGCATGCTCCCTCGGGCAGTTCGGCGAAATACCAGGGGCTCTATCAGGGCTGGACAGGCCTGCTGGCGCCTGCAAAGCAGCTGGACAGCGTTACAGGCGGGATCGTGCTCAATGCGATAATGGGCACGGCAGAGACGAGCGAGGCCAGGACAGACCTCTCGTTCAGGCCCAGGATTTTTGTCTCCGCGGAAATCGATGAGGAGTCGCTGGAGGCACTGAAAGCTTTAGGTTCCGTTGAATATGCAAGCTACCGGGAGGCAAGAAGACTGCTTACTGGCGATGACCTTGTCAAGGCGCTTGCAGGTGTGAATATATTCATAACCGAGGTCGACGTGGTCGACGCCAAATCGCTTGCAAAGCTGCCCGATTTAAGGATGATCGTGGTCTGCCGTGCTGATCCTGTTAATATCGACATAAAGGCCGCTACCGAATTCGGCATACCGGTGGTCAACACCCCCGGGCGAAATGCCCTGGCGGTAGCCGACCTTACGACGGCGTATATACTGAATCTTGCCAGGAAGATAATCCCTGCGGACGCCTTCATCCGTGAACCGGGTGGCGAAGCGGGGGACATGGGACGAATGGGCATGGCGCATGACGCATTCCAGGGCCGCGAACTTGCAGGGCTTACCATAGGTCTTGTCGGCCTTGGCGCAGTCGGGAAGGAGACTGCAAAAAGGCTGAAATCTTTCGGCGCCACGCTGCTTGCATATGACCCGTATGTCAGCGCTGAAAAGGCAGTTGTCGCCGGGGCGAAAAAGGTTGAGCTGGATGAGCTGATCTCATCAAGCGATGTCGTTAGCCTGCATGCTCCTGTCACGGATGGCACAAGGTCGATAATAAACGCTGAAGTTTTGAGTAAAATGAAAGACGGGGCCTGCCTTGTTAACACGGCAAGAGCCGCTCTCGTGGATTATGATGCGTTGCTTGATGCATTGAAAGCAGGAAAGCTGGCAGGGGCAGCACTCGATGTTTTTAATGTGGAGCCTCCTGCAGCCGACGACCCTCTTGTCAACATGCCCAATGTTATCGCCACTCCGCATATAGGAGGAAACACGGTCGAGGTGGCTGTCCATCAGGGGAGGAGCGCGGTTAATGCCGTAACAACTCTTTTGAAGGGCGGCAGACCGCAGTGTCTCCTTAACCCTGAAGCCCTGAACGAATTCTGCTGGACTGAAAAATCAAAGAAGCCGGCAGCGGAAGTGCTGGAAAAGCTCATCAAGAAACCTGGCGCCTCTGTTACCGACCTTGAGGCTGGCGGCAAGAGGCAGAAGCAGGCTGTTTCTTCATGTAAAGCCGATATTTCCGCGGCAGATGAAGCAATCAGGGAGCATATGCTCAAGATAATAACGTCATTCACTTCTCTGATCGAAGCGGATGCCGAGATCAAGAATTTTGCAGCAGATAAGGATGTAGTCATGCTCTTTATATTGACTGACCTTGGGCTGCCTTTCTACATGCTCTTCAGGGAAGGAGAGGTCAAGGCCGAGGCGGTTGAACCGGCAGAGGCCGATGTCGTGCTCAAGATGAAGGCCGACATACTCGATGGCATGTTCACCGGCAGGGTGAGCGGTATGGATGCGGCGATGAGCGGCAAGCTTTCATTCAGCGGCGACACCGCAAAGGCAATGACATTTCAGCAGATTCAAAAGGATATGATGAGGCTTTATCAGGAAGCAAGAACCGAGATCGGAGACCCCGGTGACCTGACAAAGATCGGCAAAACCAATGAACCAAAACCGGCTTCAGCGATACAGGGTGCCGTAATCGGTGCGCCTGCCATCATCAAGGTCGGCGATATCAGGGACGACCTCCTGAAAGTGACAAACGAACTTTATGCCTTAGGGCTGATCACTGCCACCGGCGGAAATCTGAGCGTCCGCATTCCGGGAAAACCGGATGAGCTCTGGATCACGCCTTCGCATATATTCAAAGGCGATCTCCAGCCGGATATGATGGTAAGGATAGATATCAACGGCAAGACTCTCGATGACTGCGGATATCCCGCGTCTTCGGAGCGACATATGCATGCGGCCATATACAGGTTCAGGCCCGAGGTTAATGCCGTGATCCATTCCCATCCGCCGATGGCTACCATCCTTGATATGACAGGCACACCTTTCAGGCCGATAAACACGGAGGCCGCATTTATTCCAGATCTTCCGGTCGTACCTTTCATCATGCCCGGTTCAAAGGAGCTTGCCGATGCAGTGGGAGCGGCAATAGGAGCCGGTTCCGCAGTAGTATTGAGAAACCACGGGCTGATAGTTGCCGGGCCGTCGCTAAGGCGTGCTGCCGATACGACCGAAGTGATAGAAACTACATCCAAAACGCTTCTGGCCTGTAGGTCTCTGGGCATAACACCACCCGAAGTCCCTGTGGAAGTTGTGGAAAAAATCAGAAGCCTTTCAGACATGATGGCATGAGGCATTGATTATGAAGAAAGCGGGAAATATACTTATCGTGCTGATTGCGGTTGCTGTAGCCGTTTCTATTGCAGTCTTACTGGCAAGGCCGCATCAGAAAACGGCCGTGATTGTGAGAAATCAGATTGAATCAAACCTGTTTGCGGGTGCCGTGCTGACTGAAACAGACATGCTTGTCGTTGGAGATCTCGGAAAAGCATATCTGAGTGCAGATGCGGGAAAAACCTGGCATGAAATTCAGACGCCGACAAGGGCTGCTCTTCTTGATCTGAGCATGAGCGATGATAAAAGCGGATGGGCTGTTGGCCAGTCAGGGGTAATACTGCACACGACAGACGGAGGGAAAACCTGGACGGCCCAGAGGTCGGGAGTTGAAGTTTCCCTGCTCGGAATACATGCCCTTGACGCATTAAATGCATGTGCAACGGGCGCTGACTCGACCGTGATTATTACTCAGGACGGCGGCGCAACATGGATCAAGGCATCCCGTCCGGGAGAAGAACAGGCAAAGGAAGGACAGCCCCCGGCTGCGGGATTCAACCTCTTCGGGGTTAAAATGATCGATGCAGACACGATCTGTGTTGCAGGCTACATGGGAAGGATTTTTCTGACAAAAGATGCAGGGAAGTCGTGGGCTGAAATAAAGTCACCATTGTATGATTCTGAAAATCAGGTCGGCAGGACAATATTTACATTGGCCGGTGGAGCAGGAGGGGGGCTTGCCGCGGCCGGAGTCGATATGGCGATTTTATTGTCTGAAGACAATGCCCTGACCTGGGCTGAAACTGACACCGTAGTACATGAGCCTGAAATATTCGGCATAGACCTTGAAGGCCGGACCGGTCTTGCCGTGGGTTCAGCCGGAACAGTTATTGTCTCATCAGATGCAGGCGCGACATGGAAAAAGATTGGTATTCCGGAAATTTTGAAACGGGCCTGGCTGTCGGGAGTGGATCTCAGACGTACCCCTTCAGGCACAAAAGGCCTCATTACAGGCCAGTACGGAATAACAGGTGTTTATGAAAACGGGAATGTCTCATGGCAGATCCCTGTGATCCCGGAGGTTCAGTGATGAAAGAGAACAATACTCCGGTTAAGGCAGTGCTCGGCGCATTGATTTACCAGTTCAGGATTCCTGTCTTTGCTGCGGTTTTGATCGCATGCGCCCTTTGCATGGTATTTCTTAAGGATGTAAAACTTGACGAAGACCCTATGGCAAGCATGTACCCTGACGGGCACCCTTTCCTGAATGGTCTCAAGCCTATTGAAAAAATGGCCCCCAGAACCAATATGCTTGTCTGCCTGCTTAAAGCGAAAAACGGCGACATCTACAATACCGTTGCGATCAATAAAATAGATGAAATAACAAAAGCCCTTATGGACTGCGAGGTAATAAATCCGACCTCGGTTACCTCGCTTACAAAGGGGATGGACAATTATATATTCACTGCAAACGGCCTTAACATCGCATCGGTCATGGGAAGCACCTGGCCGGAAACCCCGGCACAGTTTGAAGAACTCAAGGAAAGAGTCGCCACAAACCCGATGGGACCAGGCAAGTATGTATCCTATGACGGCAAGGCGGTTATGATCACGGCAAACTTCATGAGCGTGGAGCAGACGGCCCAGTCTGCGTGGCAGCTGCTCGATGACAAACAAAAGGCCGGCAGGACATTTGAAAAATACAAGGCTGATGCAGAGGGCGAATTCGACCCGAAGCTGATGAAGAAACTCGATGAACTGAAGAAAAAAGTGAATGATAAGAATTACGAGCTTCTGTTCATGGGTGAAGAGGTCATAAAGGCCGACATGACAAGGATGGGCATGACACAGATGCCTGTTGCAGGCGGGTTGATGTTTGTCCTGATGATAGCAATGGTGGCAGTCTATTTCAGGAGCTGGCAGTCTGTGCTTATCTCGATAATAGCAATGATATTCCCCGCAGGAGCCGGACTCGGCCTCTTCAGCCTTCTCGGAAGAAGCTTGAATCCGATGGCGGTCCTGTTCCCGCTGACAATTGCAATAACGAGTGTGGCGGCTTCGGTGCTGGTCATGGACGGTTACTACAGGGCCGTATCAGAGGGAAGCGACAGGATATCGGCTGTCATTGCATCATGGGGAAAGGTCCCTGCCGGTCTGGCTATAGCAGCGATATCATTTCTCGCGCTTTTGGCTGCAAAGGTTATGATTTTAAGAGAGTTAGGCATTATTGGTGCGATCAGTCTTTTGATGGTGCTTGCTGTTACATGCCTCGCCGTGCCTGCGATTGCCTCGATCCTGCCTCAGCCTCAAAATAAGCCGCGCTCCTGGGAAGGGATTTCCTCGGCGCTTTCACCGACAGGAGGAATAAAATACCTGGCAATTGCTGTTCTTATAGCATTGTTCGCCCTTGGCGTCTTCTCGGTCTATTCAAACAAGTCTGGAGACAACATCCCGGGGTCTTCTTATCTATGGTGCACTAATCAATGGAACAAGGCTTTCAATCTCTTTACGGAAAAATTCATGGGTCCTAATCAACTCCTTGTCTATGTGAAGGCAAAGGAAGAAGGCGGTCTGTGCAAACCGGAAGCCCTTCAGGATATAAGCGCTTTCAGCAATTTCCTGAAATACCGTTCAGGGGCCAAGGACTCAATTGCATTTGATTATATGATTGAGATGGCCCGTTACACCATGAGCGACGGCAGCCCGAAGTGGCAGACGCTGCCCGAAACTGACCGGGAAGGAAAAGGCCTGGGCGGTACGGTGACCGAAAACAGCGATGTAAAGGAATTCATTGACTCTTCATATACGCAAGCGACAATCTCGCCGTTTTTCCCTTACAGGGATAGAGAAAGCATCAACGAATATGCAAAACTGATGCAGGAATATATCGATGCTCATCCGTCTGAATCAGTTACATTCTCCCTTGGCGGCAGTATGCTCGGCATGACAAAACTGATAAATGACGGGATTGAAGGCAGCTTCAAGGTAATACTTGCGGCAATGGCGGCAATAATTCTGATCCTTTCAATACTCCTGTTCCGCTCATTAAAAACGGGCGTTTTTTATTCTGTCATTGTGATGATTTCCGGGATGACGGTTTCAATGAAGCTGTTATTCATGGGGATACCTCTTTCCATGCCATTTGCAGCAGTGGCGGCGACAGGAACAGGCGCAGCTGTTGTGATTGTTTCAAAGGCATTGGACAGGAGAAAGACCGGAGTAATCCTTTTTGCATCCGTACTCGTGTTGTTGATGTGCCTGCCCTGGTTCTTCATAGGAATGAGGTTCCAGGCGCTCATGATAATGGGATTTGCGGTTACAGCAATATCTGGCGGGATATTCGCCATGCTTTTCTTACCGGTTTTATTCACAATGAATACTGAGGAGGTGGCTGAAAATGAAAAAACTTAGAATAATGTTTTTGATGTTTATTCTTGTTCTGCTTGTCCAGGCTCAGGCTTATGCCTTCTGGACTGACGAATCAGGCAATTACAAGATGATAGGCAAGGCAAAGTCCCAGGCGACATGGCGCACGGAGGATACTCCTGTCAACAACCCTATTCCCATTGAAAAAGGCGACCTTATCAGCCAGAGGAATCTTCTGCTTGCTGAATTCAGCGGCGATTTCGGCGACCTTGGCAAAGGCTTCAAGTCGAAGTGTTTTCTCCAGGGCAGAGTTTTTTACGACGGAGCATATGATTACGGCGCAAAGATACTGACAACCGACGGTGATTATTATGACGTAAACAACCCTGACAGAAATTATAACCAGAAATGGAAAGAGGCAACTGGAGATTATGAGCACCAGAGGCGATATTACACCTATGACAACCGTGACCAGATCAATCACCTGAAATGGGATGTTGATCTGTACATGGCATATGTCGATTTTATGAAAGGCGGGGCATTCTGCCGGCTGGGGAAGCAGGTTATGGCATGGGGCGAGATGAGTACGCTCAGAATTCTTGAGGGACAAAACCCTCTCGACACATCATCGCTTGCAGTCGACCTTCTTGAAAGGCGCATACCGCTCTGGATGGCCCGCGCCAATTATGCGTTTGCCTATGTGGGTCCCTTCGATTCGATGTCCTTCGAAGCGTATTATGTACCCGGAAAGATTGACAATACCTATGAGGAACCCATGATTGACGGTTCTCCGATTCTGCCCAGTATCGGCAGAGATACTGTGGATGATTATAAAAATCCTTTTTCAATGGCATCGCTCAAGCTCAATATGAACCAGGTGAACAGCGACATTGATTCCGACAGATACGGTCTTAAGGCCGGCTTTGTATTTCATGGGCTTAATCTGAATCTGGTATATTACAGAATGTATTCTGATATTCCGGTTGCTGTTATCAATTCGGATGCCCTCCAGCCCGTTGTCATCTATGATATAACACAGGTGAATCCCAAGAACCCCATGGGTTCGATACTTGGAGGACAACTGCTTGAAGTGGATCTTACACGTGATAATGTCAACGTTTATGGAGGCAGCTTCAACTACCAGATGGAAGCAATAAACACCGTATTCAGAGGCGAGTTCGCATATTTTTCGCAGGTACCGTATATGACGCCGGGCAAGCTTTCGGATATGGTGGACCAGTTCAACCCCAAAATAACAATATACTTTGATGGACAGCCTCACGACGTGGTATGGTTTCTAAACACATTCTACAAAAAAGACCTTGAAAACATAGATAAAATGATTCTGCCGTTTTCCACAGGCGAAGTAGAAAAATACGATGTGATAAAATACGGTATCGGAATAGACAAGTTCTACAATTTCTCATGGCTTGCACCGAAAAAACATATCCCTGTCATTTCTGATATCATTCCCAGTGATGATGTGATGTTCAAACTCGAATATGTCGGCAGCAAGATACTCGGATGGAAAAAAGACCATCTGCTTGAACCGTGGTACGAACCATGGGATGATGACTTCGACGGTCAGTTTGATGTTGTTTATTATCCGGAATATTCGAACACTTTTATATTAATTACAAGGCTTTCGTACCTGACCGCAAACCTTGCACCGCAGCTTGTCGTGATGTATGAACTTGAACCGCAGTCTCTGGTTTTCATACCGTCTGTTGCATATACTTACAGGAACTGGGATTTTGAAATCAATTATTTTTTCTCAGGGGCAAACAATTATTCAGGCACTCTCGGCATGATGGACAGGAGGGATGAATTTAGCATTATGGCTACCTACAACTTCTAATATATCCAGACCCTCTCCCTGTTAATGGAGAGGGTCTAGGTGAGGAATCGTAAATGCCGAACGGTTACATGGGCAGGATTCTCTGGGTGGATCTATCGTCCGGGACTTTTACCGAGGAAGCGCCGCCCGAGGAAATCTACAGAAAACATCTTGGCGGTTACGGGCTGGGCGCATACTACATCTATTCCAGAATGAAAGCGGGCTGCGACCCTCTCGGTCCCGATAATATCCTTGGTTTTTGCCCCGGGCTTTTCACAGGCACCCCGGCTCCTTTCACCGGCCGTTACATGGTCTGCGGCAAGAGTCCGCTGACCGGAGGATGGGGAGATGCAAATTCAGGCGGACATTTCGGACCGGTCATTAAACAGGCAGGCTATGACGCCATATTTTTTACAGGGGCATCCGATAAGCCGGTCTATCTGTTGATAAATAATGATAAAAAAGAACTTTGCGATGCTTCGGACATCTGGGGAAAAGATGTTGTTGAAGCCGAGGAAAGCCTTATTTCAAAACACGGAAATGGATTTAAGGTTGCTGTAATAGGTAAAGGCGGAGAAAATAAAGTTCTTTTTTCCGGCATTGTCTGTGACAGGGGCAGGATAGCGGCCAGAAGCGGGCTCGGGGCTGTGATGGGCAGCAAAAATCTCAAGGCGCTGTGCATAAGGGGCTCGGCCAGAAGAGATTATGCAGACAGAAAAAAGGCTGTAGAGCTTTCCAGGGAATACAATCAGATGCTGAAATTCACCATGACGAATCCTGTTATCGGAATGATGATGGCAGTCGCGGACAATTTCACATTTTTCATGAGACTTTTCAGGATCGGTTTTGATATTGCAGGCAAATTCCAGGCATTTGCACCTCTTCTGTTCAGATATTTCCTGCACAGATGGGGGACGCCCTTTGCGACCGTTATAAGCCATGAAACCGGGGATACCCCCATCAAAAATTATGCAGGTGATGTAAAAGATTTCAAAAAAAAGATTTCAAGGAAATTGAATAAGAATGCAAGCCTGCCGTACAGGACAAAGGCATATGGATGCTTCGGGTGCCCTGTTCAGTGCGGTGCCATATTAACCGTGCCTCAACTGCACTACCATGAAAAGGAGACGCACAGACCTGAATATGAAACAATAGCGGCATTCGGCGGACTTATACTTAACAGTGACTTTAAAGTAATTATGGAAATCAACGAATACCTGAACCGTGAGGGAGTAGATTCCATATCAGCCGGAGGTGTTGTTGCATACACAATTGAATGTGTGGAAAAAGGGCTGCTTGCAAAAGAGGATTTCAGGTGCAGAGATTTCCCGGAAGGGTTCCTTCCCGGATGGGGAAAAGCAGAGACTATACTTCCGCTGCTCAGGCTCATTGTCAACAGGGAAGGTATCGGTGACCTGCTTGCAAATGGTTCAAAGGCCGCGTCAAAGATAATAGCCGGCTCCGAAGAATTTGCAGTTACCTCAGGGGGCCAGGAGTTGCCCATGCACGATGCACGCAAGATGCCCGGACTGATGCTGACCTATGCGGCTGACCCGACCCCGGGCCGTCATACTGCAGGTGGCGTGGATTTTATTCTGATGGGTTCAGCAAACCGGTTTGCAAAGGGCATAAAATTCAAGACGGGAAAAGATCCGGAAGCAAAAGGTGAAGGCCAGGCCCGGGCGGTGAAATTCAAACAGGCATTCAACTCTCTGGGATTCTGTGAATTCAGCGTATGGTGCGGCATGTATCCATTATGGGAAATGTTCAGCGCGATAACCGGCTGGGATATCACGCCCGAAGAGCTTCTTGAAACAGGCTGGCGCATTCAGACGCTGCGTCAGCTGTTCAATGACCGCGAAGGCGCTTTGAAAATAGATGTCAATATGCGCGCATTGGGCATCCCGCCCAGAAAAGACGGCGTGCACAAAAACGTCACAATCGATATTATTCCATTCATTAAAGCCTACTACAGGCATATAGGCTTTGATGAAGACGGCAAACCGGATAAAAGAACCATTGAAAAACTGGGGCTTATCTAAAGTAAAGCAGCCATAGACGATAAGGTATGTTTATCAATTCCACCCTTAGCAAGTTTTGACTGAAAAACGACCACCTGGGATTATCGTTATTTAAATCTGCTGAAATCAACCCCGCGGTTTTTGCCGCGCTCTTCAAACCATTCATTTTCAGTAATGGGCGGTATGCTTATTTCCACTTCGGGTTTTCTTACAAGCTTTATTGCAAATGATGGACAGGTCGATATGCAAAGCCCGCAGCCGATGCAACGGTCCCTGATAACCTTGAAGGAATCACCTTCTTCAATAGCCCTCACCTGACAGCGCTCTGAAGCGCAAATGCCGCACCCTGTGCAGGTGCCCTGGTCAATCTCGGCATAATACTGGGAATTGACAACGGATGAAGCCGGGATGCCGTATCTCTCAATCGAACCTAAAATTCCGCAGCAGCATGAACAGCAGTTGCAGATGTAAAACTGTCCGAACTGTGTGTTGGCGGTCAGGTGGACAAGCGCCTCCTCTTCTGATTTCTTCAAGATTGAATATGCCTCTTCACGAGAGATTACCCTTCCCTGCTCGTCGTTCTCAAAAATGCCGGGAACCGGTGCAATCGCCATGCATACCCTGACAGTCCTGTCGCAGGGCTTGCCCAGAAGCGACTTCTTCTTTTTGCAGATGCAGTCCATAATCCTGAATGACTGGCCGTGTTCTATAATCGAGGAGACCCTTTCCCAGGGAAGAGCAGTCTGTATAGACGGGATATCTTCTTCTACGGGAAGCACCTGCATAAGCTGAGGTCTTATTGAGAAGAACTGTTTCGAATATTCCTCGAACTCATCCGCAAGCTCGGCCATCTCTTTATCAAGGCGGTGCAGCTGGAATTCAAAGATACCGAAGACCCAGGGCATCATTTTGTACCACCTTGTGTCTTCGAAATTAATTGAAAAGACCTGGCCATCCCGCCTCATGGTTTCAAGAAGTTCGCTTGTCTGCGAGAGGTCTCGGCCTGTACGCGAGGCGATCTCAGCTGCCGTCTCCATGGTAAGCCTCAGTTCGCAGAATAGTCCTGCCTGTTCAGGCGTGAATATCTTTTTGAGCAGTTTTATCTCAACACCGCTCTTGGTTTCCGGAAAACCGTTGGGAAGCGTATCCAGAACGCATGCGAGTTTCTTATAAGTTTCGTCGGCTACTATCTCTTTTTCCATGAAATCTCTATTCCATCGCTTTGTCCGACCGCCGATCTCAGAAGAGATATGAGTTCGGGACTTGCATTGCTGTCTTCAATCAGGTCAATCGTGTCGGGATTTATAAAATAGTCGGTATCGGTCTCGGATTCTTCAACAAGAACTTTTTCAAGCAGCAGAAGGTCTTCTTCTGTAATTGTTCCAATGAAGGAGTTGTTGTCCTTATTATAAAGTTTGATCATCTTTGCCTCCTGGGAAATGGGATAAAAAACATATCGGGATTCCTTGAAGAAGGCTTAAGCAAAAATTGTATATTTAAGGCGGCAGGACAGGCTGTCCCGCCGCCTTTCTTTCAGCCGGCTGCAGTACTTATAAAACAGAGCCCGTCAACAGGAAGTTTTGAGGCGTCGAGATCGCCTACCGCCATTTTCATATAGCAGTTTCCCGAGTTGTCGTATTCCACTTCTCCTGGATCAATGCCCGGCCTTGGCAGGATGCCGAAATCCGAAAGCGCCAGACTAAGGCTGAGATCGGCTTTCCCTCCGGTAAATCCCGAAATAATAAGCGGGAAATATGAACTGTGGTCAAACATGCTCATGTCCATGTTGTCTTTCATGATGTGAATGTGGCATTTGTCGTATTGGGGAGAAAGCATCAGATCGAGATATGATGTCTTGCTGTCGGAATGGAAACCGGCCTCGAATGCTATTGTCACATCAAGAGATAGTTCCGTCCTTGCCCATGATGTCCCATTGGGCATAACCTCGTATACTGTCAGGCGAACATCGTTTACCGCCACCCTCTGGTTCGCCAGGTCAAGGGCAATGCCGCCAGGGTTTATTTTAACGTCCAGTGTCATCGAATTGTTTGGGTCATCCGGTGAAAAGAAATCGGTAAGTTTCTGGATATCTTTTATTTCGATGGAAAATCCGTTCATCACGGCAGACAGCACCTGATTAAGATTGTAGTCTGAAAGGGCAAGCCCTATGTCCGTATTGTCACCCTGAAGTCTTGTCAAATCCATTTTAAGAGTATTCGTTGTGTCTTCAGTAACTGACGGCCATATGTAATTGCCGTCTTTGTCTTTTTTAACTGTTCCGGCAGGAGCGGAATAAAGGCTGCCGCTGAGTAAGGCATTGTTTTCCGTGGTTGAGTCCGGCTGTCCCTTCAGATTCAGGAACATGACTGAGTCAAGCTTAAGTCCTGTAAGGATCCCAGCAAGAGGGTCTTCGCTGTCAGGATCGGCCGGTCCGGCAAGGCCTGAAATCATGTCCGGTATATTAAATCCAAGGGCACCTACAGAGATGCCGTTAATATTGATCCCCTTTCCTAAAATCCCTTTGAGGATTGCGCTGATTACGGAATTTAAAATATTACCGCTGCCGCTGCCGCCGGTTATATTCTCAAGCCCGATGAACAGGCCCCTTGTTTTTTTGTTCATGTCGGTTATGGCGACATCACAACCTATGCTTCCGAGGTCTACATGGATGATTCCATTCCCGCCTACTACAGGTCTCAGATCCTGAATCGACACACCTTTTATCTGCTGGGCGATCATGGGATTGACAACCTTGATGGCCTGTTTCAGCATGTATTTGCTCAGCGATATACCCAGGCCCTTATCTGCAAGCATGTCAAAAGGCGCTCCCATTCCATCTTCGGTCCTGACTACAAATTTTTCCTTTGATGCAAGGGCGTCTTCATAAATGACCTGAATCAGTATAGGGCAAGTGAGGAGATAATCGGCGGGGGCAAGCTTGTAATCACAGACATAATAACCGGAATCCTTATCAGGCAGGGCCTCCACCTGATAATCAATTCCGCCGTCGCCTATGAAAACGCGCTCGGGGGCGACTTCACCGTTGACAATCCTCTGTGTTACAGAAACACCGAATTTATGCTTTCCAGGGGCAAGGAAATCGCCATTTGACACCTTCACAAACCCGTATTTATTATATCCCGTCTGTTTCCAGACATATAACGTTATTGTCTGCGCTTCACTGAAATCAACTGCTTCCACTGATGCGCCGGGATCATAAAACGATTCGTCTTTTGCAAGCTCTTCATTGTGATTGGCCCCACCGCAAGCAGCGAATAACATTGCCGTCAGAATAAACAGAACGAAAAGCAAATATCGCATTATCTTCATACTGTCTCCTCAAGACTGATAAATTGTCTGAATTAAAATTAATAATTATTATATTTCATAACAAATAATTGCATGAACCATGCCTAATATATATAATTAATTAATAATTAAATTCAAGCAGTTGTTAAGCATGGGTGGTCATTCCAACTCGATTCATGTTTAATGTGGAAATATTTTTCCCCGCATTCTGAAATAAGTTACATCCGGACTTATCATTATACAAATAACATGTTTTACCTTGACAAAAAAGGGTCTATTTGTAAATTGGTAAGACCATTTGTTTTCATGAAAACCATTAAACGGAGGTTCCGGTGAAAGGCGCAAGATTCGAGCCGATAGGATTTTACAAGGACTCCCTGCTGAAAACGATGAATGAAAAGGGAATCGACGCTGTTCTGCTGACTACTCCTGAAAATGTTATGTACACGACAGGATATCCGTGTCTGCCCGGAAGCGGTAATCCCATTTTGTTTGCGCTTCGAAACCAGTTACCGTTCCTTTCTTTCATTGAACCTGACGGCAGAGTAACGCTCGGCTGCTGGATAGGTGCGGTGCTGGGCGATGTTGAGTTCGGATGCGATCATATCGAGGTCTGGGCCGACAGGGCCGGCGCCCATTCAACCCTTAATAATTTTTTTTCCTCAAAAAACCTTTCAGGAAAGACTCTCGGCATCGAGTCAGGGATGCCTGTTTATCTGAAGGACTTGATTGTTCAAACAGCATCAGACGTTAGGTTCATATATGTCGATGATGTCATGGATTCACTCAGACTGATAAAATCGGTCTATGAACTTGATATGATTATAAAATCGACCCAGATAGCGGAAAAGGCCATGCAGGAACTGATTGCTGAAGTTGTCAGGCCGGGCATAACAAGGCCTGAACTAATTCAGGAAGCCAAATGGCGCATGATCAAAAACGGGGCGACAGGCATCGGCCATGTCACGATTTCATTCGGCACATCGAATCCGGAAGTGTCCATAAATGAAACTCTCGGAGAAGGTCAGCTGGTGGCCATTGACCTTGGTGCAAGCTATTACGGCTATCTCTCTGATATAAGGAGGCATGCCTTTACAGGAGATGTGCCCGAAGAACTGAGAGCGCTAAATAAAAAAATGAACGCTATCGTGGATGAGGTAGGCAGATCCCTTGTCCCCGGAACAACGTCCGGACAAATCTATGAAATGGCCGTCAAAATCTATGAGCGTGAAGGCATGATTCCGCTAATCGTCACAGCGGGGCATTCTATAGGCCTTATGACCGAAGAGTCCTGGCTCTATGGAGGAAGCGATTTTGAATTGAATCCCGATATGGTGATCAATATCGAGCTGTATTACAATTATGCCGAAGGGGTGGAAATCGGAGATGAAGAAACTTATATCATAACGGAAACAGTACCTCATAAGATAACAACTCTTCCGGCAGATATAATCAGTGTACGATAGTCAGCGGACCGGAGAAGCCTTGTGAAAGTAAAAAAAAGTACCGCTTTTAAAGAAATCCAGCCTGATAATCTTGCGCAGAGAATCCTTTCGCTTATAAGGGAAAAGGGCCTCAAGAGAGGTGACAAACTCCCTCCGGAAAGGGAACTGTCATCGATTCTGAACGTCAGCAGGCCCTCGCTGAGAGAGGCCCTCAATGCCCTTAAGCTCATGAACATAATAGAAAACCGCCAGGGCTCGGGGACGTTTGTTTCGTCTCTTACTCCCGAAAAGCTTGTAGAGCACCTTGACATCGAATTCGCACTCGACGATTCCACCTACGCGAATCTCCTTCAGGCAAGAACGATACTGGAAGCCGGGATGGTGGCCCTTGCGGCGGAGAATATCTCCGACGACGAAATACATGAAATCGAGAAGTGCCTTGACGAGGCCCTCAAGGTAATCGATGACCCGGAAACATTCATGGCATATGATATTGATCTGCACAGGCGTATTATGGAAGTTGCAGGAAACAGGATCATTCAGGCGTTCATGCATTCAATAGACAGGATCAGCATCTACAGCAGGCGGAGAACCGGCGACGACATGGAAGTCCGCAGACAGGCTGTTGATGACCACAGGGAGATTGTGGCGGCGCTGAAGGCGCATGATCCCGATGGGGCACGAAAGGCCATGATCGCACACCTTTCGCATGTGGGGAAAAAATTCAACCTGCAAAATCTTTCATGACCGCAATTTCAACAGGGCCCCAAAAATCCTGAATCACAGCCCCATGATGCGTTTTGTCTCTTCCTTGCTGTCGCCTATCTTGTAAGGGATGAATGCGAGAAGCCCTATGAGGCAGGAAATCGAGCAGACGATCCAGACCACACGTATGCCTAGAGGATTCTCTTTGCTGTAGCCGAAAAAGGAAAATATCCCCACAAGGATAAGAGAGCATAGCGCCCAGCCGGTCTTTCTGACTATCCCGTAGAGGCCGTAATATATAGCCTCCCTGCGCCTGCCGCTCTTGAGTTCATCGTAATCCGTGAGATCTGCAATAATGCCGAGCGAAGCCGTAAACATGCCGCCTATGGGAATTGCGGCAATGGGGAATATCAGCATGGCCTGGACCAGTGGCGAGAAGAAGGGCAGCCTGCCGATGAAGAAACTAAGTGAAAAGCCCAAGATCATAAGGATTATGATAATGCGGAAGATATTTTTCTTCGAATACTTTTTAAGAAGGAGATACCACAGCGGTGACGAAGCCGCGATCATTATGATCACCTCAGCCATGATCAGAGACGCATCCGCTTCCTTTTTGCCGAGGATAAGGGTAGTCAGATAGGGCACATTCATAAGCATTAGCTGATAGGTAAGCTGAACCATCATTATCATTCCGGCGAAGGAAAGGAACTGCTTATCTCCGAAAACCTCTTTCATGACCTTGAAAAAACCGGGCATGTCCTCTTCGGGGGGCGGTGAATGGCGCTCCTTGATGCCGAATAGGGTGAGTTCGCCGGCTATGAATGCCGGAATGCCGAGTAAAAGCCCCATCATGAATGGCCCGTATTTGGAGAAGAGCGGACCGGAGAGGCCACCGCCCAGAAGTGCCCCGATTACGCCGATGGCGACACCTATCGATGCAATCTTCACCCTGTCTTCATTCTTCCTGCTTATTTCGGGCAGAACGGCAAACCAGGGAATGAGCACCCCCGTATAGGCCCAGTAGTAAAAGAAAAGAACTGCAGCTAGAAAGATTACATTCGTTATGCTTTCTCCTCGCACTGGGGGCATCCATACCAGGATGAAAGTGAGAAAGAGAAAGGGGTTTGCAATGAAGATGTAAGGCTTTCTTCTCCCCCAGCGGGATTTGGTGTGATCACTCCAGTAACCCACAAGCGGGTCATTGAAGGCATCGAGGATCCTGCCGCCTGCCAGTATTATCCCTATGGCGGCCAACGGTATATAATGAATCGCCGAAGAATCTTTCGGCGGAGTATAGAAGTACGGAAGCCATGCGTAAAGCACGGTATCGTACACGTTGAAGGCAAAGCCTGCCAGATTGTAGAGGATGATTTCCTTCAGAGTTACCGGCATGAACTCTTGAACTGCATGCCTGTCGGTCATGTCTTCTCCCGGACTTTTTGTCAGGATGCGAGCAGCCGCTTTACCAGCTCCACTCCGGATTGTGCATCTTCCCCATAACCGTCTGCACCTATCTCATCGGCAAACCGCTGGCTTACCGGCGCACCGCCGATGATGAATTTATAGTTATTCCTGAGCCCTTCTTTTGTGAAGGTGTCGATGACCTGTTTCATTGCGGGCATGGTCGTGGAAAGCAGCGACGACATGCCGATGATGTCCGGAGACCACTCCTTTGCCTTTGCAAGAAAGTCGTCCGCCTTGACATTTACGCCCATATCCAGCACATCGAAGCCGTTACCCTCAAGAAGCGCGAAAAGAATATTCTTGCCGATCTCGTGGATATCGCCTTCCACGGTTCCCAGAATCACCCTGCCGCGCGAGGTATAATCGCCTTCCTTGAGCTTTGGCAGGATTATCTTGAACGAATTGTCATAGGCCTTTACGCACATGAGCACGTCCGGGAGAAAATAATCCCCGTCCCTGAAGAGTGTTCCAACCCGGTCAAGTGCCGGAAGAAGCGCCTCTTTTAATATTACCTGAGCTTCTGTGCCTGAATCGAGAAGCTTTATGGCAAGCCCCTCCGTGATATCGGCATCCATCTGTACGATCGCATCTTCAAGTTCTTTTAACGTAGTCTCTCCCATGACATGCCTCCCTTATCTATTCAGCTTTCCCATTCAGCCGCATAAAAATCTTCCAGGCTTCTCGCCTTCACAGAATCCACATAGGCGTCAATCTCCATTAAAAGCTTCGGGTCCAGCTGCCGCTCTTTATGTGTGGCGATGATCTTTTTGGCTTCTTCTCTGGCGTTATTAATCATTTCTCTGCTTCCGCCTCGTTCCCATACATCGCGTTTGTCTCTATCCGCCAGTTTCGGAATATAATGTTCGCGCCTGAAGTTTTTCTGTGTATGGTCTTGCATGAGGTAGTTTCCGTCAGGGCCCACGGCCTTGATGACCTCGGCCGCCATGGTGATGTCGCCCACCTCGATGCCTCGCAGCGCCCTCTCGATCTGTCCGATGATTTCGTTGTCGATTACCGCCAGTTCATGCGCGCCTGCCGTGGTGGATTCGATGGTGCCGACACTGGTGATATAGTTTGCACCGCCGAGGGCAGCAAGCATCATCGAGCGCTCGCGCTCTATGCCGCACTGCATGTCCAAGGTCTTGGCCTCGGTGCCGCCCGCTGCGGCCCTGCAGGGAACTCCGTAATAATGTGCCATCTGTGCAGAGGCGGCGCTGATGAGGCCCATTTCAATCGCGCCTAATGCTACGGTTCCGCGCCGCATCTCGGCAATGGTCGAAACCGTTCCGTACATGACCGGTGTACCTGGATTGACTGCCTGGGCCATAACGATATACGCAAGTATTTCCGCGTTGTGCTGGGCGAGAAGCCCCGCAATCGTTACAGGAGCTGTTGTGCCGGCCATGGCCTCCGGCGACATGAGAGCGGGCTGACCCCATTCCGCAAGTACCATAAGCCCCTCGAGCTGTATCTGTACCGAGGAAAGAGGGCTTTGAATGCTCACGATGGCGATGAAGGGGTGCTGTTTTTTAAAGTTTTCCCTTCCACCCATTATCAATGACGTCATTTCCATCATGTCTTGCGTGGGCATGACGCCGTAGGCACCCATTCCGAATGACTTGGTGCTGTGCCTGGCCCAGGCCCGCATGGCCTCAACGTGGATTGTCTGCATCGGGATGTCACCCGGCCAGATGTCCATCTGGCTGGAGACGATATGCTCAAGGCCGTCGAAAAGGATGATGTGGTTGACGACATCCTGCAGGGTCGCCTGACGGTATTCCCCCGAGTAAAGATCGTACATGTTCACGGCTGTGCCCAGTCCCCCGAAAACTCTTGTGTCCGGATTGACGGGCCAGCGTTTTGACGGATCCGCTCCGCAAAGGATATACTCCCTTGGTGCCTTCTTAACAAATGCCTGAACGATATCTGGACGGAATTTAACGATTTTTTTAGTTTCATCAACCGTGCATCCTATATCGCGAAGGATTCCTCTCAGTTTTTTAAGTTCGACCTTGATGCCGGTGTTTTCGAGGATGTCCAAGGATAGCGCATCGATCTTTTTAATTTCGGATTCACTCAGGAACTCCAGTCTGCCTGGCTTCATTGTAACCTCCGTTTCAGTATTTCAAGAGAGTATAGCGCACTGATAAATCAGTAAATATGCATATATCTAAAAAGTCAATTGTTTAACCTTTTTTCGGGTTGAATATTCTGCTCAGGAAATTACCCTTGATTCTAATCGCCGCTTCGGGGCAGACTTCTATGCAGCAGAAGCAGCGTATGCATTTTTCATAGTTGAAGATGGCGACCGTGTCACCCTTATCAATGGCCTTTGCCGGGCAGATCTGCCTGCACTGATAACACAGGGTGCATTTGCCCTCTATCGGCACCGGCCTTTCAACCATAAGCCTCTTAAGCAGATTGTTCAGCCATTTAATTTTTTCCAGCCTGACGTTGAAGGGCATTGGCGCCGGCTCGAACTTGTCGAGCTTCAGCCTGTCGAAGGCGTTCCGGTCGAAATCTATTTCATTAAACCCTTTTTTGCCGAGGCCGCGCTCTGAGGCAAAGGACATGGTTTTAACAAACCTCGGATCGAATCCGACAAGGCTTGTTGCAATGAAATCGGCGGCAATGGCGTCTTCCGATACGATAACGGCGCCTATTTCCCTGGGTTTTCCTCCCGAGCCGGGACCGTTTCCCTCCATGCCTGTGATCGCATCCATCACATGTATGATACCCTTGGGAGATTTGAAAAGCATGCTCACCGCCTCGAAATAATCCGCCAGAAACTCGCAGAATATTTCCCTTTCATTGGCCTTGAAATGCCACTGGGTTTTGGCCATACCGGGTATCAGCCCGAAAAGATTTTTTTGTGCGCCGGTGATGTATGTGAGGCCGTGTGTCTTGAACTTGGGCAGGTTGAAGATGAAATCCGCACCGGTCACGCTTTTCATGATCTCGAAATTCTTGTATCTGCGGCCGTTATTGTTGGTGATTGTCATGCCTGCCTGCTCGAGGTCCACCTCGATGCCTTCTTCTTCGATGACCCTGTCATAACCAGAAACGCGAAATACCCTTGAAAGCGAATGGATTGCCGGGGATTCGATGAGGACCGGGAACGCGCCTGCACCTTTGATTATCTGTACAGCCGCCCGGAAAAATTCAGGATGGGTTATAATCGCCTGCTCAGGCTTGCTTGCAGACAGAAGGTTGGGTTTTACAGCTACCCTTTTACCCTTCAGGCTGGAAAGGTCGAATCCGATCTCATCAAGGGCCTTAAACATGGCTTGCTTGATAAGACCGCTGTCATACCTGCGAACTTCAATTATCGAAACCCTGGACATGTATTCCCCTGATTCTAAACACTGAACCTTATGTTCAGGATATCGCCGTCTTTGACGACATAGGTCTTGCCCTCTAGTCTCACAAGCCCTTTTTCCTTGAGGTGCTTTTCAGACCCGTGCGCCATTATCTCGTCATAGGTAAAACATTCTGCCCTTATGAAGCCTCTGGCAAGGTCGGAGTGTATAGTGCCTGCTGCCTCCAAAGCCGTCTCGCCCTTGTTTATGGTCCATGCCCTTACTTCGTCCGGACCTACCGTGAAAAAAGTTATCAAACCCAGAATGTCATAAGCCATCTGGGTAAGCCGGTCTCTGGCGGAGGATTTAATGCCCATATCATCCATGAAGAGCTGCGCCTCTTCGGCGCTCAGGCGGCAGAGCTCCATCTCGAATTCCCCTGCATATTCTATCGCCGGGAATATACTGTTTAGTCCGGTGAGGATTTTATCGTTCTTGCCGTAGGACATGTCATCTGAATTCAGGATTATGAGAGTAGGCTTGAGCGTCAGAAACTGAAAACCCCTGATCGATTTAAGCTCTTCGGCGGTGAAAGCTTCAGGGTCAGGCCTTTTGTCATTATTAAGATAAGAAACAATCTTTACCAGCGTAGCCCTTTCAAGATCAAGGGCAGGGGTTTTGCCGCCTTTTTTGCACTGGGCGTCAATGCGTTCAATTCTTGTCTCTGCGATGATAAGGTCGGAAAGCACCATGTCCGAAATAACGTTTTCCAGATCTCTCGCTGGATCATGGGTGCCTATGGATGCATCAAGCATCTCATTTGCAAAATTTCTGAGCACGATGGCAAGTGCATCTGAGGTTTTAATAAGGCCGAGTTCGCTCGCCGTAAAAGACTGCTTCTTGTCTTCATCCCTGGCAATGCCGACGAAGTCCATAAATTCGATGGTTGCATGGGTGGTCTTCTTGGGTTTGAACATTGCGCTCAGACTGTCAACCCGTGCATCAGCCACTTCCACTACCGAGATGTTGGGTTCGGGCTTACCCGATGTGAACGCCCCCGTCTCTGCATCCGAGCGTGTAATTGCATTGAACACGGTTGTCTTTCCCGCCTTTGCCAGTCCAATCAGTCCTATCTTCATGCAATCACTTTACCCCAATTTCACTCTTATATAAAGCAGGTTTCCTAAGATATTCTTGACAGACAATCCGTAAATACCTACGCTCTCTTTCGTAATGATTATGATGCACAAAAAAAAATATACTGAACAAAATTTATTGAAATTGATTTTTGCATTGCTGTTGTTTCTGATGTTGCCCCTTTCGACATGGGCCGTCTCCGAACCCGTTCTGAAAAAGGCTACCCTCATGCCGCTCTGGACTCCACAGGCGCAGTTTGCCGGATATTATGTCGCGTTGGACAAAGGGATATATGCCCGTTATGGCATAGATCTTAAAATTCTCAATGCAGGTCCTGGTCATGACCCTGTAAGGGCATTGAAGGACGGTTCTGCCGACTTCGCTATTCTGTGGCTTACGACTGCAATTCAACAGCGGTCTGCCGGTACAGATCTTGTCAATCTGGCTCAGATCATACAGAGATCTTCCATGATGCTGATTTCAAGAAAATCAAGCGGCATTCGGACTGTCTCTGATATGAACGGCAAAAAGGTGGGACTGTGGGGAGGAGACTTGTCCATACCTCCGCATGCCCTGTTTATTAAATACGGCATCAAAGTACGTGAGGTGCCCCAGAACGCCACCGTGAACCTCTTCCTTCGAGGCGGGATCGATGTCACATCCGCAATGTGGTACAACGAGTACCACACTATCATCAATTCCGGACTCGATCCTGAAGAACTGAACGTTTTTTCCATGAATGAGCTGGGGATGAATTTCCCGGAGGACGGCATATATGCGATGGAAAAAACCCTGCATAATGACCCTGCACTGGCCGGGGCCTTTGTAAAAGCATCTCTGGATGGCTGGCGCTATGCCTTTGAGCATCCCGAAGAGGCTCTGGACATAGTCATCAGACGCATGCGCGAGGCAAAAATACCCGCCAACCGGATTCATCAGAAATGGATGCTTGACCGGATGCGGGATATGATCATGCCAGGCACATCCCTGGGTGCTCCTGGCATTCTCAAAGAAAAAGATTATGAGGCGGTTTGCAGTTCACTTCTCAAGGCAGGCCTGATCCGGAGTTGCCCCTACTACGACGCTTTCAGCCGGAGGTCAGATGCCGGGGAAAAATAGTATCGTCACCAAGCTTGTCCTTGTTATCACGCTATGCAGCACGCTCATCTTTGCCGTAACTCTCGGCTACAACTATTACCGCTCCCGCGTCGTTCTAGAGAACGAGCTTGAAGCCAATGCGCGCAACCTTGCCATGTCTTTAGTCTATCATGTTGAAACCGAGCTTATCGGGGTTGCCAAAGTGACCGAAGGTGTGGCTAATTCACTTGAGTCCGGTCAGTACACGGAGAAGGAACTCCTTTCGCTTATCAGAACCACAGTTGAAAAGAATCCGGATATATACGGTTCAACAGTGGCATTTGAGCCCTATGCCTTCAGCCCCTCAATCCGTCTTTTTGCTCCCTACTTCTACCGGGATAAAGGAAAAATTGCCTTCAGCCGCCTGGAAGACTCATATCAATACGTACCGTATCTATACTGGGACTGGTACCAGATCCCGAGGGAACTGGGCAAAACCGAATGGAGCGAGCCGTATTTCGACGAGGGGGCAGGCAATACCGTCATGTCAACATGTTCGGTTCCATTTTACGGTGAAAAGAACGGGACAAGAATACTCAAAGGAATAGTGACGGCGGATGTCTCGCTGGACTCGCTTACGCAAATGATCTCATCCGTCAAGATACTGAAGTCAGGGTATGCAGCCCTTCTTTCACGAAACGGGATGCTGCTCGCACACCCCTTGAAGGATGCCGTCATGAATGAGACATTCTTCAGCATAGCCGAGGCGCGCAATGATGCTTCACTGCGCGAACTCGGCAAAAAGATGGTCAGCGGAGAGTCTGGTTTCATTCTCTACAACAGCCTTATGGGATTCAGGAGCTGGATGTATTACGCGCCGGTCCGTTCTACAGGCTGGACGCTTGCCGTTGTATTTCCAGAGGCGGAGCTTCTTGAAAATGTCAGGTGTCTGAGCATGACCATGGCGGCCATGGGTTTTGCAGGGCTCCTGCTTCTGGTTGCGACTGTCGTCTATGTTGCCAGCGCTATCATAAAACCTCTCCGTCTGCTGGCGGCTGCGACGGATGATATAGCTTCGGGTAACTTCGATGTGGAATTGCCTGCGGTCAGATCTAAGGATGAAGTCGGCGTGCTCACGCATGACTTTCAGGTAATGAAAACGTCACTCAAGGAATACATAAAGAACCTGACCGAAACCACTGCGGCAAAGGAACGTATACAGAGCGAACTCAGGATGGCAACCGAAATACAGGCCAGTCTGCTTCCACGTCTGTTCCCGGCATTTCCGGATCGTCCCGAATTTGACATTTACGCCTCGATGGATCCCGCCAAGGAAGTAGGTGGAGACTTCTACGATTTCTTTTTCATCGACGATACCAATCTCTGCTTCCTAATTGCAGACGTTTCGGATAAAGGTGTGCCGGCGGCCCTTTACATGATGGTGGCAAAGACCCTCCTTAAATCCGAGGGTCAGCGGCTTGGCGAGCCCGATCAGATACTTTCATGCGTGAATAACATTCTTGCCTCGGACAATGACAGCACCATGTTCGCTACAGTATTCTGCGCCATTCTTGATACTGTTACAGGAGTCGTACGGTTTGCCAATGCCGGGCATAATGCCCCGGTAATCATGGATTCTCAGGGGATAAGATACCTTACCCTGAAACCCGGTTTTGTGCTGGGCCCCATGCCGGGTATTGTCTATAAAGCCGAACGGCTTACCCTTAAAGCCGGAGACACACTTTTTCTCTATACCGACGGAGTGACGGAAGCGCAAAACATGGAACAGGAACTATACGGCGAGGAGCGCCTTTTAAATGCGCTTAAACAGGCACCTAAAGAGGATGTTACAGAAATGATCCATTACATACGCTCGGTTGTAACACTGCACACCAATGGCGCATCACAATCGGATGATATTACCATGCTTGCCTTGAAATACCGAAAAGAAGGGACTTAACAGGCTGTTGATTGAAGATGATGTTTTAGGATTGGCGTCATGTTGTGTTCAACATTTGTCCAGAGGAACGATCTGTTTTATAATAAGCCCGGATACTGCCAGGCGCATTTTTCGAGATACTTCAGCTAGGTGATTGTCAGGAGATCAGTAAACCCCGTGATCTCAAACACATTCATGATCGTTTTGTTGACATTTCTGATCTGCATGCACCCTTTTTTGTTCATGACCTTCTGTGCGGCAAGAATTACACGCAGTCCTGCTGATGAAAGATAATCGAGCGCCGAGAAATCAAGCGCCAGTTCCGTTATGCCGTCAAGAGAGCATTTCAATTCGGCTTCGAGCTGCGGCGCCGTTACGCTGTCCAGCCTGCCTTCGAGTTCGATGGTCATGCTGACTCCGGCCGTCGTTTTGTTAATTTTCATAAGGGCTCCTTGTTTGCGCGAATAGAGCATGAATCGCCCGGTTTTTAATATTTATTAATTAAGTGCGCTAAAATATCTATCGGCAGTACCTGATAATTCTTCAATCATTTTGTACCCGGCGGTTTTTCTGAAACAGAAGAGGGATTACCTGTTATTTAATCGCATGTTCTGTCCCGGGCTCAACCGAGGAAATCCGGCCGTGGTCCATGCACAGGATACGGTTTGCATAAGAGCAGAGGTCATGGTTATGCGTGGCCATGACAATGGTAGCACCGTCCCTGTTCGCCCCTGAGATCAAACCCATGATCGCCAGTTCTGTTTCAGGGTCGAGGTCTCCTGTCGGTTCATCGCAGAGCAGCAGCGAAGGCCTGCTGAACAGGGCCCGTGCAATACCGACACGGCGCTGCTGACCAAGTGAAAGCTCGTGTGCATATGCATGTTCCCTGCCGGCCAGACCGACCCGGTCAAGCATTTCGAATGCCTCTTTCTTCTCTGATCTGTGTCTGCGGAAGAGCGACGGGAGCCTGACATTATCCAGTGCATTGAGCGTTGAAATCATGCTCTGGAACTGAAAGACAAAACCGATGACCGAAGCCCTCATATGTGCCGTTTCGGCATCACTCATGCCGAGAATATCCCGTCCGGCTATTTCTATTCGTCCCGTGTCCGGACGCGTCATACCGGCTATGAGGTTAAGGAGTGTGGTTTTACCGCTTCCGGAATGGCCGATGAGAACAAGGAACTCGCCTTCTTTAACCTCAAGAGAAACGTCATCCACGGCACGGATTTCACCGCCTCCGGAACCATAGAGTTTTGAGACCCCGTTAAGGATTATCATCCCGCCCTCCTGATGGCCTCGTAAGGCTCCATGGCGCTTACTTTAAGTGCCGGGATCATTGCGGCCAGAACTCCCGTGACAACTGCGAGTCCAAAGGAAAGGCCTGCTATGAAAAGAATTTCAAAGACTCCCGGCACCGCAAAGGGGATTTCAAGTCTAAGTGCAATCATACGCTCGAAACCGATCACTATTCCCGTTGAAACGATCAGTCCGAGAGCTGCTCCCAGAACCGAGATCATTAATGCTTCAAGTTGTATCATGCGGAATATAAACAGACGTGTACTGCCCATTGCCCTCATGAGACCTATCTCGCGCTGGCGTTCCCTGACTGCCATCATGAACACGAGTCCGACGAGAAGGACTGTCATGGGCCATATGGCGAAGCTGGCCATTGTCAAGGTCTTAAGTGTCGCGGCCAGATTTTTCTGAACCTTTACCGTGATGTCTGCGGGCTGGATGATAGTGACTTCCGGCACCCGGCTCTCTATTTCATAGGCCGCCTTCCATGCAGGGAGCCCCCCGAATATCTCCGGCTTCAGCTTGATCATGATTGCAGATGTCTGATCAGGGGCGATATCGAGCCGTTTAACTGCCTTTATCCCTGATTCGGCTATCATACGTTTGACTCCCTCGATCGGGATGAAGACGGAATAGTCAAGTCCCATACCGCTTGCATCCAGCGACCCCGCGACATTGAATATCTGACCATAAAATTTGTAGGTCTTTCCGGGCGGAGACTGTAGCGCAGCGCCGACCAGGATGTCTGAAGGGCCGAGTTGTATGTCGCGGTGTCTGCTCAGCCAGGGCCGGACAGTAAAGTCGGTCTTGGGGTCAAATCCGATCAGGAAAACATTCCATGTTGAACAGCAGGTCGCATTTGAGAGAGATTCTATGTAAAGCTGAGGGGATGTCTGTCTGACGAAATCAAAATTACGGATACGCTGTTCGATAGTGGCCGGCATGTAGAAGACCGCTGCTTTTCCCGTCATGTAGGCCTGCACCAGGTCGCTGTCAAGCTGACGGGGGACTGCCACCAGGTCGGCCCCGAGGCGCTCAAGACCCAGTTTGAGACCCTGTCTGCTGGCCCGTTCAATGATCGTGGCCGCCATCTGCATTCCCACAAGACATGCGATGCAAACCGCCAGTATGGCGGTTCGCCATGGGCGTTTGATGAGATTGCCCAGGGCAAGGCTTGCCGTTGTCATTACTTTTTCTTTTTCATCAGCATGATGCCGAAAGAGCCAGCCACCAGTATCAATACTATACCCGCCATTATGAGGGCAGGTTTTGTCCCGAAGACACATGGCATTGTCGGCACCTTGCAGACTCCTGTTATGACTGTCGGGAAGAGTATGAGAAGGACGCCGATCACTGCTGTTGAAACTGCCGAGATAAGTCCGGCAAGGTGCTGTTTGAAAAATAGCGGCAGCAGCCCGGCGCAAATTGTTATAATACCCAGATAAGTAGCGGCTTTAAGGGTGCCGTCACAGCCGTGCATCCGGGGCATAGCCCCGGCAGGCGGTGCATAGCGACCCACTCCGCAGACAGGGAAAAGCTGCCATGGGATAAGTATGACGACCACCCCCAGCAGAATAATTACAAGTGCCCAGATTTGAGACTTCTTCATTTTTACCTCCTTATTCCGCTATCAGGACAATGTCATGTCCTGCGTCCATGGATACATCAACTGATGTGGAACTTGTCCCGCTGACAGTACAGAAATTCTCACCATCAACAATTACGTCCCATGTCCTTGAAGGGTCAAGCTGGGTGATGTTTATCGACGTGCTGCCAGTGCCTTTTCCGGGCATGGTAGATACAATGAGGGCCTCCTTTTCAAAGTCGTATATCGCCCGTTTCAGCAGTATGTTGGGGTAGTCCAGGCCCGTAATCTGCGGAGACTCAAAGTCGCGTTGGGTAAACGGCCTGTTGTGAAGCTTCCAGACTCCGTTCGGCGGGTTAACAGCCGCGAAGGTTATCAGCACGCCCGTAAAGGCCTGCGGCAATTCTGACCATTTCGTCCTGGAAAGGTTCACATAGGTGTCCGGACCCACAGGGTAATGCAGCATCCCGTCGTCATCCAGGGTCGGCTTGTAGAAGTCTTTGCACCAGGCTATGAGTTTGTCCCTCGTGGCAGTGTCTCCTACTTCACCTGCCAGCATGGCGAAGAAGGGTGTGGCGAGCTGGTCGGTCACCATCTCAACCTTCAGGTGGGCGCTGGTGCTGTCTGGTTCAACTACATGCCTTTTTTTCTGATATGGGTAATGGCGCTCTATTATGTCCGGCTGCCAGCCGTGCATGAACACGCCGTTCCATCCGTTCGATATCGAAGCATTTATATTAACGAGCCCGAGCCAGGCAAGAGGAACCGATACAAGAGAAAGTCCGTTGCCCAGGCTGCAGAACTGCTGGGTAATCATAGTCTTCTGCTTGACCAGATAGAAGAAGGCCGTCTCATGCGTAAGAGGATCTACGAACATTTTCTTAAGGAAGAAATCCAGGAAATTGTTGCGGGCTTCTGCCAGCTTAGTACCGTGAACATGGTCATAAAGCATGAAGGAGAGTATCGGGTGTTCGTTACACTCGGAGAAGACAGCGTTTGGCTCGCATTCGATGCTCTGGTGCTGGTTGTACATCATCTGGTCGTACATCACCTTCTGGAGGGAATAGTTGTTGTAGACATATTCTTCTGTATCGCTCCATTTGAAGACTATCGAACCCGGCATGTCCCATTTCATGTCCCTGTAAAGCATTTCGTAGAGACCTATCATCTGACCCAGGTGGCCTGAGTACATGATGTTCTTGTGGCCTACAGGATCGTGTTCTTCGGGATATGGCGTGTTCAGGAGAGGTTCGATGAAATCAACGCCCTTGCTGCGCACGGCCCAGTACTGCCACACCTGCTTCAGGAGCATCTTCTGTATGAGCCTGTCCATGCGGGGCTTTATGTATTCGCGCCAGGCAGGGAGCTTGTGATATTGCTGAAGAGCCAGCATGTATGTAGTAAACGCTATGCTGTAGCGGTATGATGAAATGTAGAATTGATCCTGATCCCAGGATTCGATTTTCGAAAAATCATCCAGGGGATCGTCGCACATTGAGAGGTACCATCTAAACATGCCCATCTCGTCATTCCCGATCTCGAGATAAGAGGCAGGATCCACCGTGGGTACTGCCGGAACTACTCCGGTAAGGCTTTTAATCGAGGAACCGGCCTTGTTCTTTGCAATGACGATGATGTCATAGGAAGAGCCTTTGACAAGATCCGTAAACTGGCAGCCATCCTTGGATACGTCAACAGGCCCCTGTAAAGCACCTGACACAGATAATCCGTCGACTGAGATGGTTCCGGTTGCCCCGATGTAAGCTTCCACTATCGGTTCCGGGTCGCCCGGTGTGGCAAAACTCGGCTTATCAATTGTCGCTGAGCGCGCGCTGCAAGTCTTGAGGCTCAGGTCGTTGAGCTCTGGTGCAACCGCCTTTTTGCATCCCGGCATCATTAAAACAGCCAGGAAAAGGCATATCACGGTGCTGAATGTTTTCATGGAATTCTTTTGCATACCCTTCCTCCTAAGTCTGGACTGAAATCGTCTGTCTATAATTTTTTGTGTGTCCTATTCCGCAACCAATACAATATCATGCTGCGCATCAAGGGGAACATTGATTGAAACAGAACGGACCCCTATATATTCATTCTGAAGAATCCCATCCAGGAAGAGCTTCCATTTCCTGTTATTGTCCAGCTGAGTTACATTGAAAGATGTGCTGCCGCTATGGAGTGCGCCGCCTACTGTGGACATAACAAGAGCCTCCTTTTCAAAGTCGTAGACGGCCCTTGTAAGCAGGACATTGGGGAAGTCGACTTCCGTCACCTGCGGAGATTCGAAATCTCGCTGGATGAACGGCTTGTTGTGGAGTTTCCAGATGCCGCTCGGTGGATTGGCAGCCGTGAATGCCACAAGAACGCCGGTGAAGGCTTGGGGCCATGGCGTCCATGCCATTCTTAGAAGGTTGACGTATGTGTCTTTTCCGACAGGGTAATGCAGCATACCGTCGTCCCATGTCGGTTTGTAGAAGTCCTTGCACCAGGCTATGAGTTTGTCCCTTGTGGCAGTGTCTCCCACTTCACCTGCCAGCATGGCGAAGAGCGGCGTGGCTATCTGATCTGTTATCATCTCTATCTTCAGGTGCGCGGTATTGCTGTCCGGCTCCACCACATGCCTCTTTTTCTGGTAAGGATAATGTCGTTCAATAAGGGCAGGTTCCCAGCCGTGCATGAAGGCCCCGTTCCATCCGTTCGATATCGAGGCATTGGCATTTATCAGCCCCAGCCAGGCCATGGGTACGGATACCAGGGAAAGGCCGTTTCCGAAGCTGCAGAACTCCTGGGTTATCATCGTCTTCTGCTTGACCAGATAGAGGACGGCGGTCTCGTGTGTTATCGGGTTGATGAAATTCTTCTCCAGGAAAAAGTCCAGAAATCGTTTGCGTGCCTCGGCAAGGTTCGTCCCGTGTACATGGTCGTACAGCATGAAGGAGAGTATGGGGTGTTCGTTACACTCGGAAAAGACGGCATTAGGCTCGCATTCGATGCTCTGGTGCTGGTTGTACATCATCTGGTCGTACATGACCTTCTGCAGGGAGTTATTGTCATAGACATACTGCTCTGTCTCGCTCCACTTGAACACGATGGAACCGGGCTCGTCCCATTTCAGGTCCCTGTAGAGCATCTCATAAAGCCCGATCATCTGACCAAGGTGGGCCGAGTACATGATGTTCTTGTGGCCTACCGGATCGCGTTCCTCTGGATACGGCGTATTCAATAACGGCTCCAGAAAACTGACCCCTTTGCTTCTCATGGCCCAGTACTGCCATACCTGCTTCATGAGCATCTTCTGTATGAGCCTGTCCATACGGGGTTTTATGTACTCGCGCCAGGCATTGAGCTTGTGGTACTGCTCGAGTGCGAGCATATAGGTTATGAATGCAATGCTGTATCTGTATGATGAGATGAAGTACTGGTCCTTGTCCCAGGATTCTATCTTGGAGAAGTCGTCCAGGGGATCGTCACACATCGTGAGATACCATCTGAACATACCCATTTCGTCATTCCCGATCTGAAGGTAAGAGGCAGGATCTACATTGGGCACAGCCGGAACCACTCCTGTAAGGTTTTTGATCGAGAAGCCGGCCTTGTTCTTTGCAATTACGATGATGTCATAGGAAGCGCCGGTTGCGAGGCCCATGAATTGGTAGCCGTCTTTGGACACATCGACCGGTCCCTCGGATGCCCCCGAAACAGATGACCCTTCAGCGGTTATCGCCCCGGTCGCCCCGATATATGCCTCTACAGCCGGTGAAGGATAGCCCGGTGTTGCAAAATTCGGCTGACTGATCGTTATGGTACGTGAACTGTATGCCTTGAGGTTCAGGTCGTTGAGGACCGGTGCCACCTCTGGCTTAGATTTGCATCCGGGCATAAGGATTATTAGCATGAAAAGGCATATGGCCAGTCCGGACATTTTGGCATACCCAACATGCATAAATATTCTCATAGTTTGCCAACTCCCGTCAGGTTCTCTATTCCGCTATCAGTACAAAATCGTGCTGAGAATCAAGTGCAACGGATATTGAGACGGAGCTGACCCCTGTATATTCTCCAACACAAACACCGTCCATTAGGAGTCTCCATGACCTGGCAGGATCAAGCTGCGTCACGCTGAATGACGTATTGCCGCTTTTAATGGCTCCGCCATCTGTAGTGATTATGAGCGCCTCCTTCTCGAAGTCATAGATCGCGCGCTTTAGCAGGGCATTGGGGAAGTCAACCCCTGATACTTTGGGGGCGTTGAATTCCCTGTCAGTGAAAGGCCTGTTGACGAGAGACCAGACCCCATTTTTAGAATTTGCCATGGCGACCGCTATCAGTGCGCCAGTGGTTGCGTTACCGTACGGCGTGAACTCACCCGAAGTGTTGATGTTGACAGGCTCTTTTGCCGGGTAGTGAAGCATCCCGTTTTCCCAGACCGGCTTGTAGAAGTCCTTGCACCATTGAATGAGACCGTCTCTGGTGTCGGTATCACCCACCTCGGCGGCCAGCATGGCGAAAAACGGTGTTGCAAGCTGGTTGGTGGCCTGCTCCTTTTTTCCGTCAAGATGCGCGGTCATGCTGTCAGGATCAAGAACATGCAGTTTTTTCTGGTACGGATAATGGCGCTCAATGAAGTCCGGTTGCCAGGCATGCATGAATGTGCCCGTCCAGCCGTCGGCGGCTGCCGCATGCAGAATCAGCTTACCGGCAAGTACCTGGGGAATCGTATAAAGAGAAGCCAGATTCCCGAAATTGGGGTTTTCCTGACTGACGACTATATTCTGCTTAACAAGGTAGTTCACGCAGACCTCGTGAGTCAGAGGATTGATCATCCCGCGTTTGAGGAAAAAGTCCAGGAACAGGTTGCGGGCTTCTGCCAGACTGGTGCCGTGTACATGGTCGTACAGCATGAACGAAATGATCGGGTGCTGGTTGCACTCCGGGAATACCGCATTAGGCTCGCATGCGATTCCGTGATACGGGTTGTTTGCCATCTGGTCGTACATGACCTTCTGCAGCGAGTGGTTGTCATAGACGTACTGTTCGGTGTCGCTCCACTTGAAGATGATCGAACCGGGCTCGCTCCATTTCATGTCGCGGTAGAGCATTTCATAAGAGGCGATCATCATCCCCACGTGGCCGGAATACATAATGTTCTGGTCTGCGACGGGGTCGTGCTGTTCAGGGTATGGCCTGTCCATCTTAGGCTCAAGAAGTTCCACGCCCTGGCTTGTATTGGCCCAGTAGGTCCAGACCTGCCTGTCAAGTATTTTCTGGATCAGCCGGTCCATGCGCGGCTTGATGATCTCTGCGCATGCAGGAAGCTTATGGTACTGCTCAAGAATAAGAAAATAGGTCATGAATGCCAGCGAATACCTGTATGAAGAACCCTCGGTCTGCTTGTCATCATATGACGGAATCTTGCTGAAATCGGAAATGGGATCGTCGGCAAGAGCCAGATACCATCGGAACAAACCCATTTCATCCGTGCCTATGCTCTGATATGAGGCCGGATCGATCTGAGGGATATGAGGCTTGATGCCGGCAAGGCTTTTAACTGAACAGCCGGAAATATTCTTTGCTACAACAATGATATCATAGCTTGACCCTGGGTTCAGGCCTTTAAACTGGTAATTACCTTTTGAGACATCCACCGGCCCTTCGGCTGAACCGCTGACATCTGACCCGTCGACTGATATCTGTCCGGAAGGCCCGATAAAGGCATTGACCGAAGCCTCGGGATAGCCCGCTTTAATGAGCACAGGCTGTGCAAGGGTTATTGTCCTGGAACTGACTGCCTTTACGGAAAGATCATTGAGGACGGGGGCCTGCCATTTGCATCCCGGCAGAATAAGGAACAATACGACCAAACAACCTGGCAGGGTGTAAATCTTCAAATTCAGGTTTTTCATGTTCACTCCTCAAAGATAAAATTAAAAACTGTGGCCTGACTACTGAACCTAAAAAACAGGATCGCTGAAAAGGTATTAATTGTACATTAATATTATATTATTAATTTATATAAAAAGTAAGCAGGAAAAATTAATAAGGCGAACAATGATATTGTTGTCCCACAAGAGCTAATGAGCATTGACATGATACTGCCGTTTATCTTACACCCGATGGATGCAGTTCTCTTTTGTCATCCCCGTATACAACCATGCCGCAACCCTGGCCTCTGTGCTTGACGGATGCATTGAACTCGGTCTGCCGGTCATAGTCGTTGATGACGGATCGACTGACGGGATAACAGAAGTTTTAGCACGGTATGACAATATAACGGTTATCAGGCATGGAAGAAATATCGGCAAAGGTGAGGCTATACGCTCGGGCCTGAAAGAGGCATCTAAAATTGCCGATTTTGCCGTAACGATAGATGCAGACGGGCAGCATGTGCCTGGTGACGCCGTAGGATTGATGGAATCAATACAAGAGGGGGCACGGCCTGTTGTCATAGGCGCCAGAAAAAACATGTTCGATGATGAAAGTATTCCCTGGACAAGCAGATTCGGAAGGAAATTTTCAAACTTCTGGGTAAAACTTTCAGGGGGGCCCGTTCTGACAGATACACAGAGCGGGTTCAGGATTTACCCTGTAAAGGAAATATTGAGCCTTAAAAGCAGGGCCAGCAGGTTTCAGTTTGAGGTGGAAATTCTTGTATTGGCGAACTGGCATAAAATACCGGTCTATGAGGTTCCTGTCAGTGTCGTCTACCCTGAAAACGGAAAGAGGGTTTCTCACTTCAGGCCTTTTGTGGATTTCCTGAGGAACTCTGCAACCTTTACTCGCCTGATTGTCATGAGGCTTGTTTTTCCGCAGGCGACAAGAAAGCGTATGAGTATGTCATGAAATTCCGGGGATACAACATCAATCTTAGGCTTCTGATTTTTACCATCGCAGGGCTTATTTTGATGAGCCTGTGGACCCAGTCTCATTTGAGGATGAGTTCGGACATATTGTCATCAGTGCCGTCTTACGACCCGGTAATATCAGACGCCAAAAAGATATTCGACCGCTACAGGCTTCCGGACAAGGTGGCCGTGGACCTTTGCCTTGAAGGTGTGGCCTTACCTGACAAGGACCTGCTTGCTTCATATGCCTTGCGTCTTGAAAACGAGATGAAGAAATCGGGCCTGTTTGAAAAGATCGGGATAGATGATCCCGGCAGTGCTTTGCCCCGCATATTAAATATGGTTGCGGACAATCTTCCCGGAAGCTTTTCGGCTCAGGATCTCAATGAACGCATATTTCCGCTGATTAACAAGGAGGCAATCAGGAATAGCCTGAATGCCGACATAGAACTCCTGGGCGGATTTGAAGGTATAGGCCAGTCGGATATGATCTCAAAAGACCCGCTGGGGTTGAGGTTTATAATCCTTGAAAGGCTCAGAAATTTCCTGGAGGTAAAAGGATCCTTGGTCTATAAGGGTCAGATATTCAGTTCCGACGGCAGGCACTGCCTTGTTGTCGCCCATACAAGGAATCCCGGTATGGATACTCAGTTTTCAAGACGGATATCCGAGCTTTTCAACAGGATCTCGAATGAATTTGAATCAGATGCTTTAAGGAACAGGACGCCTAAAATAAAGCTCAATGCGATAGGCTCTTACCGCTCTGCCATGGATAATGAAAAAACCGCAAAAAGAGATGTAATATTCGCTGCCATAGTATCAACTCTTGGCATAGCCTTTATCCTGATTACTTGCTTTCCGAGACCCTATATCGGGCTGCTTTCCTTTTTCCCCGGCGCGGCTGGCACAACCGCCGCCATGTTTGTCCTGTCCATCATCAGGCCCGAAATGTCGCTTCTGGCCCTTGGCTTTGGCGGAGCGATTCTTTCATTTACCGTGGACAGCGGGATATCCTTTTTCCTTTTTCTGGACAGGACTTCCATGACATCAGGCAAAGAGACCTCGCATGAGATACGCTCGGTGGAACTCATGGCCATGTTCACGACTGCCGGGGCATTTCTGGCGCTTGTCTTCAGCGGATTCAGGATCATGGCCGATGTCGGCATGTTTGCCGCACTCGGAGCCGTATTTACATTTGTATTTGTCCATACCCTGCAGCCGCGAATATTCATAAGCATGCCGCCTGCGAAAAGAAGCGCCCTGCTGCCTGTTGAGAAGATCGCTGAATTTCTGAGCCTCAAGCCGGGATGGACCGGATTTATCCTGGCCGCAGTCTTCGGCATCACCATGGCCGCTCTTGCAAAACCGGTCTTCAACGCCGATTTGAACAGGATGAATGCGGTCGGTCCTGTAACCATAAAGGCTGAAGAGACATTCAAATCCGTCTGGGGGGATGTCTTCAGCAGGATATATTTTCTGTCCGAAGGGGATTCCATCGAAGGCCTGAGAAACATATCCGACAGGATGTCGCTTTTCTTCAAAGAGCAGGTTGGAAAGAAAACCCTGGCTTCATCCTTTACACTCTCCGATATTATTCCTTCGTCATATCTTTCGAGCTTAAACCTTCAGGACTGGAAAGACTTCTGGAACAAAGACAGGGTAAAAGCACTGAAATCAGAGATAATCCCGGCCTCAGAAGAATACGGTTTTAATGCAGATGCATTTGAGCCGTTCATGGAACTACTTGAGAATCCCGTAATAACAGGGACGGACCTTACTGTCGGTTCATATGAATTCCTGGGACTTTTCACGGAGGATCCGGGGAAAAAATACCTGCTGATCAGCACCGCCATGCCAGGACCTGACTATAAGGCCCAGCCTGTTTTCGATGAAATCCATAGTAAAAATCTCGGCAGCATGCTTGATTATGGTCTTTTCACCCAGAGGCTGTCCGGCCTTGTGCACGGGATATTCATGAAAACGCTCATCACGGCGGGAAGTGCGCTCGCACTTCTGCTTCTCTTTTATTACCTCGACATAACCCTTGCTTTCCTGACTCTTTTGCCGGTGGCGTTTTCCCTTATCTGCACATTCGGCACGTTTACCCTGATAGGCCATCCTATTGATATCCCGGGGCTGATGCTGGCGGTGGTAGTGCTTGGTCTGGGAATAGTGTTTTCAATATATATTGTGAGGATGCAACAGCGTTACATCGATGAGAAACACCCTTCGATGAAAACAATAAGGGCGTCGGTCCTTATGGCGGCAGCGGCAATTCTGACGGGGTTTTCAGTCCTTGCCCTGGCCAGACATCCCCTGTTGTCGAGCGCCGGCCTTTCTGCGACACTGGGCATATTGTATACATATGCCGGGACATGCCTTCTTCTGCCCCCTCTTTTAAAGCGTGTATTCAGACAGATTCCATTCCCTGCCGCGAAGGACATCCAGCCGGGATCTCCTGAACATATAAAACTGGTAATGTCCCGCTTCAGACACCTGGAAGTCTATGCCCGCATGTTTGCCAGGTTCAAGATGAAGTTCGACCCGATGTTTCCTAAGCTCGCCGGTTTCATGAAAAGTACCGGTACGGTTCTGGACATAGGCTGCGGATATGGCGTTCAGGGTGTATGGCTGAAAACCCTGTTCCCCGGCATGAGGATTTGCGCTCTGGACCCTGACAGGGAGCGCATCAGGATTGCTGGCAGAGTTCTAGGCGATGATGATGAGGTTCATGTTTCAACTGCGCAGGCGTTTGACTCGTATCCCGAAACCATAGACACGGCGCTTATGCTTGACATGATACATTATATCCCCGAGACGGATCTTAAGAAAATCCTCCTGGAAATAAAATCAAGGCTTGCTGCTGACGGGAGACTCATTCTGCGGGTGACGATACCATCGGAAAAGAAAGTCCCGTGGGAAAGATGGCTTGAAATCCTGAGAAACAAGGTTGCAAGGAACGCCATATGGCTGCGTTCGAAGGAAGATATTTCTTTCATGCTCCAAGAGACCGGTTATAAACTCGTACTCAGTGAAGCTACTGCACAGCAAAGAGAAGAAACATGGTTTGTGGCTGAGCCCGTGAGCGGGCGGGATTTCCTTACATGAAGGTATTATTTTATAAAATCATGCATTTTCTCGCAGGCACCAGGACCGGGATATACATTGCGGAAATTCTCACATGGTTCATCACAACATGCTATTTTCTTATGCCAAGACCGCAGGTCAGATTGAGCATGAAATTTTACCGTGCACTCTTTCCCGGCAGGTCAGGGTTTTATTACCTTTTATGCGCATGGCGTCAGTTTCATCATTTTTCAACAGTATTCACCGACAGGCTCATAGTCGAGGCAACAGGGGCATTCCCCTGTGAGAGTATAGGATGGGAGCATATATATAATGCCCATCAAAGCGGAAAAAGGGGCATTCTTCTAATGTCTCATATAGGCAACTGGGAACTTGCAGCCAGAAAGCTTTCCGATTTAGGGATAAATGTGGCGCTCTTCGTTGGCTCAAAGCAGGCGCAGAAGATTGAAACACAGATGAAAACTGAAATTTCGGGCAAGGGCATAAAGATCATTTCTGTTGACGAGAACGAGAGTGCACCTCTTAACGTGTTTGAAGTACTTCGATATCTTAAAAACGAGGGCTTTGTTTCAATGACAGGGGACAGGGTCTGGAGCGACAGTCAGAAATCAATGAAACTTGAATTTTTAGATCATATGGTAAGGCTTCCATATTCGCCGTTCGCACTTGCATATACGCTTCAGGTTCCGCTCTTCGTTTTTTTCATAATCAGGACAGGCCGGGCAAAATACCGGATCGAATATAACCAGCCCATTTTTCTCGATTCAATAAACCGGTCAAATAAGGAAAAGGTCATACAAGAGGCGGCGGTGAAGTATCTTAAAATGTATGAGGACGTGGTACGCAGACATCCCGAGCACTGGTACTGCTTCGAGCCTTTCCTCATTGAAAAGGCTGGAAATGAATAGCGGAAAAATCCCTCGAATATTTTTTATCGGGATTGCAGCCATTATTACATCCATCATTGTCTCAATGATCAGTCCTGTTTATGCCCTGATTCCGCTTTCCTTGTTCGTCATTGTTTCCATGGCATCGCCTTTTTTTCCAGAGTGGCAGATGTTCCTGCCTTGTATCACGAGGGGTGCACCGGGTTCTCACGGGGTAGCTCTCACATTCGATGACGGCCCTGATCCCGCAAGCACCCCGTCTGTCATCGAGATGTTAAGAAAACAAGGGATTAAGGCCCATTTTTTTATTGTCGGCAAAAAAGCAGCCGCTCATCCGGAACTGATAAAACTTATACTTGATAACGGCCATACGCTGGGAAACCACACCATGAACCATGACACGTTAATTATGCTGAAAACTTCTGCCAGGCTGAATAATGAGATTGCATCCTGTCAGGATGTGCTTAAAGGGTTCGGTATAACTGCATATACGTTCAGGCCACCTGCAGGTATTGTCAATCCGAAACTGGAGCCTATTCTTTCCCGTCTTGGCCTTTTTTGTGTGATGTTCGGCATAAGGGGGTATGATTTCGGCAACCGCCGAATCGGCAATATAGGCCGTAATATTTTAAAAGGCGCCAGGGATGGCGGCATCATCATGCTTCATGACAGGGCGCCCTCAGGAGGCGTGTCTGTTTCGGAACTTATCGCACAGATGGAGGAGACAATTACGGGCATAAGGAAAAAGGGGCTTGATTTTTTATCCCTTGATAAGCTTACTGGCAAGAAAGTGATGGAGGAATTATGACAGAAATAGCGCTTGTTACAGGAGGAGGCCGGGGCATAGGCAGGGCGATATCAATGGAGCTTGCGGCAAAGGGATATTATGTCATCATAAACTACCACTCGCGGAAGGATGCGGCGGAAGCTGCGCTTGCTGAAATAAAAGAGTCGGGAGGAGACGGCGAAACAGTGCAGTTCGATGTCGCAAACGGTGATGAAACAGCTGCTGCCATAAAAGACCTTCTGGACAGGCACAAATACATAAAGGTACTTATAAACAATGCAGGAATTACCAGTGACGGCCTCTTCCCGATGACATCGAGGCAGAGCTGGGAAAACGTCATAGACACATCTCTCAGGGGTTTTTACAACGTCACAAAGCCGGTTCTCAGAAGCATGATCCGGCAGAAAAATGGTAATATAATAGCCATTGCATCCATCTCCGGTATTATCGGTAATGCCGGGCAGGTCAATTATTCCGCAGCCAAAGCGGGACTGATCGGAGCCTGCAAGGCTCTTGCAAAGGAGATGGCAAAGCTGGGCATAAGGGTAAACGCCGTGGCGCCCGGTCTCATCGAAACAGAAATGATAAAGGATCTGCCCATTGAGGCTGTTGTCCAGCACATTCCGATGGGCCGTGTGGGGAAACCGGAAGAGGTTGCAAAAGCCGTCGGATTTTTATGCTCCGATGATGCATCGTATATAACGGGGCAGGTTCTCTCTGTTAACGGGGGCATGATTTGATGAGGCATGCTTCAAAGGCCTTTGTCCTGTTTCTATTTTTCATTTCGTTTGTCCTTTCCGGGTGGACGCTGAGCTGGGAATCTATCGAAAAGAACATGTCTCAGGTAAAGTCCATATCAGGAGCCTTCACACAGAAAAAGGACATCAGGATACTGAGCAGGCCCCTCATCAGCAAAGGACGGCTTTATTACCTATCTCCCGATTCGATCAGGTGGGAATACACAGAGCCTGTAAAGAGCATTCTCCTTGTAGACAAGGGCAATGTAAAACGCTTCATCTTCAAGGAAGGAAGCTTCGTTGAAGATTCCAGCGCAAGACTCGAAGCCGTCCGCATTGTTGTAGGCCAGATTACCGAGTGGTTTGCCGGCAAATTCAATAATAACAAGGATTTCAGGGCGGATATTATTGAAGGCAAGGTGGAGCTGACCCCTCAAAATGCAACAATCAAAGGTTTTATCAAAAAAGTTGTAATCACTTTTTCAAAAGATGCGGGCGTAATTTCGGCTATCGAGATTATAGAGGTTCAGGGAGCAACGACATACCTGGAGTTCGATAACACAGAGATCAACAAACCTTTGCCTGATGGCATATTCACTAAAGTTAGATGAAAAAAGCCGTTTTGTTTGTATTGCCTCTCTGCTGCATGCTTCTTCAATGTGCACACAGGGAACAAGTTACAGAAATAGAAATAAATCCCGGAACGGAAAAAGAGTGTCTGTCGGTTTTTCCGGCAAAACCATTCCGGGCTGTTCATAAAATCGAGGCAGATCTTCCTTTCGGCGGTTATCAGACGTTTATAGGGGTGACGGAAATTTATCCTGATACCGGCTTCATTAAAGTGGTTCTATTGTCTCCAGAAGGCATTACGCTTCTGGATGCAGAATCTACAGGCCAGGAAATAAAGATTAATTCGGGGATGCCTCCTCTTAACAGAAAGGATTTTGCGTCAGGGCTTGCAGATGATATCCGTTTTCTTTTCATTAAGCCTGACGGAAATATAAAAAGAGCTTCAAATAATGAGGATGGCTCCTGTTATTGTCTTTGGGAAAAAATGGATATGAGGAAGGAATTTCAAAAAGAAAAGGAAAAAACCGTTATCAGGGAATTAAAAGGGCATTCAAAGATCATCAGGCAGGCCATCCTTATGCCGCCTGTAATAGACGGCCTGTTTTCAAAGATGACGCTTCAAATAAAAGGTGTCAGCGGATACACACTGAGCTTTGAACTGATTCAGACAGAAGACACCGGCAACCGATAAAGATTCAAGACCGCCGGTGTCAGATGTTCAAGTAAACGTATTATTTGACTTTCTTGAAGCTCATCGGGGTAGGTTTTGTCTGACCGGGGTCACGGGAGCTGTAGTAATTACCATATAGTTCATTGTTATTCTTCAGTTCAAGCTTGGCTGTGTAATCTACTTTGGCCCCGTTATAAAGGACTATATAAACAGTTTTTCCGGACATGATACCTTTAATTACATAAGAGCTGATATTGCCTGTTATGATGTTTCCAGTCTGGGTCCATTCACCCTGTCCCCAGCTCATGAAGGAGTCGGTCTCATTAAGTGCGTCTTTCCAGGTTCCCGTAATATTCGCTGTTGCATTTACTCCGGCTGCTTTTGTAGTGAGCCAGGAGTCGATATCTGTAACCTGAAGGGTGCTGGCGCATGATATGATAAAGAATGCCGGGACAACAAACATAATTAACATTAGTTTTTTCATAAGCAGGTCTCCTTTCTTTATCTTTTTTTCACAAACTATAATGCTGTTTAAAAAAATTTAATCAAGTCTTTTTTCCCTTGAAATGTATTGCCTGACGTTTTTTCTGTGGCCGGCGAAAATCAGCAGAATGGTTGCTGCTGTTATGGCTGTGAAAAGTGGATTGAACTGAAAATGCAACGATAAGCCGATTCCCATCAGGGTAATTATGACAAAAGAAGGTATGAAAGTAATTTTTACAAGTTTGTATATCAAAGGCCAGAGCAGGGTTACGATTATTCCCCAGACAGGTATTATGAACAGGACAAAACCCATATAATTGGCCACGCCTTTGCCGCCTTTAAAACCATGGAAGCAGGGATATCTGTTTCCGAGCACAAGAAAAAAACCTGCAAGTGCAATTTCCTGAGCAGGAAGCAATTTAAGCGCTGCTATGGATACCAGTCCTGCACGGCTGATATCGAGGACAAGAACCAGCGCCGCCCAGAAAGGCCCTGCTATCCTGTAGACATTTGTTGTCCCGGGATTACCTGAAAACTTCATTCTGGGGTCATCAAGTCCGAGCAGCCTGAAAATGATTACAGTAAAATTTATCGAACCGAGAAGATAAGAACAGAGAAGGATACACGCTGAAAAAAAAATTACCTTCATGGATTGTATACTTGAATGACGGATGTACCATATGTGGTGTCGTTGATAAAAACACGGCCTTCAAATACACCATAGTTGTCCATATCCAGCATTCTCTTGCATGAAATAAAAACAGGGCTGTCTAGAGGCAGACAGGTAAGGCCTATCCCGGCACTGCGAATACCCACAAGAAACCCTGCTCCACCCATCATTTTTTCATTGCGTCTGCACCAGCCCACGTATGCGCTGGTTGTCTGTGCAATAAGCTCGATAATCACCAGTGGATCAATACCCTCGTGCCTCTGAAAGGGCCAGGTAAGTTTCGGGACGGCAATGGCTTTGCAGCTGTTCTCGTCCGATTCAAGAATATCTTCTATCAGTTTCATCCGGCCCCTGTGGGGCATGTAGGATTCGATGTCCATATTCATGATTTCAAGTTCCCGACAGGTCCGTCTGTCTCGATAAATCCTGAACTGATAAGGTTTCCATTGCTGGTAATATCAAAGGAAGCGGATTTTGAACCGTGTCCTTTTTCCCATGTTATTTTCACATTCAGGAGTTCATTTTCATGGACAAGCTGTCTGAAACGGATGCGCCTGAGGCCTGTTATATTGATGACCGGATTTGCTTTGCTGATAAGCTCCTTTATCATGCAGAGCATCGATACTCCTGGCAGGACGGGTTCATCGGGGAAATGTCCTTCAAACCATAAAGAATCTGCCGGTATATTGAATTGCCCGGTAATGCCGTCTTTGTTCAATTCAAAGCCGAGCAGGGTATGCCAGGGTAATTCCGCCATTTTTTACCGGGTTTGAAGTTTTTTCAGGATAAATTCGACAACATCGCTGACAGTACGGATGTGTTTGAGTTCTTCTCCCTCTATTTCCATATTGAGTCTTGCTTCAAGCATTCCTATCATATCGAGAGCGTCAATGCTGTCCAGCCCCAGGTCATCCTTGAGGAGAGCCTCCATTATTATTTTATCCTCCGGAATTTCAAACTGGCTGATGAAATATTCTTTGATGATATCAAATATTTCCTTTTTTTCCATGTCTTCTCCTGCGCTGGACTTGAATAACAATTGAGCAATTATTTACAATGCAAGTGTACACACTGTCAAACTGATTAAAAGAGGTTACCGGCCGCCGGAAAAGGACAGGGCAAACTTCTTTGAAATAATGACATGTATAATTAATACCGGTTCTGGTCTTTGTACCCTGGTGCTGTATGTGATATTAAAAGCATTAATATAAAACTATTAAATCGGAGGTGGTCATGAAAGTTCTGGCGATCAGTTCAAGCCCTAGGGGCGGAGGTCAAAGCAAGACCGAAATGCTGCTCGAGCCTCTTGTCCAGGGAATGAGAGACGCCTCTGCCGATGTCGAGGTCGTGTATCTCAGGAACAGAAAAATTCATAACTGCATCGGCTGTTATACATGCTGGACGAAAACCCCGGGCAAATGTATCCACAAAGACGATATGACCGCTGAGCTGTTCCCGAAATATATTAGCTCCGACATCGTTATTTTTGCTTCTCCCCTTTATTTTTACTCGGTCACGGCCGGAATGAAGACGTTCATTGACCGCACGCTTCCTATGGCCGAACCTTTCATGATAGAAAAAAACGGCAGATCTACCCACCCTCTGAGGTGCAATATCCCAATGGTCGTGGCCCTTTCGGTTGCGGGATTTCCCGATCCGGGTATTTTTGACCAGCTTTCTTCCTGGCTTAGATATATCTACAAAAAAGACCTGATCGCTGAAATTTACAGGCCTGGCGCCGAAACGCTCGCCTCTTCCGCATTCGGAAAAATAAAGGCGGATATTTTTGATGCATTGAAAGAGGCGGGCCGGGAGATAATTCTAAATAAGTCGGTATCCGAGGGAATAATGAAAAGGATCACGCAGCCTCTTATCGACAAAGAGACATTCCAGCTCCTTGCCAACATGTGGTGGAAGACCTGCATAAAGGAAGGCGTGACAGTAAAGGAAGCCGCGGAAAAGAAACTTATCCCCAGGGCGGAAAATATCCCGGAATTTCTGGCCATCATGCGAATAGCCTTCAAACCTGAATCAGCGGCTGGTGTTAAGGCTGATATTCAGTTCATATTCACCGGCGAAGCTAAAAGGGAATGCATGCTGCATATTGAAAACGGCACACTTGAGACCTCGGAAGACATCGCTTTTATCAAACCTGATCTCATCGTCAGTACACCTTTTGAACTGTGGATGGATATAATGTTCGGGAAGGTGGACGGAGGGACGGCATTCATCGAGGGAAAATACAAAGCCGAGGGTAATCTCGATATGCTGATGAATTTTTCCAGATATTTTGGTGCGGAATCCTGATAATGCTTCAGATTTTAAAATTGATGGGCACTGTCATATCAATTTTTTCACTGTCCGTGTGGAGCAGAAATAATGACAGACTTTAAGGTCCTGACACCGGACCTGATTATTAATTCTGCCGAAAAAGCTGTCGGCAAGAGGTTTACCGGCCTCCTGATACAGCACCCGAGCTATATCAACCGTGTCTATGAATTGCAGGCAATGGATACGGAGCGCTTTGTGATAAAATTCTACCGCCCCGGCAGGTGGAGCAGGGAGGCTATAGAAGAAGAGCATGCCTTTATCGCCGACTGCGATGCCGGTGAAATCCCTGTTGTGGCGCCCATTAAGCTCTCTAACGGATCGACTCTTATGAATATCGAAGGCATCAACCTTGCAGTATTTCCCAAAAAGGGCGGGAGGATGTTCGAGATAAATAACGATGAAGACTGGGTCAGGGTCGGGAGTATTATAGGCAGGATACATGCCGTAGGCGCAAAAAAAGATGCGCCTCACAGGGTAAGGCTCCATCCCGGCATATCCACACGGGCGGATATAGAATTTCTGCTTGAAGGCGGATTCATTCACCCCGAGTTGAGAGACGCATTCAAGGAGCTTTGCTTTCAGATTCTGGATGAAATTACCGGGCTCTTTGGCGGCGTAGAATATATACGTATTCACGGTGACTGCCACAGGGGAAACCTGATTGAAAGGCCCGGCGAAGGACTCATGGTGATCGACCTTGACGACATGATGACAGGGCCACCCGTGCATGACCTTTGGCTGATGCTGCCTGATCACTATACAAGGGCGAAGCGTGAAATCGATCTCATAATGAGCGGTTATGAAGAATTCAGGGAATTCGACTATTCGACGCTTAAGCTCATCGAGCCTCTGCGCTTCATGCGTATAATCTATTATCTGGCCTGGTGCGCCCGCCAGGGTGACGACCTTGACTTCAAACGCGACCATCCGGACTGGGGCAACGAAAATTTCTGGGCGAAGGAGCTCATTGACCTGCGCAACCAGTTTCAGATCATTATGGAGCATAAGGAGGAGTGGAACCGTGAGCATGGCAATATGTTGCCGGATGATGATGGCGATGATGGTTTTTATTATTAATAAGGAGGAGATAAAATGAAAATTGAAACAGAAAAAGGCATAATAACTGAAAATGCAACAAAAGAAGATTTGGAAAAATTATTCATTAACGATGGTTTTAAGGAATTTGTTATTCTTTTCAATCATGATAATTATTTTGTTCAGACATCAAAAATAAAAAATGATTCGTTCGTTGTAGAATATTGCTGCAGAAATGATGATGGTAATGATGTTCAATTTCAGAGTGTGAATAAATTGAATAGAACAGAAGTGCTCGCAGTTTTTGTCAAATATCTTAAAGGTGATGATTCCTGGAAGAATATGTATCAATGGGAAAAAGAGAACTTAAAACCCTGGTGGAAGTTCTGGTAGAACATTTTAATATCTTCATATCGAATTATGACGAATTTTGACCGGATAATCGACAGGCGGAACACCGCCTGCATCAAGTGGGACAAGTATAAGGGCCGTGATGTCATTCCCATGTGGGTGGCGGACATGGACTTTGAAGCGCCCGGACCGGTTACCAACGCGATAATTGAAAGGGCCGGCCACGGAGTTTTCGGCTACACATGCGAACCGGATGAGCTTGAAGATGTAATTGTCGGTATGCTTGAAACAGAATACGCCTGGCGGATAAAACCGTCCTGGCTTGTCTGGCTGCCGGGGCTTGTGACAGGGCTCAATATCTCATGCAGGGCCATGCCGGGAAAGACGGTGATGACGTCCATCCCTGTTTATCCGCCGTTTTTAAGCGCCCCGGTCAATGCAGGCAAAAGACTCGTGACAACAGAACACATGGTTGAAAATGGCAGCTACAGGTTTGAATATGATGCAATTGAAAAGTCCCATACAAAAGACACTGACATGTTCATTCTCTGTAACCCGCAGAATCCCCTCGGCCGGGTTTTCAGTTCCGAAGAATTGAATACGCTTGCCGAAATCTGTTTGAGGCGCGGTATGATCATCTGCTCGGACGAGATACATTGCGGGCTTGTGCTGGATAAAGACAAAAGGCATGTACCGATAGCTTCTCTATCGGAAGAAATCGCCGCTAGTACCATTACTTTGATGGCACCCAGCAAGACATTCAACATACCGGGACTGGGCTTTTCCTTTGCCGTTATCCCCGATGAAAAAATCAGAAAAAGCTTCAAAAAGGCCATGGATGGAATAGTTCCCCATGTGAATATTTTCGGCTATACCGCTGGCCTGGCTGCTTACCGCGACTGCAAAGACTGGCATGACTCCCTGATAGAATATCTTGGGGAAAACCGGGATTACCTTGAAGAATCGATATCCGGGATCGATGGATTATCAATGAATCATGTCGAGGCGACTTACCTTGCCTGGATAGACTGCCGGGAACTGGGGCTTCAAAATCCGGCGGCCTTCTTTGAAGAAAGGGGGGTCGGGCTTTCCGACGGGAACGATTTCGGCGTCAAGGGTTTTGTCAGGCTCAATTTCGGCTGCCCGAGGGCTGTTATTGAAGAAGCTCTTGGCCGAATTAAAAAGGCCGTTTCAGACCTTGAAAGATAGGAACCCTTAATCAGTCCCTTGGATGAGAATCCCGGCAAAAAAATAAAGCGCACAGGCCATGAAACCTTTATATCTGCCGGTTGCGGCTGAGGCCTTGACGAAAGTCTTTCCCATTTTATGATATTCGAGTCGCACCCGGGAAGATATGCCTGTTAAGAGGTTGAACTGCTGTTTAATTCATTCGTGTATTTCACAAAAAATTCTATCAAAAATTCAATTGCGGGAATTAATACCAAAAATGATTCCGGTCGTGATAAACGCCCATATCTCTTCTTGACTGGCAAAGAGTTTTGACTGAAGAGTGAACAAATGATTATCGAGATTAACGGGAAAAAACCCAAAATTGCCGAAGGGGTTTTCGTGGCTCCGAATGCGGTTGTCATAGGAGACGTGGAAATCGGTGAAGGTTCAAGCATCTGGTACGGCGCAGTCATCAGAGGCGACCTCAATGCAATAAGAATTGGCAGGTTTTCCAACATACAGGATAACTGCACGATACATGTCGACGGCATAAATGCAACCGTTATAGGAGATTATGTCACTGTCGGCCACAACGCTGTTCTTCACGGCTGCCGCATAGGCGAAGGTTCGGTTATAGGACTGGGTTCGATTCTTCTGAACGGCTCGGTCATAGGAAAGGGTTCTATCGTGGCGGCAGGTGCGGTTGTCAGGGAGAGGCAGGAAATCGGCGAGAATCAGCTTGTTGCAGGTTCACCCGCAGTATTCAAGAGAGAGCTTGATGCAGACAGTGCGATAGCAAACAGAAACCCGGCTGAAATATATGTTGAACTGGCAAAAAGACATTTAGCAGCCAGAAGGAGGGAATTATGAAAATAAGGCTCGAAAAATATACGGATGTTCTTATCTGGGGGCTTACAACGGCACGCACGCAGACTTTTAAAAAAGGCGACATCATCCTGCTCAGGTATGAACTGCCCGCCATAAGCCTTGCTGAATCCGTATATTCAAGGCTCATAAAAATGGGATTTAATGTCATACCGAGGGCAGGCATTACCCCGACGATGGAAAAGGGATTTTATTCCCTTTCAAATGACGAGCAGCTCACATTCAAGGTCCCCGGGAATGAGGAACTCTATAAGAGCCTGAACGGGAGCATCTATATCATCGCACCTTCATCGCTAACACACCTTGCCGGAATAGATCCCAAACGCATAGGCATGGCGGCGGTTGCCCAGAAATACCTGCGCGACATACTTGACAAGCGCGAAGAGATGGGGCTCTTCGGCTGGACTCTGTGCATGTATCCTACTGAAGAGCTTGCAAAGCATGCGGGCCTATCTTTGGATGACTATACGAAACAGATTTCAAAGGCCGCTTTCCTTAACAGCAGAGACCCTGTCGGGAAATGGATAGATGTATATACCGAGGTGAGTTCGATCAAAAAAGGCCTTAATTCCATGGAAGTGGCTGAATACCATGTGGAAAGCGCTAACACCGACCTTGTCATAACGCCCGGAGAGATGAGGAAATGGATAGGGATATCAGGGCACAACATACCGAGCTTTGAGATATTCCTGTCTCCCGACTGGCGCGGGACAAGGGGAGTCTACTATGCGGACCAGCCCTCCTACAGGAACGGAAACCTGGTAAAAGGCTTGAAGCTTGAATTCAGGAACGGCCGTGCAGTGAAGATTGATGCCGACAAGGGAGCGGAATTTGCGCGCAAGCAGCTTTCAATGGATGACGGGGCTGATCAGGTGGGCGAATTTTCCCTGACAGACAAACGTTTTTCCAAGATCGACAGGTTCATGGCCAATACCCTTTTTGACGAGAACTTCGGAGGCAGAAACGGCAACTGTCATATCGCAGTCGGTGCATCGTATTCGGATACATATTCCGGTGACCCGGCAGAGCTTACGAAAGAGAAGAAGGAGGCGCTGGGCTTTAACGATTCGGCCCTTCACTGGGACCTTGTGAATACTGAAAAAAAGAGGGTCACGGCAAAGCTTAAATCAGGAAGAACCATAACAATTTATGAAAAAGGCATGTTTACTGTTTGATAACGGAGGGAGCATTTAATGGCGGTTGAACCGAACAAGATAATCTATTCGATGATGCGCGTGAGCAAGCGCTACGAAAAAAAGGAAGTTATCAAGGACATCTCTCTGTCCTATTTTTACGGCGCCAAGATAGGCGTACTCGGCCTCAACGGTTCGGGCAAAAGTTCGCTCCTTCGAATAATGGCCGGCGTTGATAATGCTTTTGACGGTCAGGCCGTGCTTTCACCCGGGTACACAGTGGGCTATCTTGAACAGGAACCCCTTGTTGATGAAACCAGGACGGTCCGCCAGGTGGTGGAAGAGGGCGTACAGGAAACGGTAAACCTCCTGAACGAATTCAACGAGATCAGCATGAAATTTGCCGAGCCCATGAGTGACGATGAGATGAATTCCCTGATAGAACGCCAGGGCGTCGTACAGGAAAAGCTCGACCACCTTAATGCGTGGGATCTTGATGCGCGTCTTGAAATGGCAATGGATGCGCTTCGCTGTCCTCCGGGCGACATGCAGGTAAAAGTGCTTTCCGGAGGCGAAAAGCGCAGGGTTGCACTGTGCCGCCTGCTTTTGCAGAAGCCCGACATCCTGCTGCTCGACGAACCGACCAACCATCTCGACGCAGAAACAGTTGCGTGGCTCGAACATCACCTGCAGCGCTATGAGGGTACAATCATTGCAGTTACACATGATCGCTATTTTCTGGATAATGTTGCCGGATGGATACTCGAACTCGACCGTGGCCACGGAATACCCTGGAAAGGCAACTATTCTTCATGGCTCGAACAGAAGCAGGAAAGGTTGAGAGTTGAGGAAAAGGGCGAAACCGATCGCCAGAAGACACTTGAACGTGAACTGGACTGGATACGCATGAGCCCTAAGGGGCGTCATGCAAAGGCGAAGGCCAGGATAACCGCATACGAAGAACTGCTCGGCAGCGAATCCGAAAGGCGCGCCAGAGACCTTGAAATATATATACCGCCCGGGCCAAGGCTCGGTAATGTAGTAATCGAAGCGCAGGCCGTAACGAAAGCCTACGGCGACAAGCTTCTTTTTGAAAACATGAGCTTCATGCTGCCTCCCGGCGGCATTATCGGGGTAATAGGCCCTAACGGTGCCGGAAAGACGACACTTTTCAGGATGATTACCGGCCAGGAAACGCCTGATTCCGGTTCAATCCGCATCGGCGAAACCGTAAAGCTCGCATATGTCGATCAGAGCAGGGATTCTCTCGATCCTGATAAAACCATATGGGAGACCATTTCCGGCGGGAAGGACACTATAGTGCTGGGAGGCCGCGAGATCAACTCGCGAGCGTATGTCGCCCGCTATAACTTTTCGGGCACCGACCAGCAGAAAAAGCTAGGCACTCTTTCGGGAGGAGAAAGAAACCGTGTTCATCTTGCCATGATGCTGGGGAGCGGCGCGAATGTAATTCTTCTGGACGAGCCGACGAACGATCTTGACGTGAACACCATGCGTGCCCTCGAAGAGGCGCTGGAGAACTTTGCAGGGTGCGCGGTCGTGGTAAGCCACGACAGATGGTTCCTTGACCGCATCGCAACACATATTCTGGCATTCGAGGGCGACAGCACGGTCACATGGTTCGACGGCAACTACACTGAATATGAAGAGGACAAGAAAAGACGCCTGGGCGCTGCAGCGGATACCCCGCACCGCATAAAATACCGGAGACTAACAAGAGCATAAAGGAATACTTGATGGGAAAGAAATGCCTTAAATGCGGATATATAAGAAATGACGGCGATCCGGGTCCACTGACAGAATGCCCGCGATGCGGCGTTATTTATGCAAGGGCGGAGGCAAGGCTGGGCAAACAGCCTGAAGCGGAAAATGAGGAGAAGGAATGTGAAAAGCCTTCCCCCGGGGCAGTACCTGATATAGTCAGGGAAATAGCCCTTCTGATAAAGTCTCATTACGGACTCATCTGGGTCAGAACCAATGAAGAGGAGCGAGCTGAAAGCCTCTTATCGCATCTGGCAGACTCTTTAGGCTTGAAGCTTTTCACATGGAGCCTTACGCATGGCCTCAAACGCACGGATATGGACGGGCCGGTTTATATGACAACCGAACCGAAAGCTGCACTCGATCATGTCATCAGTTCTGATTTTCCCGCGATCTACCTGTTTCAGGGGATAGCGCCTTTTCTGAGCGATCCGGCAATTGCAGCCAGACTCTACGACGCCGCAAAAAAATATTCTCCCCACGATGCTTCGATAATTCTGACCGGCGCCGACATGAATATACCCGAGAGCCTGAAGCCTTATCTGGCTGAAGTGTCTCCCCCCGCGCCGAAAAGAGAGGAATATTCTGAACTTCTCAATAACATCATCCGCGACCTCAGGGCCAAAACCGAGATCAAGGTCGAGATAACAAACACTGAACTGAACCGGCTTATAAACAATCTGAAAGGGCTTACGCTTCTTGAAGCGGAAAAAATTCTGACCAGGGCCATCATTGAAGACGGAGGCCTTAATGCAAAAGACATCCAGAGGGTGATTGACGCTAAAAGGACGGTCGTGGAAAGGGACGGTCTTCTGGAGTATTTCCCGGCTGAGCACGGCATGTCGGAAATTGCGGACATGGCCACACTGAAAGACTGGCTCAACAAACGAAGGATGATAATAACCGAACCTGAAAGGGCTGTTTCCTTCGGACTCGCTTTTCCGAAGGGGATACTCCTGCTCGGTGTTCCGGGATCGGGGAAGAGCCTGTGCGCCAAGGCTGTTTCAATGGAATGGGGCCTGCCGCTATTAAAAATGGACCCGTCCAATCTGTACAACAAGTACATCGGAGAGAGCGAGCGCAACTTCAAGCGGGCCATGGAAACGGCCGAAAAGATGGCGCCGGTAATCCTGTGGATAGACGAGATTGAAAAGGCATTCGCCTCCGGCGGCAGCGAGGACGGAGGCGTGTCACAGCGCGTCCTGGGGACCTTCCTTTCCTGGCTGCAGGACAGGAAAGGCGATGTATTTGTAGTGGCGACGGCAAACGAAGTTGAAAAATTGCCGCCGGAATTCCTCAGGAAAGGCCGTTTCGACGAGGTGTTCTTTGTAGACCTTCCCGATGCCGATAGCAGGGCCGCTATCTTTTCGATCCATCTGAGAAGACGCGGAAAAGATCCTGCGAAGTTCGATATCGCGGCACTTGCAGAGGCCTCAGACGGTTTCAGCGGGGCCGAAATAGAACAGGTGGTCGTATCAGGGCTTTACGGTGCATTTTCAGCAAATTGTGAACTTACGAACGATATGCTTGTTGCTGAGATTGGCAGGACAAAGCCCTTATCTGTTACCCGCGTGGAGCAGATCGAAAATCTGAGGGAATGGGCATCGGAAAGGACTGTAAACGCTCATTAGTAATGCCGCCAGCTGCATTAAATCGGGGAATTTATATGAAGGCTGATGATATAATCACCAGGCTCGAGTCTCTGGCCAGCCCAGCCGATGCTGCCGGTATGATGCGTTACGGGATTAATCCCGGAGGAGTTCTTCTTGGCGTTTCAATGCCTAGACTCAGGGCAATGGCAAAAGAGACCGGAAAAGACCACGAACTTGCCCTTCTTTTATGGGACTGCGGAATTCACGAGGCAAGGATACTTGCCTCACTTGTTGATGATCACAGGGAAGTGCTGCCGGAACAAATGGAAGAATGGGTCGTGGCTTTCAATTCATGGGACGTGTGCGATCAGGTCTGTTCAAACCTTTTCCAGAAAACACCCTATGCACTTCAAAAGGCCCTTGCATGGTCCAAAAGGGAAGAAACTTTTGTGAAGCGCGCCGGCTTTGTCCTTATGGCAAGAATTGCCGTAGCCGACAGAAAGGCGCCGGATGAGCTGTTCGAAGAGTTTTATCCTTTGATAATGAGCGAATCCGGCGATGACAGGCCGATGGTCAGAAAGGCCGTCAACTGGGCCATCCGACAGATAGGGAAGCGTAATCTTTACCTCAACGGAAAGGCTATTGAGCTTTCACAAAGGATACGCATCTCAGGCACAAAGGCAGGCAGATGGATAGCTGCAGATGCCCTGCGGGAACTTACAGGCTCAGCCGTTCAGGACAGGCTCCTCAAAAGGGCTATAAACCACAAACCATAATAACCATAACCTGTTCGCACAATATCTGCGAGGACTGGCAATGATTCAATATTATAAAAGCAGGTGTTGATTTATTCTTTTTCGGGTGAAATTATTTTATAAACAAAACCTGCTAAAACTGCTCCGGCAATCGGCGCTACCCAGAACAGCCATAACTGGCTCAATGCCCAGCCGCCGACGAATATTGCCTGGCTTGTACTTCTTGCTGGGTTTACCGAGGTGTTTGTTACAGGAATGCTTATCAGGTGAATAAGTGTTAATCCCAGGCCGATTGCTATTCCGGCAAAACCTTTTGGGGCTTTTGGATGCGTAGCACCTAAAATAATAATTAAAAACATGAAGGTCATTACAATTTCAGTAATTAGACCTGAAAGCATACTGTATCCATCAGGAGAGTGTTCCCCATACCCGTTGGCTGCGAACCCTCCAAGTTCAAAACCGGCTTTTCCGCTTGCAATAAGGAAAAGGATTCCTGCTCCGGCTATTCCTCCGAGGACCTGGGCAATGATGTATGGAAGCAGCTCTTTTTTATCAAAACGGCCTCCGGCCCAGAGGCCGATTGATACGGCAGGATTCAGGTGGCAGCCTGAAATGTGTCCGATTGCATAAACCATTGTCAGCACTGTTAAACCGAATGCGATGGCAACACCTGCAAATCCGATTCCCAGTTCCGGATAAGCTGCTGCTAAAACAGCGCTTCCGCATCCTCCCAATACCAGCCATAAAGTCCCGATAAATTCCGCAGCAAGTTTATTCATAAACTCTCCTTTTACGGTTCAGGAATGATAAAATGCTTAAAGGTTTATGACATGATAGACCCGTAATGATTTTATAAAAATTATGAATATCCTTAATTTTATATTCGAAAAACCTTATTTTGAAGATGTCTTGCTGCCGGTTATTAAATTTAAAATTTGAAATTGTTTCTTACCCTGTTGAACTCCTGCCTGGCGTATTCAAGGGGGATAAGATAATTTATCCAGTTTCGCAGTATAAGAAGGTCAATTGATATCGCCATGACAGCACCGCCTGCTACATCCCATAATACATGCTGTTTGGTGAGCAGGGTGGACAAGACCGTAAGCATTGCAACTACAACGCAGAACCAGCCTAGTATGCGGTTTTCCCTGAAGACGCAAAAAGTGGCAAGCATCGTCAATCCTACATGCAGGCTTGGAAATCCGCAAACTGGATTGTCAATCCAGTCAAGCTGGGAAAATACCCATCCCGTGAAACCGGCGGGGAGATCATATGACCTGGGGATGCTTACGGGAAAAACGACGAATATTGCTGCTGAAATTATAATGAGCAGGCCGCTGCCGACGACCGTTCTGAAATAAAGAGAACGGTTTTCACATACCAGCGAAGGAAGCATGGAAAAAACATAAATGAATGAATACGGATAAATAAAATAGGGCATGAACGGCAGCGCTTCATCAACCGGAGTGGAAATATTATGGCAGCTTCTCATGTCTATGAAACGGTTGGCGGCAAGATATGCGATACAGAAAAACAGATACATTACTACAGTGCAGATAAATCGTTCCTTTATGCTTATGCCTGTTTGCAGGTGTCTGATAAATCTGTCCAGCAGTGCCTTCACGGCAAATCCTCCATTTATTGAATATCAAATAATCATCAATAGTATCTGAAATTCCAGTGTTGTTGTCCATAGGGATTTTTCTGAAATTTTATTCCTTGATGAAGGCAGGTATTGAGTATACTTGACGGATATCAAAACCCGGGGAGATTAAAAATGGATAAAGTCTTATTTCCAAAAGGCTTCATGTGGGGCACGGCCGCATCGGCATATCAGACAGAAGGGGGAAATTTCAACAACGACTGGTACTTCATGGAAAAGATGGATATGAGGAAACCTGTCGGACAGAGAAAATTCAAAGAACCCTGCGGAAATGCATGTGATCACTGGAACAGATATGAAGAGGACTATACCCTTGCAAGGGAACTCGGCGTGATGATTCACCGTCCGTCAATTGAATGGTCAAGGGTGATACCGTCGGAAGGCAAAACGGACGAAGCCGCCATCGCCCATTACCGGAAAATTCTTGAGGCCTTGAAAAAAAACGGCATCAAGGTCATGCTCTGCCTGCATCATTTTACTATTCCCATATGGGTGCTGGCCTACGGAGGATTTGAAAACAGGCCTGTTTTCATGAAGCATTTCAAGGATTATCTTGATGTTATCGTAAGCTCACTGGGCGATCTTGTCGACTACTGGCTGCCGATAAACGAGCCGAATGTCGTGCCTCTGGGCGGATACTTCGCCGGGCAGTTTCCTCCATACAAAAAGAATCCTGTCGCGTTTATAAAGGTTTATCGGACTTTTTTCGACATGCATCAGGCATCCTTTCATACGATTAAGAAATATTACCCGGAGGCTCCTGTCGGGGTTGCATTCGCCTTTATGCACTTCAGGCCCTACAGGCCAGATGTATTCATTGACAGGGCCGGTGCAAGATTTGCCGATATCACGGCCAACCTCAGGTTTTTCGAAGGTGTAAAGACAGGGAAAATCGGACCGCCATTAGGCCTGTGGGATGAATTCCCGGGTTTGAAAGGTGCAATGGATTTCATAGGCCTCAACTATTACAGTTCAAGCTACCAGAAAGGGTTGACCAACATACCATCGAAGCCGGGAGACACTGTAACAGACATGGACTGGGTTATCTATCCCGAGGGTATATATGACTGCCTCGAATATCTAGGAAATGAGGTAAAACTGCCTGTAATAGTAACGGAAAACGGTATAGGAACAACAGATGAAACTCAAAGGATATTCTATATGGATGCCCATATCAGGCAGGTTCACAAAGCGATAGAGAACGGTATACCGGTCAAGGGCTATATGTGCTGGTCGCTGACCGACAACTATGAATGGGACAAGGGCTATGAAATGAGATTCGGTCTGATTAATATAGACTTTGCCACTCAGAAGCGCACGATAAAGGAGGGCGGAAAGTGGTATGCAAAGGTGATAGCAGCGAACGGCCTGGAATGAATGGGATACCTTGACAAAATAAAGCTCAGGCACTACTCAAAAAATACGAAAGGAGAGGACCATGCCCATCTATGAATACAGATGTAAAAAATGCGATAATGATTTTGAAAAGCTGGTTTCTTTGAGCAGTAAAGATAAGATCAAATGTCCCAAATGCGAATCAGAGGATGTAATAAAAAAAATGTCCATGACCGCTTCGGGGAAATCCGGGTGCGGAACATGTTCGTCGACTTCGTGCGGTCCAACCTGAGGCTGATGGAAGCAGCGCGGTCAGCGCTGCATGATAAAAAAAGAGGGCCGGTTTTCCGGCCCTTTGTTTTATAATAAATCTTCTACGATTATCGTCTGATCCCGTTTCGGTCCGGTTGATATTATTGCAGCCTTAACTCCGAGCTTATTTTCAATGTACGCGATATATGCCTTGCAGCTTGCAGGAAGATCATCAAATTTCTTTATGTCTGAAATATTTTCTTCCCATCCGGGGAGTTCGTCATAGGCAATATCAATTTCGGGATAAAGCTCCAGATCGGCCGGCATACTTTCCATGACCGTATTTCCTGATCTGTAGGCCGTGGCGACCTTTAACGTTTCAAGACCTGAGAGGACATCGAGCTTTGTTATGGCAAGATGGCTTATTGAACTGAGGCGGACTGTGTGTCTTAGCGCCACAAGGTCAAGCCATCCGCATCTTCTGGGCCTTCCGGTTGTCGCACCATATTCACCGCCGAAGGCGCGCAGCCTTTCGCCCAGTTCATCCGTCAGTTCAGTCGGGAAAGGACCACCGCCGACCCTCGTCGTGTATGCCTTGCAAATGCCGAGGACTTTGTCAATCCTGGTTGGCCCGATACCTGAACCGGTGCAGGCGGCGCCTGCAATGGTGTTTGAAGATGTGACAAATGGATATGTCCCGAAGTCCATGTCGAGATTTCCACCCTGTGCTCCTTCGAATAAAAGACTTTTGCCTGACCTGACTGCCTTGTCGATAAGGATTGAGGCATCGGTAACAAATGGTTTCAGACGTTCTCCCAATATTATGTGTTTTTCGATGAGTTCATCCTTGTCCGGGGCCTTGGCCTTGAGGATTTTTGTTATATATTCCTGGCGCTCATCCCAGAAGGCTTCGATTTTATTTCTTAACAGTCCTGGATTGATAAGGTCTATCACGCGTATGCCTGTTCTTCGGGCCTTGTCTTCATATGCGGGCCCGATCCCTCTGCCTGTCGTACCGATACGTGCAGCGTCACGGGCATGGTCGATCACCTTGTGGTAAGGCATGATAACATGAGCCCGGTCGCTGATTGCAACCGTTTCCGGTGAAACCTCATGCCCTTTCAATCTCAACGCATCTATTTCGCCAAGAAGGATTTCCGGGTCCAGCACAACGCCGGAACCGATCACGCACATCTTGTTTTTATGAAGTATGCCTGAAGGTATAAGGTGGAGCACGACCTTGTTGTCGCCTATTACAAGAGTATGACCTGCATTGTTTCCACCCTGAAATCGTATGATGAGGTCGGCTTTTTCCGTAAGGAGATCAACGACCTTTCCCTTGCCCTCATCTCCCCACTGCGCGCCGACAATTACTAGATTCGCCATTATTATTCTCCTGTCAGATTGTAACCTTTTGAACCGATAGGGTGTTTGAAACATTCCTGATCTTTTCAGCAACAGACTCAGGCACTTCCGCATCCAGATTGATGATTATTATCGCGGTGCCTTTCTTCTTGTCCCTGCCGAGGAAAAGTCTTGCGATATTGATTTTATCATCTCCCAGAGTGGAAGCTATCTTTCCGACGGTTCCCGGCAGGTCTTTATTGTAGATAACGAGCATATTGCCTTCCGGGGTGACTTCTATCGGATAATTGTCTATCTTGACTATTCTGAGGTCGTCCTGAGTGAAGACGGCGCCTGCCAGGTAGCGTTTACCTGTATCAAGATGGACTACAAGTTCCAGGGTGTTTGTAAATATTTCTTCTTTCTCGGTTCTGGATTCAACGACTTCTATGCCGCGCTCTTTGGCTATAATGGGCGCATTGATAAAATTGACGTCATCCATGATGGCCGCAAACAGCCCTTTGAGCATTGAAATCGTTACCGGTTTCGTCTCTATGCCGGAAGCCCCGCCGCAATAATTGACGTTGACTTTGCGGATCCTTCCGGAAATGAGCTGGCCCATGAAAAGCCCCATTTTTTCGGCAAGTTCAATATAGGGTTTTACTTTGGGAAGCATATCCGGCCCTACCGAAGGCGCATTCACTGCGTTTCTGATAACGCCATTGTTGAGGTAATCGACTATCTGCTCGGCTATGGCTATTGCCACGTTTTCCTGCGCCTCTTCCGTGGAAGCACCGAGATGCGGTGTGCAGATGACCTTCGGGTGAAGAGGAAGAGACCAGTCCTCAGGCGGTTCCTTCTCGAACACATCAATTGCCGCGCCTGCCACCTTTCCTGAATCGAGGGCTTCGATAAGGGCTTTTTCGTCAACGATTCCACCCCTTGCGCAATTGATGACCATGACACCTTTTTTCATCTTGGCAAAAGCATCTTTTCCCAGAAGCCCTATTGTATCCTTTGATTTGGGGGTATGAACCGAAATGTAGTCGCTTCTTGCATAGAGTTCATCCAGAGAAACCAGCTCAACGCCCATATTGTCCGCGGCTTCTTTCGATATGAACGGGTCATAGGCGATAACATTCATTTTGAGGCCAATCGCCCTTGTCGCAACGATTGTCCCTACCCTGCCGATTCCGACTATTCCCAGAGTCTTGTTAAAGACCTCGCGGCCTTCAAAACTTTTTTTGTCCCATTTTTGAGCCTTCATTGAAGCGGTTGCCTGGGGAATAAAACGTGTAAGAGCCATAAGCATTGCGATTGCGTGTTCTCCAGTCGTTACCGTATTGCCGCCCGGTGTGTTCATGACAACAATACCCTGTTTGCTTGCTGCTTCAGAATCGATATTGTCAACACCCGCGCCTGCGCGACCGATTACCTTGAGTTTTTTACCGGCAGCAATGATCTCTGCTGTCGCCTTTGTGGCGGATCTTACGACTAGGCCGTCATAATCACCGATAATCTCTTTGAGTTCATCAGGTTTAAGGCCCGTTTTTACGTCGACTTTAAGTCCACCTTCTTTAAGTATTTCTTCTCCTCGTGCTGAAAGCTTATCACTTACCAGAATTTTCAAGCGGCACCCCCTAAGAAAGTATGGAAAACCGTCGAACTTTTAACAAATGGCCTTGAACGTGTCAACAATATAGAATTATAAATTATAGTTATATATTATATTTATTAGAGCTCCCTGAATCATACGATTTCTGTTAATATTATTAAGAGAGTAGGAAAATGATTCTATCAGGAAACAGCCGGATATGTGAAAAGTGCGGGTTTAGGGAAGCCGTCGTTTTGTGCGACGGATGTTCTCGTGCATTATGTGAAAAATGCCGTATATTCGACTTGTGGAGTTACGGCTGCGGTCACATCGACCCTAAAGCTTTCTGCAGCGATTGTCATGAGAATCCGGAAAAAAATCCCTGGGGAGGAAAGCGTCCCTAATAATAAATTTAAGGGATGCTTGACATATCCCGATGTAGTCCTATTAAGAACCTTATAATAATTTGCGGAGAAAATTATGATAAACCTTAAGTTTCAGGAAATAATGGGCTTTCTGCTCGGACCGGAAATGGGGGAAGAAAGGCTGGGTATTTGTTATCCCTCGATTGACGTATATGAGAGTTCCGATGATCTTTTTATCGAGATGGAAATTCCCGGGGTTATGCAGGAAGATGTCAATGTGGAGATAATCGGCAATACGTTAAGAATAAGCGGCATGAAAAAAGACCCGCTTTCAGGGGGCGGGGTAAGATATATCAGAATGGAAAGGAGCTTTGGCGGATTCAGCCGTGAACTTGAGATTCCGGAAAGATTCAACCTTGAAAATATTGACGCAAAATTCAAGGACGGGGTTTTGACGGTAAGAATCGCGCGTTCGGAAAACAAGGTGGAGATGGTTAAGCGTATAGAGGTAAAATAGAACTTTTTCAGGAGAGACGAATGGAAAATGAGAAGCAGGCAATAGAAATCCCTGGCAACGTGCCATTGCTGCCGGTCAGGGATGTAGTTATCTACCCATATATGATACTCCCGCTGTTTGTAGGCCGCGGGCTTTCGATAAAGGCTGTCGATGAGGCTCTTAACAAGGACCGGTTTATTTTTTTGGTGGCGCAGAAGGATTCTTCCGTTGAAGAGCCTGAACCCGAACAGATCTATACCATGGGGACAATTGCCATGGTGATAAGGATGCTGAAACTTCCGGACGGCAGGGTGAAGATACTTGTACAGGGTGTTGCAAAGGCGAGGATCAAAAACTTCATTAAGGACGACAGGGGATTCTATACAGTCGACATCGAAAGGATTGAAGAACCCGAGATCAAGGAGTTCACCGTAGAGATAGAAGCGCTTATGAGATCCGTAAAGGAACAATCCGAGCGCATACTCCAGTTGAGGGGCATCGTCTCGCCGGACGCCCTTTCCATTCTTGAGGCGATCGATGATCCCGGCAGGCTTGCCGATTTGGTTGCATCGAACCTCAGGCTCAAGGTGGACGAATCCCAGAATGTCCTGGAAATAGTCGACCCGATCGAGAGGCTCAAGCATGTAAATTCACTGCTTACCAAGGAGATGGAACTTACCGAGGTTCAGGCAAGGATACAGAATCAGGCCAAGGACGAAATGAACAAGACCCAGAGGGAATATTTCCTCCGCGAGCAGATGCGCCAGATACAGAACGAACTGGGCGAGGTCGACGACAAGGGCAAGGAGGTCGATGAGTACAGGCAGAAGATCGACAAGGCCAAAATGCCTGAAGAGGTTGCAAAAGAGGCAACGAAGCAGCTTGACAGGCTCAAGATGATGCACCACGATTCCGCCGAGGCGAATATCATCAGGACATATCTCGACTGGATGGTGGAGCTTCCCTGGTCAATATCCACTGACGACAAGCTCAATATAAAGGAAGCGGACAAGGTACTGGAAGAAGACCATTACGGCCTTGAAAAGGTAAAGCAGAGGATCCTCGAATATCTTGCTGTTAGGAAACTAAATCCTGACAAGAAAGGCGCCATCCTCTGTTTCGTAGGGCCTCCGGGTGTCGGAAAGACCTCTCTGGGCCGTTCGATAGCGAGGTCTATTGGAAGAAACTTCTACCGGCTGTCAATCGGAGGAGTAAGGGACGAGGCTGAGATCAGGGGGCACAGACGTACCTATATCGGCGCACTGCCCGGCAGAATCATACAGGGAATAAAGCATACAGGCTCCAACAACCCTGTCTTCATGATTGATGAAGTCGACAAGATAGGCCAGGATTTCAGGGGAGACCCTTCGTCCGCACTGCTTGAAGTCCTTGACCCTGAGCAGAACTTCAGCTTCCAGGATCATTACCTGAATGTCCCCTTCGACCTTTCAAAGGTCATGTTTATTACTACAGCAAATCTTATTGACCCGATTCCGGGACCGCTTCGAGACCGTATGGAGATCATTGAGCTGCCGGGATATACCGATCATGAAAAGCTCCAGATTGCAAAACGCTATCTTGTGCCGAGGCAAATCAAGGAAAACGGCATGGTCGAAGCGGACATAGATTTTTCAGACGATTCGATACTCGACATAATCAACCATTACACAAAAGAGGCCGGTGTAAGGAATCTTGAACGTGAAATCGGTTCGATCTGCAGAAAGATCGCCCGCGACATCGCAGAAAAAGAGAGTAAGCGCAAAAAGAAATACAGGGTGACTGCCAAAAACGTACACAATTATCTCGGTGTTCAGAAATTCCTCCCGGAACAGGAGAGAACGGAACACGAAGTGGGCGTTTCGACAGGTCTTGCTTGGACGCAGTTCGGCGGCGAGATCCTTTATATAGAAGTCTCGGTGGTGCAGAGCCAGGACGGAAAGGGCGGCGGACTTGTCCTTACCGGACATCTTGGAGACGTCATGAAGGAATCTGCACAGGCAGGTATATCATATATCCGTTCACGTGCGGAACAGCTCGGGATTTCCCCAAGCTTCAACAAGGAAAAGGATGTACATATCCATGTGCCTGCCGGGGGGATTCCCAAAGACGGTCCTTCCGCCGGAATAACAATGGCGGTTGCTACAATCTCCGCGCTTACCAACCGGGCGGTCAGGAAAGACATAGCGATGACCGGTGAGATTACATTGAGGGGCAAGGTGCTTCCTATCGGCGGACTCAAGGAAAAGGCCCTTGCCGCACACAGAAACAAGATATTCGATATAATCATCCCGAAGGATAATGAAAAGGACCTCGAGGATATACCGACAGAGGTACGCAAGAAAATAAACTTCCATCCCGTAAGCAATATGGATGAAGTGCTGGAACTGGTTTTTGTTAAATAGTTAAATCCTGTCGATAAGTGAGCAGCAGGTTTGAATCTTTGCTGCTCACTCTCTGTCCCTCAGTCTGATCCAATATAGAATATCTCTAAAGATAACCGTTTTCCCTGAACCAGTTGAGAGCCTTTCTGATAGTCACATCGATCGGCGTCTGGGGCAGGCCGAGTTCGTTCACCGCCTTTGAACAGTCATACCACTCGGTCATTTTACCTATCCTTACCTCGCTGGCTGTCACGACAGGGGGCTTTTTCGTCAGATTTGCAATTAGTTCGAACGCATATCCGAACGCAAGCGCAAGGTGGTACGGCAGTTTCAAGGCGGGCGGTTTCACTCCCGCAATATCCGCAATAAGCCAAAGATAATCATGAACCGTTATGTTTCTGTTTCCCAGTAGGTATCTTTCACCAACCCTGCCTTTTTTCGCCGCGAGGATGTGGCCTCTGGCGACATCTTCGACATCGATGATGTTCACACCGCCGTCTATGTAGCCGGGCATCTTTCGTCTGGCGACATCTATGATCATTTGACCTGACGGTGTCGGTTTTATATCGTTCACGCCGATGACCAGCGTGGGATTGACAATAACGACCGGAAGTCCTCTCGTGATGAAAATCCTTACCTCGTTTTCCGCAATATATTTGGACATGGAGTAGTGGTCGCGCGCTTCCCAGTAATTAAAGGCCTTCTCTTCGTTTGCAGGTACGGGACCGCTTGCGGCAATGGCATTATTCGTGCTTGTATAGACGATCTTATCAACGCCCGCTTCGAGAGCAGCCTGCATTGTCGCCTTGGTTCCTCCCACATTTACATCGTAAAGCAGTTTCGGGTCCGGTGCCCAGTGCGCGAAATATGCGGCCGTAAGATAAAGGGTATCGCAACCCTTAAGGGCTTTTTTCATGGAATCGCTGTCGCGGATGTCTCCATAAACCTTCTCGACATCGAGGTTGTCAATATTGCGCGTATTGCTTGTTTTTCTTGTCAGGACCTTTACCTCAACGCCTTCCTTGAGAAGTTCTCTGACGATTGCCGAACCGATGAATCCGGTCGAGCCGGTGACAAGCTTTTTCATGATTTTTGAGGCCTCCCTTTCAGGGCTTATCCTGCATTCGAAGCAGCGAACGCCGAGTTGACGATATCCTGCGCCTCTTGTTTAATTTTTTCCAGGTGATCTTTACCTTTGAAGCTTTCGGCGTAAATCTTGTAAACGTCCTCGGTTCCGGATGGCCTTGCTGCGAACCAGCCGTTTTCCGCAGTGACCTTTAGTCCTCCAATAGCCGCGCCGTTGCCCGGTGCATTCGTCAGGATTGAAGTGATTTTCTCACCGGCCAGGGTTTCCGTTGTTATCTGCGAAGGGGCGAGCTTTTTGAGGATGCTTCGCTCTCTGGCATTTGCCGCGGTATCGGTGCGTTCATAAACAGGGTTTCCGAAAAGTTCGGTCAATTCACGATAATGTTCTGCCGGGTCTTTGCCTGTGGCTGAAAGTATCTCTGCAGCGAGCAGGTCCATTATGATACCGTCCTTGTCCGTCGTCCATACAGTCCCGTCAAGCCTCAGGAATGACGCGCCTGCGCTCTCTTCACCGCCGAAGCCGTAAGAGCCGTCAATAAGACCGTCAACGAACCACTTGAATCCGACAGGGACCTCGCTCAGTTTTCTGCCGAGCCTGGATGCAACGCGGTCGATCATCGAGCTGCTGACCAGGGTCTTGCCCACTGCGGCATCTTTTTTCCAGCCGGGCCGGTTGGCAAAGAGATAATTTATGGCCACAGCGAGATAGTGGTTGGGATTAAGCAGCCCTGCGCTTTTTGTGACAATGCCGTGCCTGTCGAAATCGGGGTCGTTTCCGAATGCCAGGTCATATTTGTCCTTGTGGCTTATAAGGCCAGCCATTGCATAGGGCGAAGAGCAGTCCATGCGTATCTTCCCGTCCTTATCCACCGTCATGAAAGAAAATGTGGGATCTGCATGATTGTTCATGATGTCAATATCGAGACCGTAGACATCCGCAATGACCTGCCAGAAGCCAAGTCCCGAGCCGCCCAGCGCATCTGCCCCCAGCTTAAGACCCGTTGCATTAACAATATCCATTTTCACAACATTCTTAAGGTCGTTCACATAGGACGAGATATAATCATGTTCATGTGTTGTAGGAGCCTTTATCGCCTTTTCAAAGGGAATACGCTTTACGTTCCTATTTCCTGCTTTAAGCAGTTCGTTCGCCCTTTTCGCAATATGGTCTGTTACATCGGTATCGGCAGGCCCTCCGTTGGGAGGATTGTATTTGAAGCCGCCGTTGTCAGGGGGATTATGTGAAGGTGTTATAACGATACCATCAGCAAGCCCGTAATTTCTTCCTTTGTTATAGGTCAGGATGGCGTGCGAGATGACAGGGGTCGGGGTGTATTCCTTAGTTATCATGACATCGACGCCGTTTGCGGCCAGCACCTCAAGCGCCGTTGAATGGGCCGGTTCTGAAAGCGCATGAGTATCCATGCCGAGGAACAGCGGGCCTGTAATATTTTTGTTTTTGCGGTATTCACAGATGGCCTGTGTGATGGCCAGGATATGCGCCTCATTGAAGCTTCCGTTCATTGACATGCCGCGATGCCCCGAAGTCCCGAATTCTACGAGATTGGCGGGATTTTCAGGATCGGGTTTTATGACATAGTAGGCGCTTATCAGTTTCGGGATGTTTGCGAGTATTTGGGCCGGGGCCTTCTTTCCTGCCAATGGGCTGATAGCCATTATACACCTCCTTTATATTATAAAGGCTGGCTGCTTCCTTCCAGACCGGCAAATCTTCAAAGTGTTCATATGTCGGCATGAGGACTATTTAAGCGCCTCTTTGATCCTGGTAAGGGCCTTTTCAACGTTGTCCCTTGAATTGAATGCGCTGATGCGGATGAAGCCCTGACCGCATCTGCCGAATCCGGCGCCGGGTGTGGTTACAACGCCTGCCTTCTCAAGGAGCATGCTGAAGAACTCCCAGGAATCTCTTTGAGTATCCACCCATATATAAGGAGAGTTTTCGCCGCCGGTACATGCCAAACCGAGTCCTGTAACGGTCTGCCTGATGAGCTTTGCGTTTTCCAGGTAATAGTTGCTCAGCTCCTTGACCTGTTTTTTCCCCTCTTCTGAATATGTGGCTTCAGCCGCACGCTGCACCGGATAGCTCACCCCGTTGAACTTGGTCGTATGCCTCCTGTTCCAGAACCCGTGCAAGGGATGTTTATTCCCGGCCGCATCATAGGCCATGCACTCTTTAGGTATCACTGTATAGGCGCAGCGGACACCCGTAAAGCCTGCTGTCTTGGAATAGCTGCGTGACTCTATCGCCACTTCGCGCGCACCCTTTATCTCGAATATGCTTCTTGGCAGTTCTTCATCCCGGATGAACTCTTCATAGGCTGCATCGTAGATTATGAGCGCCCTGTTCTTCCTTGCATAATCGACCCATTTTTCAAGTTCAGCCTTTGTGATGGTGGCGCCGGTCGGGTTGTTTGGAAAGCAGAGGTAAATCAGGTCGACAGGCTCTCTGGGCAGCTCCGGCACGAAATGGTTTTCCTTGGTGCAGTCGAGGTATGTGACGCCGTCGTAGCGGCCATCTTTGTATTTCCCTGTTCTTCCCGCCATGACGTTTGTGTCTATGTAGACCGGATAGACCGGATCGGGTATCGCAACGTTGATGTCGCCTGCAAAAAGCTCCTGTATATTTCCGGTGTCGCATTTTGCGCCGTCACTTACGAACACCTCATCCGCGCTTATTTCAGCGCCTCTTGCCTGAAAGTCTTCTCTGGCGATCGCTTCGCGCAGAAAGTCATAGCCCTGCTCAGGGCCGTAACCGCGGAATGTGGCATCATCGGCCATCTCATCGGTTGCCTTGTGAAACGCCTCTATGCACGCATCGGGAAGGGCCCTGGTAACGTCACCGATACCCAGCCTGATGACCTCTTTGCCGGGGTTTTCCTTCTGGAAAGCGGCCACCCGCTTTGCTATCTCCGAAAACAGGTATGATGACTGAAGCTTCAAATAGTTTTCATTTAATCTTATCATGGTCCCCTCTGAAATTTATTTTCATTTTTCTACCGGCAATTCATGCATGCCGTCAAGCCGAAGTCATGTTCATGGGATCACCTTGCCTGGGTTCATTATCCCGTTAGGATCGAAAACTTTTTTGATTCCCTTCATGAGTTCCAGCTGAGCGGCATCAAGGAATAATGGCATATACTGTTTCTTGACAATGCCTATCCCGTGTTCGCCGGACACTACTCCGTCAAGCCTTCTGCCCGCCTCATGCAGCCGGTCCCTTATTGCATGAGCCTTATTACGGGAATCAGGAATCGCTTTCCATACCCCGTCATCCCATGCATCCTTCATCAGGTGCACATGGACATTACCGTCCGCCGCATGCCCGTAAACGGGAAGCCATACCCCGAAGGCCTTCTCTGCCTCGCGGACTTCATTCACGAACCTGTCGATTGAAGCCCTGGGAACACACACGTCGAGCAGATCGATCATGTGGTCGTGAAGGGCTTCGTACATGAGGCTCCTTATCGTGAGCACGTTCTTCTGCTTTTCGCTGTCATCGGCCACATAGACATCGATTGCACCTTCGGAAAGGCATATCTCCGAAATCCGGCCCGAAAGCTCAAGAAGGTCGTCCCTGTCAGGGGCATCCACAATAAACATCAGATGCGCCTCTCCTTCTTCACACGGCCATTTCCTGTTCAAATACCGCTCGGTTACGGTTATTGCCTTCATGTCAATGAACTCAACAGCCATGGGAATTATGCGATTAATAAGTATCAACGGCACTGTCCTGATTGCGTCGGCTATTGTTTTGAAAGGTACCACCAGGGTGAACATCGCCCCGGGAGGCGGGGTAAGGTTCAGTGTCGCTTTCGTGACAATCCCCAGGGTTCCTTCAGAGCCTGTCATAAGGTTGAGCAGGCTGTAGCCGGTTGAACTCTTCATGAGCTTGCCGCCGAGTTCAATAACCTTTCCGCCGGCAAGGACCACCTCCATGCCGCGCACATAATTTCTTATCACCCCGTATTTAACTGCACGCGCCCCGCCTGCGTTAGTGGCGATAAGTCCTCCTATCTGCGCACCTTCATCACCCGGATGCGGAGGGAACAGAAGGCCGCTATTTTCTATCGCTTCATAGAATTCCCTCAAGGTTACTCCGGCTTCGACCACCGCCATGAGGTTGGTTTTGTCGATATCGATTATTCTCTTCATCCTTTCAAGCGAAAGAACTATGCCGCCTGAAACGGGCACGCAGCCGCCGCACAAACCGGTTCCGCCTCCCCTGGGGGTCACAGGAATTCTATGAATGTCCGCAAGATTGAGTATCTTACTTACCTCGCCTGTGCTTCCGGGCCTGACAACGCAGGCCGGCAACCTCCTGATATCTTTTTCTGCGAACTCATCATGGGAATAGGGCTCAATAAGTTCCGCTTCGGTCATGACATTGCCGGGGCCGACTATAGCGGCAAGACCGTCAAGGATTTCACTGTTTAGATTTGTGTATTCCACGGGAGGTAACCTTTGCAGGCAGTTTGATCCTGCGTTTTGTTTCATCGTCGTTTTCTTTGAAAAAGATTGCGATGTTGCCTATCATGCCAACCATCTCGCTTCCGGTGATTTCCTCGATCTCTTTTGAGATGGTCTTTTTTTCCTCCTTGAATTCATTGAATTTGATCTTGATCAGCTCTCTTGTCGAAAAGGCCTCTTCGATGGATCCCACCACCTCATTTTTCAGGCCGTTTTTTCCTATCTGCACAACCGGTTTTAAACTGTGAGCCAGCCCTCTCAGGTATGTTCTTTCAAATCCTTTAAGCTTCCGCATGATTTATACCGCCCGTTAAATTTATTTATGCGATCAAGAGTTATCTGTGCTATAATCCTCAGAAAATAAAATTGTAAATGGCAGGAAATTGTTATGGAAGCAAGTTTATTTGAGAAGGCAAGGTACTACTGGACAGACACAAAACAAGTCCTGAAGACCCTTAAGCTCAAAAGGGAATTCGACAGAAACCTGCATCTTTATCCTGAACAGATTACGAAACTGCAGGAGCTTAAATTCCGGCGTCTGATCAAGCATGCCGTAGCAAATTCCGAGTTTTACAGGGAACACTACAAGGGCATCAATATAGACACGTGCAGCATAACCGACCTGCCGACGCTCACAAAAAGAAAGATGATGGATAATTATGACAGGCTGGTCACTGACAAAAGGCTCAACAGAAAAGACCTGACCGAATACCTCAAGATCCCCGAGAACGCATCCGTCAACTACAAGAACGATTTCGTGATCCTCAACTCCTCCGGAACCACGGGAGAGAAGGCCATTATGGGCTACCACTGGGAGGAATTCAGGAATGTGTTCGCAGTCGCAATGTCCAGAGGCAGCAATGACGCGGCCAACCCTCTGACTCTTCTCAAATCGATTGTCTACAAACCGCTGAAGATTGCCAACATCATGCTCATCAACAGCCATTCGGCCAGCTTTGTGGTCACATTCAGGGTTTGCACGGTAGAAGACCATCCTCTGATGAAAAACAGGTTCTTCTCGATATTCACTCCGCTTGACAAGCTGGTGGAGCAGCTCAACGAATTCCAGCCGCACGTCATCCAGATATACCCGAGTTCGCTCAACTACCTCGCATATGAACAGCTCGAGGGAAGGCTCAGACTTAGGTTCGACGATTCGAGGTGTTCGATAATCTCGATCAGCGAACCGCTCAGCAACAAGACACGGGAAATGGTGAGGAAGGCCTTTGGAATCGACGTGACCAACACCTATGGCGCGTGCGAGAGCATCATCATGGCAAGGGAATGCGAACTGCATTCGGGCATGCATATAAACAGCGATCTGGTAATCTTCGAACCGGTAGACGAAAACTACAAGCCTGTGCCGCCCGGAAAATCCAGTACCAGGGTGCTCGTAACAAATCTGTACACATACGCACAACCGATGATCAGGTATGAGGTCAACGATCGTGTCATCATGGACGATGCCGGCTGCACATGCGGAAACAGGCTTCCGAAAATAAAAGCTGTCGAGGGCAGGACAGAAGAGATACTCTTCATATCAAAACCAGGCGGCGGTTATGAACCTGTCCATCCGTATATCTTCCTTGTTCCGGCGCTCAATATGCAGGGGTTCAAGGAGTATCAGATCGACCAGGTCGAAAGGGACAAGGCCGTATTCAGAATTGTACCGGAAAAGCCCGGCACGATAACACCCGAGGATCTGGTGAAGATCATGGAGTTCAACATGGAGCGCGAAGGGCTTGCCGGAAGGATGACCTTCGAGGGCGAGATACTGGACATGATACCAAGGGACCCGGTTAGCGGCAAGGTCATACAGATAAAGTCGAGCATAGGCAGGCCGAAGGAACTGGTGGATAAGTTCTAAACCGCCGGCTGCTTTTTAAGCATGATATAACTCAGTATATAGCGGGAATTTATTCTGCACCCTATTTCAAAGGAAAACCCCTTTTCAAACGGAAGATACTTTTTTAAAAGTCTGGCATCAAAGGCGGTTTTTTGCTCGTTCCAATGAAGTTCTGCATCCTTGAAATCCATGTACACGCCCACGGACGGGAAGAACGCCTTGAAAGCCGCCTCCTTGGCGGAAAAGATCATTTTCATCTTATAAGTCTCGTTTCCTACCCATTCCATTTCCTTTCCGGTGCAGACCAGCCTGATGACATCCTGCGGCATGTCGCCGGGAAGCTCTTCAATATCGATACCCAGCCCCATGAGCATATTATCATGGCATACGGCGCAGACAGCTATCCCTGGACAATGGCTCAAGGCGCCTATTATGTTTTTGGGCCACAGAGGTTCGCTGGATGGGCCTTTGAGGACTGGCCCGGGATTTTCTATTCCGATTGATTTGAGCGCCGCATTGCAGGCCGCCCGCCCCAGATAAAATTCGTCCCGTCTCTTTTTTACCGCCTTGGGTCCCAGAAGGCTGGATTCCTCACTGGAAAGCACGAAATCGCGTGCGGTTTCCGGGGTGAGGGCTGCATAACCGACATATGCCGGGAATGGATTATTCATAATCATGGCTAGGTCAATTAATCGGCGTAAATAAAGAATAACTGAAGGGCAAAAATTTTAAAAACTCTCACAGGCTCTTTTATGTATTTTTTGCCCAGGCCCCTTTTGCAAGATATTTGTGCTGACTCTGCGTGTACGGGGCGGTATTGAATGTGATCCACTGGTAGCACGGCCAGTTGAGGATACGGAATCCCTGTGTCTGCCTGTCAACCTCTATGATCATGTAGCTGTCGCCGTCATAGCGGGTCGATGCGCATACCATATGCCTGACGCCGAACAGCCAGCTGAAGTCCACCCATCTGTGCCAGTGGCCTGCAATGACCATCTTTACGCAATTCCTGTGCTTGTTCAGCACGGAAAAGACATCAAGGTCGCCGATTTCATTAGGCATTATCATGATCATGGGCTGATGGAAGAAGACGAAGCTGGGCTTTTTTTCCGCAAGCAGCGCTTCGAGCCAGAGCAGCTGCTCTTCACCGAACGAGCCGAGATCGTTATTATATTTTCCGCTTTCCGGGTCCATTGAGCAGCCTAAGTAGTTGTTCAAATGGATGAAGCGGAATCCCTTCAGGTCAATATAATAATAGGGATCAAGCCCCCATTTTTCCCTGAAAAGCGCATGCGAGAATTCGAGCGGTATGTCGGGAAGGTCATAATCATGATTTCCGAAGCATGGATATACAGGCATGTTGAAACCGGCGGTAATCTCTTTTACTATGTCGAAACGGGTTCTGTTGCTGAAATAGAAATCATAATCCCTTGAAGGGTAATTGTGGATATAATCGCCTGCGATGAAAACGGCCTCGATTTTCGGATCAAGGCTGTTGATAACATCCCTTGCCGCCGTATAGCGCTCGGCAGTCTTGAACATGGATTCGGTGTCAACAGGGTTGCTTTCCGGACCCTTATAGAACTCGTCTATTATATGAGTGTCAGCAATTACGGCAAAATAAAAATATCTGTCAGGATCGCATGCGGTAAGCGCGAGCGGCAGGGATGACAAAGCGACAAACCCTGCACCTTTACCGGTAAGCCTGATGAAGTCCCTTCTTGAGTATCCTCTGCCATTTGATATCTTCATTCCAACCTCCCCTTGATTCAAGATACTGTCCTGTAAGTTCTCAATGTCTCAATTCATGCAAACGGCATACCTTCGGATAAGGATTATAACTTAATGAATACATATGATCTATCGGAATTATCAAAACGATGATCAGGCAAGAAGGAGTAAATTTATTCCACATCCGGTAAAATTATGGTCTTGATGAGATATTTGGTAAGGTTGAATATCAATTGAGTGCCATGCTGTTTTGCTCGCTTTGTCTCAGAGGGCTCCTGCTTCAACAAGCAGGAACCCTTGTGCATTTACAGAACGGGCAGGTAGTTTTCTATTTCGAATGCGCTTATATGGGTACTGAAAGCATCCCATTCCTTTTTCTTGTTTTCGATGAATTTATTGAAAATGTGGTCGCCGAGGGTTTCGCGGACCAGCTTGCTCTTCTGAAGCTCGCAGACTGCCTCGTGAAGACTCCCGGGAAGTGAAATGATGCCTGCTTTTTCGCGCTCTTTCTCATTCATTTCAAAGATGTCCTCTTCAATCGGTTCGGGCAGTTTGTATTTGTTTTCAATTCCTTTCAGTCCTGCGGCAATCATTACCGCAAATGCGAGATACGGGTTGCATGCCGGGTCGGGAGAACGGTATTCCATGCGTGTGGCGTTGGCCTTGCCTGGCTTGTACATGGGAACCCTTACCATGGCCGAGCGATTCCTGCGAGCCCATGAGACATAGACAGGCGCTTCGTAGCCGGGGACAAGCCTCTTGTAGGAATTGATCCACTGGTTGCAGATGGCCGTGATCTCGGGGGCATGAGTGAGAATTCCCGCTATGTAATGTTTTCCTGTATCCGACAGATGGTACTTGTCCTTCTCGTTGAAAAATGAGTTTTTCCCGTTCTTGAACAGGGACTGATGCACATGCATGCCCGAACCGTTTTCGCCGAAAATCGGCTTCGGCATGAAGGTGGCGTAGACGCCTTTCTGACGTGCGATCTCTTTTACCGTTGTCCTGTAGGTCATGACTGTATCAGCCATCACAAGGGCTTCCTTGTATTTCAGGTCGATTTCGTGCTGGGATGGTGCGACCTCGTGATGGCTGTATTCAACCTCTATGCCCATTTTCTGAAGCGCGAATATCGTTTCCCGTTTGATGTCGATGCCCAGGTCGATGGGAAGCCCGTCAAAATACCCGGCCTTGTCTATGGTCTCGGGCGCCTTTTCACTGGCGAAATAGAAATATTCGAGTTCAGGGCCCATGAAGACTTGGTAGCCCATTGATGCAGCTTTTTTCAGTATGCGTTTTAAAGCCCAGCGCGGACATCCGTCATAGGGTTTGCCGTCAGGGTTTACTATATCGCAGAACATCCGGGCCACCGGCCTGTCTCCCGGCCGCCATGCAATGAGCTGGAAGGTTTCCGGGTCGGCCTTCGCAATCATATCGCTCTCATGGATGCGGGCGAAGCCTTCAATCGACGAGCCGTCAAATCCCATGCCCTCTTCCATTCCTTCTTCAAGTTCGGACGGTGTGACGCTGAAGCTCTTGAGCCTTCCCAGGACATCGGTGAACCAGAACTGTATGAAACTTACGTTGAATTCTTTAACGGCAGCAAAGACATCATTTTTGTTTTTGCATGACAGCATATTTCTCACCTCTCATGTTTTTTGCCAAACGGCATCAATTGAATGCTTAAACCAATATAAGAATATAATACTTAATCCAAGCAAAATTGTTTTATAATTAGTTTTTCGAGTATATATTATGTGATGAAAGGGGGATGTTAATATGAAAATCAAGATAATTGAATTATGGCATGTTTCCGTACCGCTAAAGGCCACATTCTGGCCGACATGGATACCGGGCTATCCGCAGACCCACAACAAGTTTACGCTTGTAAAGCTTATTACTGATGACGGCATAGAGGGTTACAGTGCAGGTTCCGCTATGGGAACCGAGCGGGAGGGGCTCGGCGACCTGATTGGTTCTTATCTGATTGGCGCCGACCCTATGGATATTGAAAAGACCCAGGATCTGCTCAAACAGGCCGGGATTCTGGGCTGGCGCAATTTCTGGATAGAGCCCGCATGCTGGGACATAATTGGAAAGGCTCAGGGAAAACCTGTCTATGAGCTTCTGGGAGGCACAGCGCGGCCGATAGAGGTTTACTGCTCGACAGGAGAGATACATGACCCGGACAGGAGGGTTGACGAGCTGCTGGCCATGCGCGAGCGGGGGTTCAAGACCGCAAAGCTGCGGGTGAAAAGCAGGGAATTGAAAGAAGACATCCGCCACATAGAAACAGTCTCAAAAGGTCTTAGTGGCAAGATGAGCCTCGGGGTTGACGCCAACCAGGGCTGGCCTGTATCCATCGTCGATAAGATACCGAACTGGGATTTGAAGCGTGCGACGGAATTTGCCGAGGCCTGCCATGCAAACGGCCTTCTCTGGCTGGAGGAGCCGCTAGAGTCGCGCAATTACGACGACAACGCAGCGCTTAAAAAGATCTCGAAGATAAAGATTTCCGGGGCCGAGCTCAATTACGGCTGGGACGAGATAAAGATCATGCTCGAAAAGGATTGCTTCCATGTATATCAGCCGGATGCGACCTTTGCAGGCGGCATCGCACAGGTGAAAAAGGTGATCGATGCATGCCATGAAAAGGGCCGGGAATATTCGCCCCACACATGGACGAACGGCATAGGCTTTTACGTCAACTGGAATATGGTGCTGGCCGACCCGGGAAACATGCTGCCACTGGAATATCCGCTCGAAGAGCCCTCGTGGATTCCCGAGTTTCGCGAGGGGATAATCGCGCCGATTCTGCCTGATAAAAACGCGTTCTTGCAGCCGTTCAGAAAACCGGGGCTGGGTTTCGATATCGATGAAAGGCTTCTCAAGAAATACGGCAAACGCTTTTTCCGCCTCTCTGAGACCGGGCTCAAGATCAAGGTGATACGTGAAAAAGGCCTGAAAGCCGCACTGGATTTGAAGAAAAGAAAAGAGGCCTGAGGCAGGAAGGAAATAAGAAGCTGTTAAGTTATGAAGCTCAAGAACTGTTAAACAGAACCTTTCAACCTCTTATTCTGCTTAACTGCTTATCAGCCATAACTGTCTATAAGCAAATGTTTTTCAAGGCAATATAACAAAATGATTTTTAACCACGAAGAGCACGAAGGACACGAAGAAAACTGATTCTATTTGATTCTCTTCGTGTTCTTCGTGGTTCATATTTTTTAAAGTAACCCGCAATGATGACACTTGAGCGTATGCTGGATATAATATCATGTTATGAAAACCTTGTTTGTCGTCCGAAGAATGAAAGATGACTTGTGAAGAGTTCATCAAGCGGCCTTAAAAGTGAACTGATAAATCTAAAAAAATGGAGTAGCGCCAGGAAAATCAGGGCTTTTTATACGCGGCTATTTTATCGCTTATCTTGCGGCATTCGGAAATGAGAGCGTCTTCGTCGATGGTGAGGCATTTGAAGTCTTTCATCACGACTCTGCCTGCAATTATCGAGTGCTTTACATTGAGGCCGTGCGCCGCGTAGACCGTGTGTGAAACGGGATTATAGACAGGGACCAGATTCGATGCATTACCGTTGAGCACGATGATGTCAGCCGGGCCTCCCTTTTCAATGCGCCCGCCGCCTTCAAACCTGAGTGCTTTTGCAGCGTTTATCGTAGCCATCTTTAGCACGTCCGCGGCGCCAAGCACGGTAGGGTCAAGGCTGTCGACCTTGTGCAGCTTCGCCGCGGTAGCCATTTCCTGGAACATGTCAAGATTGTTGTTGGATGCGCAGCCGTCAGTGCCTATCGTGACATTAATCCCTGCCTTTTCCATCTTATCGACAGGGGCTATGCCTGAAGCGAGCTTCTTGTTGCTCCTGGGGCAGTGGGCTACCGACACCCCGGCCTTTGCCAGCATATCAATATCGCTGTCGTCGACAGCCACGCAATGTACGGCTATCATACGGTCCGAAAGACAGCCCAGCTTGTCAAGGAGCCCCACAGGCGAGACGCCGGACTCTTTTCTGCAGTTATCCACTTCGGTATCTGTTTCGCTTACATGAATCTGCATCAGGATATCATTTTTTATTATGAATTCCTGAAGCCTTTGAAGCTGAGCGGGTTCGCAGCTATAGACCGAATGGGCGAACACGGTAGGCCTGATGAGAGGATTTTCTTTCCATTTGAAAACATATTCTTCAAGTTTATCAAAGGCCTTTGCCGGGTCATTGATGTATCTTGTGGGAAATTTCACAAGACCTTCGCCCAGCCAGGCCCGCATCCCTGCTTCTTGAGCGGCTTTACCGACATAATCCGAAAGCATGTACCCGTCGGCAAAGGCCGTGGTTCCGGTCTGGATCATCTCGAGACACGAGAGCATCGTACCCATATAGACAAAGTCGGCGTCTGCGAATTTAGCCTCAAGCGGGAATATGTGGTTGAAGAGCCAGTCCTCAAGTCTGAGGTCGTCGGCCACACCTCTCAATAAAGACATGGGCGCATGGCCATGCGTGTTTATGAGGCCCGGCATTACTATGTCGTGCGCACCACCGATTATCTCGAATTCTCCCTCAGGCAGTTTGGTTGTTATGTCGGTTACCGTACCTCCATCAATGATCACATAGCCGTCTTTTATGAAATCAGACGGCTTCCTTATTATGTAGGCTCCTTTAACGGCAAGTTTTTTCAAGTACTGAACCCTTCTTGAGATCGTCAAAGTTTCTTTGCGATCTTTTTCTGCAGTCTGCGGCATTCCCTGATGACGGCCTTTTCGTCGATGGTAAGGCATTTGAAATTCTTCATCACCACCTTGCCAGCGATTATCGAATCCTTGACGTTCGTGCCGTGAGCCGCATAGATGGCATGCGATACCGGGTTATATACAGGGACCAGGTTGGGTGCGTTTCCGTCGAGAACGATGATGTCAGCCGGGCTTCCCTTTTCGATCCTTCCCCCGTTTTCGATCCTGAACATGCGGGCGCCGTTCAGTGTCGCCATTTCGAGTACCTCGTGTGCATTCATGACGGTAGGATCGAGGCCCTTTACCTTGTGAAGCTTCGCCGCCGTGGACATCTCGCTGAACATATCAAGATTATTATTGCTCGCGCAGCCGTCAGTACCTATCGCTATCCTGACGCCCGCCTTCAGCATTTTATCGACCGGAGCGATTCCAGAGGCAAGTTTCTTGTTGCTTTTTGCGCAATGGGCGACCGTCACCTTTCTCTCGGCGAGAATGCTTATATCCTCGTCATCAACAGCCACACAGTGTGCGGCAACCACCCTTTCAGAGAGGCATCCGACGCTGTTGTATGCCTTTACGGGCGACATGCCGAACCTTTTCCTGCATTCACTCACCTCGTGGTCTGTTTCGCTTATGTGCGTCTGCAGGATGACATCGTGCTTGCAGGCGAGCTCGTGGGCCTTCCCTAGATATTCCAGATCGTTCGTATACACTGCATGAGGAAAGACCGTGGGCTTAACCATGTCGTCGTCTTTCCATCTTGAGATGATCCCCTCGGTCATCTCGAATGCCGCGGCCGGGTCCTTCACCGAAGGCGTCGGGTATATGCTGATGACATCGCCGATCCATGCCCTTAGGCCTGCCTGCTTCACTGCCCTTGCACCGTCATCTGAGAAAAAATAGCCGTCGCAGAATGCAGTCGTGCCGCTTCTTATCATCTCGATGCAGGCCAGCATCATGCCAAGGTATTCGAAATCACCGTCTACAAACCTCTTTTCAAGCGGAAACATGTATTTGTTCCACCAGACTTCCAGCTTCATGTCATCCCCGATGCCTCTGAAGAGGGTCATAGCGGCATGCGTATGTGCATTTACAAGGCCGGGCAGGACAATGTCGTGCCTGCCGCCGATCACCTCGAATTCGCCCTCAGGCAGCTTCTTTGTGACGCCGGAAATTATACCGTCTTCGACGAGCACGTACCCGTCAGTAGAAATCCTGTTTGCATTTTCCACTATGTAAGCTCCTCTTACCGCGATTCTCTTCATTACAGGCTCCCGAAAGTATTGTGATGAAAAGCAAATTAACATCATTTATGATGAGATAAAAGGTTATATTTAGACGTAAAGGACCATTAATAAAACATCTTCTCAGAGCTAAAAAATATCAGAGATATATACCCGGTCACGGGGAATCATTTGCTTGTAAGGCAGACTCCTCTGTGGGATAATACCCTTTGCCAGAAACCTTTCAAGAGGTGCTTATGAAAGCATTGGTAACAGGGGCGACAGGGTTTATCGGTTCAGTCCTGACCGGGGAATTGCTCAGAGAGGGCCATACGGTCCGTGTGCTAGCACTGCCAGGGGAAAACACTGAGGGGCTTCTTAAGCTCGGCTGCGATGTAAGACGCGGAGACCTCTTGAAGCCGCACACTCTTCAGGGTCTGTGTGATGATATTGACACGGTCTTTCACCTTGCAGGCCGGGTCACTGACTGGGGCAGAAAAGAGCTTTTTTACACGGCAATTTATGACGCCACAAGGTATATTCTGGAAGAGTCCATAGGTCATGCCTCACGTTTCGTCTATATCAGCTCCATTGCCGCAATAGGCTTTGCGCGCCATATAAAGGGTTTCAGGGAGAGCGACACGCCGGTTAAATGCGGGCTGCCCTATGGAGACGCCAAGCTCGATGCGGAAGGTCTCGTGATGAAAGCGCACGATGCTGGCAGAATTGCATGCACCATAATACGTCCCGCCAATGTAACCGGCCCGGGCAGCGTCTGGGTAAAAGATATCGTGGAAAGAATGCTCAGCATGCCTGTGCCGCTTTTCGACGGCGGTATCTACAGCGCCAGCCTAATTTATGTAGACAACCTGGTGAATGGAATCATTCTCGCAGGCACAAAGGATATCGCCAAAGGCAAAATCTACCAGCTGCGCGATGACTGGGACGTAACCTGGAAGCGCTATGTCACTGATCTCGGGGCATTAATAGGAAAGAAGCCGGGTCCTGCCATTCCCTACCGCGCAGCCAGGGCGATTGCGTGGCTATGCGACATGGTCTTCACGCCCCTTGGCATACGTCCGCCCGTTACGCGCATGTCGGTCGACATCATGGGTCGTGATATGGATGTAGACAATACGCTGGCCAAAAAGGAGCTGGGATGGAAGACAACGGTTTCCTATCCTGAAGCCATGCTAAAGATCGGACCCTGGGTTAAGGAACACTACGGTAAAAGGAATTAACCCGGCCGGCAGATTGCCTTTTTCAAAACAGCCGGCCTTTGACAAGACTACTAAAAAGAGGAGGAAAGTATGCCCCTTTCATTGCTTTTATATGTCCTTTATCTAAAACTCTGGTTTGCCTCACGGAAAAATCCCCAATTTCAGGGTTATATCGGAACCATCCGTCTGAAAATTCTTATTAAAACCGCGGACGGAAAACGCGGGCGGCTTTTCATTTTCGACAGGGGAAAGGTGACCTCGCGCTCAGGAGCCGATCATGCCTGTGATGCGGCGCTTGTATGGTCGGATGTCCCCACCGCTCTCAGGGTCATGATCTCCGGCAGCGACAAGGCGACGTTCAAGGCCGCCGCCAAGGGCAAGATCAGGGTTGAAGGCATGGCCTACTACATTCAGTGGTTCAACGACGGCGTTAAGCTTACATGATCCCGCTGATCAATGCGCATCGAAATGATGAAAAGCTTGAGAATCAATACAGGAGGAAAATTATGACACAGATGATACCGGGCGGCCATCTGGTTGCCAAATATCTCAGGGAAATCGAAAATATAGATACGGTGTTCGCGCTTTCCGGCGGACACATAGAACAGATACTGGACGGTTTTACCGAATACAGGCTTCGCACCATCGACGTGCGCCATGAGCAGGCGGCGGCAATGATGGCGGAAGCCTGGTCATTATATACGGGCAAGACCGGCGTGTGTCTGGTGACGGCAGGCCCCGGATTCACGAACGCGATAACCGGCATCGCAAACGCATGCCTGGATAACGCCCCTCTTGTTGTTCTGTGCGGAAAGCACCCTCTCAGGGATGACCTTAAAGGCGCTCTGCAGGAATTGAACCAGCTGGATATCGTCAAGCCGGTAGTGAAATGGTGCGCCACCTGCTACGAAACGAAGCGCATTCCCGAATACCTGGCCATGGCGTTCAGGCATGCCGAGGAGGGCAGGCCTGGACCAGTCTTTCTGGAGCTTCCGCCCGATATCCTTAATGTAAAGATTGCTCTCAAGGACGTGTTCATGCCGCCGCACAAGGTGAGGAAGTTTTCCGTGCGTCCTGATGATTCTGCTATAAGGGAAGCGGCCGAAATCATAGATAAGGCCAAGAGGCCCCTATTCCTGGGAGGAAGCGGCCTCAGGTTCAGCAATGCAGGGGACGCCTTGGGGCGCTTCATCGACAGGACAGGCATGCCTTTCATCATAATGAACTTCGGGCGCGGCGAACTGCCCGACAATCATCCGCTTTCCATATGGGATGTCGGGAATACCGGGCTCCTGCTGGGCCTCGGCCAGGCCGATGTCCTCGTTGCAACCGGGGTGCGCTTCAACTGGCTGCTCCAGTCCGGCCAGGTCATTCCGCCGGATGTCAAGGTCGTGCGTATCGATATCGATCCGATAGAGATCGACCGAAACCGCCAGGCCGATGTCGGCCTCGTGGGAGATGCGGCTTCGATCCTGGATCAGCTCGCGCGAACCGTAAAAAAGAAGAACCACGATTCGTGGGTTTCGGACCTGCGTGCGGCGAGCCACGCCTTCATAGAAAGCGAACTCAAACTGCGTGGTGCCCCGTCCGACCCCATTCATCCCATACGACTCGTGGCGCAGATACAGAAGGCAGTCGGCGAGGACGCGATCTACATGGCCGACGGCGGCGATACGGTATATTTCGGTCTGGTGGGGTTTACGTCTACGAACAAGGCCGGAGTGATCGGTACAGCCTCGGGCCTGCTCGGCTGCCTCGGTACGGGCATACCGTTCGCAATAGGCGCCAAGGTGGCCAACCCCGACAAGAAGGTCGTTCTGTTGAACGGTGACGGCTCCTTCGGCTTCAACGCGATGGAGTTCGATACCGCCGTCCGTCACAACATACCCATTGTATGCGTGGTCAACAACGACTGCGCCTGGGGCATGATAAAGCACAGCCAGGAGCTGTCCATAGGAAGCGACCGCCTCATATGCTCGGAGCTGGGCGCGCGGCATTACGAGAAAGTGGTCGAGGGACTGGGCGGCTACGGCGAGTTCGTTACAAAAGACGAGGACATAATTCCCGCCATAGAGCGTGCGTTCAGGTCGGGCAGGCCTGCCTGCATTAATGTCATGACCGATCCGACAGCAACGAGTCCGGCAACGCCTCTCTTCTACCAGTCGCTCAAGATGGGGTGAGGCGTGAAGGCGCTTGTTTTCAGGGATTCCATACCGAAGATTATCGGCCTGAAGCTACTGGGCGGCCTGAAACCGGATCTCTACTATAAAAGTCCGCTTTCTCTTCTTTCTCTTGAAGATGTCCCCGAGCCTGCGATCCCGTCGCCCGAATGGGCTAAGATAAAGGTGAAGCTCTGCGGTTTCTGCGGGAGCGACCTCAACCTCATGTTCCTGAGGGATTCTCTGATGGCCTCTCCCTTTACCTCGTTCCCGTCTGTTATCGGCCACGAGCTTTGCGGCGAGGTCGTTGAAGCGGGCGGTGATGTCAATGTCTGCAGGAAAGGAGACATCGTAACGGTAGAACCCATGCTGGGCTGCAAAATACGCGGCATCAAGCCCGAATGCCGAGCATGCCGGGCAGGGCGCCCCGGAAATTGCGAGAACCTTGCAGAGGGCAACCTGCCCCCAGGGATGTTCATGGGCATGTGCAGGGAAAGGGGAGGCGGTTTCGCAGAATATATGGTTGCACACAGGAGCCAGATCCACCGTATTCCCGAAGGAGTAAGCGCGGAATCCGCTACGCTCACCGAGCCCCTGGCCGTGGCTCTGCAGGCCGTGCTGGACAACAGGCCCGCTGACGGCGAAAAGATTCTGGTCATAGGTGGCGGTGTAATAGGGGCGATGATAGTCAAGGCCATACGCGGGCTCGGCATCGCCTGCAATATCACCGTAATCGAACCCGCGCCGTTTGCAGCTGAATATGTGCAAAAATCCGGTGCCGACATGGTAACCGCAGAAGGCATACTGGAAACCGCGGAAAAGGTGACCGGCGCAAGGTCATACAAGCCTCTGATCGGCCAGCGCATCCTCCAGGGCGGGTTCGAGCGCGTGTACGATACCGTGGGCCATTCGCCGACCCTTCAGGCGTCGCTGATTGCCACGGCCGCGGGCGGGACAGTAAGCCTTGTGGGCATAGGCAACAAGGTCACCTTCGACCCTACGCCCTTATGGCTCAAGCTCCAGACCTTAAAAGGCGTATATGCCTATGGCAGTATCATGACCGAGACCGGCCCCAAGCATGTTTTCGAGATGGCGCTTGACCTGATCAAGGATGGCAGGGTCTTTGTTCAGGATATGCTGACGCACACATTCCCCATCGAAAAATACCGCGACATGATAGAGGTCAACCTGTCAAAGGGGAAGAACCGGGCTATGAAGACGGCCATAAAATTCTGAGGTGGGAATGCCTGCAAAGATATTCGTTTCGTTCAGATTCCACGGCAACTTTTACCATTCATACAGGGGCGATACGCCGGACGAACTCGGATTCGGCAAGGACATCCGCATCATCAGGAACACCATAAAAACGCTTGATGAGCTGAATGCCGAAGGCATCGCCGTACGCGGCACATGGGATTTTGAAAACTATTTCTCACTGGAGAAGATCATGCCAGCCCATTGCCCGGACATTATCGAGGCATTCAAGCGCAGGGTAGCTTCCGGCATGGACGAGATAGAATACATGTCCTACAACAACGGGCTCGTCTCTGCCAGCACCGCCGCTGAATTCGATGCGGCCATGGGCCGTGCGGTAACGAACCCTGAAGGTTCGGGCCTTAAAGACCTGTTCGGCGAGAATGTCAAACCCATCGTCAGGCCGCAGGAGATGATGTATACGCCTTCGCACATCGGGCTTTACCCGAAGTACGGGATCAACACCATCAGCCTTTTCTATTCCTCGATACCGTTCAACTGCTTCAGCACCTTCATTCCGCCGCTGTCCCTTGTCGAAAGGCACAACCCGCTTAAGCTCACATATCCCGGCATCGAGGGCAGTATGACTCTTCTGCCCTGCTATAATGCGGGCGACCTGATCGACAACCTGGGCTTGAAGAACTGGATAAAGTCGCTCAGGAAAAAGCAGCTCGCGCTTTTTGAGCCCAAAGACCTTCTACTTATAATCGACATGGATGCGGACGACGATTTCTGGTTCGGCTTCGACGTGCCCGTGTTGAAAAACCTGATGGCCATGGCCCGGGGCCTTGACGGCATAGTGAGAAGCATAAGCCCTCTCGATTATGTCGAATTCACGACGCCGGGGCGCTATCTCGAAACGCATGCCGCAGCCGGCAGCATCTCTTTCGGTCAGGATACCGCGGACGGGAGCTTTGACGGGCTTTCAAGCTGGGCCGAAAAGTGGGACAACCACATGCTCTGGACAGGCATTGAACGCTCGAGGATTCTGGAGCTTCAGGCCAGGCACCTTGCAGGAATGGCCGGGCTTGAGGGCATGCCCGGCAAAATCGGGAAATATCTTGCCGAAGCGTTCGATGCCCGCATCAAGGCCCTTTCGACTACCCACTTTGGCATGGCCGCACCGGTCATGAATGTTACCAGACTGAGAACCGCCTCCAGCCTTGTCTGGACTGCGGTCAGCTCAGCCGCTGATGCCTTCAATGAAGCATCTGCAAAAGTACAGAGGCCTGATGATAACACCTTCATGATCTCGGATTATTTAAGGGGCATATCCATGAGGACCACGATCTATGAACCCAGGCCGTCAAAAGCCCTTATTAAAGTTCCTGTAAACGGTGATATCGGCGGGATTGCCTGCGGCGGCACTGACATACCCGCAGCATTACATGACGGGCACCTGTATTTTATCGAGTCCATGGAAAAACTCGAGAAAAAATCATATACGGTTTCAACAGGCAAATCTTCACCGGCGCCTGAAAATCCCGTAACAGTAACAGAAGACGGCATGGACAACGGTCTTGTTAAAATAGGTTTTGACGCCCTCGGAAATGTAAATAGCATCAAGACCGGGGGCAGAGAAATATCGCCGGGACTCTTTATGAACAGCGGCGTCACGTATGACGGAAAGCGCCTGGATGTAAGCTCGTGGAGCGTATCATCCTCGCTCGCTCTCGGCGTGATAGGCGTAAAAAAGATGGCCGGAAGCCTTGTATTCGATTCGGATGGGCTAAAGCATGTGGAGTTTGAGCGCGAGATAATTCTTGCTTCAAACCTGCCATATATTTACCTCAATATGACGGTCAGGTATCCTAAGACTTCGGATAAAGGCTATGACAAAGGCAAGGCCCGAAGGCTTCAGCAGGCCTGGGACGCAAGGTGGCTGGAAGTAAGGCCGTGCGAGATAACGCCTGCGCTTTACGGCAGGCGAGGTGAACCCCTTAAGGTTATAAAGCACAACTATTTCGGGCATGTGAGCTCATATGAACTGAACTACGGCGAATGCTCGAATAACCCCGAAATCGACTCGTTCAACAACCATATAACAAACGCCTGGATTGCGGTCTCGGACAGGCGGAGCGGGGTACTTCTTGCGCAGAGCGCGGACGTCTCCAGCTCTTTTGCCTTCTGCCCAATGCGTACAAGACTTGATCAGGGGAGAACAAAGATTTTCATGAACCCATTCGGCAGCTACTGGGGCAGACAGTGGAAATATCCGACAGCGAAGACCGGTCTGGGCAAGCTGGCCGTTGTTTATGCCTCTGCCGCGGACCACATCAAGCCTTATGCGCCTTCATACAACGGCCGGGTGCAGAAGTTCTCTCTCATGATAGCGCCGTTTACGGGTGATATGCCGCCGGAAGAGATAAAAAATGATGCGATGGCGTACAGCTATCCGTATATCATCCTATCTGGCTCAGCCAAGGTAGGCATACCGGCGCATAGGAACTGGGATTACAGGGCGTGATAACTTCGCATCTCTGCGTCACTCCTAGTCTCAAGGTTGCGGCATACGTCTTTAGTATGCCTCACCTTTCGACATCGTCGCTCCTTGACATGCTTTGTTCTGACGCCCTGTCAGTAGGGCGCGCTGTAGTCGGGGAGTTTCAAAATTCAACATACAATTGTCAATTGGTGGGGCCTGACTTGTTAGATATTTTCGAAAATGGAACATCTTTTTCTTTCCGGAAATCATTTAATCAATTGTAAAAGAAAGCGTCAAAATCAGAACCTACTTGACTAAAACGTGTATTTACATATGAAGTAAGACAAAGTCATAGAGTAAGGTGGGTTCAATTATGAAGAAACTGATTGTAGTATTTACGTTTTTTCTTTTTACGGGTTGTGCTGGGCTTATCCCTGCCCAAGAAGAAGATAAGTGGCTTCAAGCACAAATCACAACACCACCTGAGATTAATGTCAGCGGAAGCTACTATGACCAACTGAACCCACCACCGAATTTTTGGCAATCAGCAGTAATCTCTCTGATGAACTCTTACTACGAGGGGTGGGGAATTGCTAACCTTCAACAGGACAAATCTCAAGTCTATGGGAGCTTGTCATCTTACTATACCATCAAAGGCACTGTAAGCGGAAAGACAGTTTGTTTGCTTATTATATACAGAGGCAGGGTTAAATATATTGCTAAACTCATATCCAATAAAGAAGGAACTCTGATTGGCACATATTTCGAAGATGCAGAGATGCGAATAGGAAATCCAATGGTGCTGGCCCCTGTACCAAAAAATTCCGAACCAGCAGCTAGCAGCACAGGTCAAACAATCATTACTGGAACTGGCTTTACAATTTCAAATCAGGGTTTCATTGCCACTGCAAATCATGTTGTAGATAACGCAAAAGAAATAAAAGTCCACTTTGGATCAACAGCCATGGAAGCAAAAATATATCAGTCTGATCCAATAAACGATATTGCAATCTTGAAAGTGGAAAAACCAACTCCAATATATTTGCCTATTGCCCCCATGAGGTCTGCAAAGACAGGAGACAGGGTGTTTACCGTTGGATATCCATTATCTTCGATATTAGGGCAGGAAATTAAATATACTGAAGGTGTTATTAGTTCATTAAGCGGATTGCAAGATGCAGCTTCATTTTTTCAAATTACTGTTCCTGTGCAGCCTGGTAATTCTGGTGGAGCACTCATAAACGAAAAAGGACAGGTTGTTGGGATAATAAGTTCTTCCGCAGCAATTATGCCATTTATGAAGGAATCTGGAACCTTACCTCAAAATGTTAACTGGGCAGTTAAATCTGACTATATTAGGCCGTTATTGGATTTGCCGGAAGAGCAACAAAAATCATTATCAAGGGAAGCAGCAATTGAAAAAGCGAAACAAGCTACCGTTATGATTGAAGCAGTTTCAAAATGAATTGCTTTATCATTAAATCATGAATGTCCCGCTAAGTTTCATTCAGCCCCTGGGCCTACCACGGACGCTGATGAAAATATGAAATGCTTTATCATTAAATCATGAACATTCCCTCAAGTTCCGCATTAGCAACATTTCACGCTTTTCGTTAAAATCAAGTTTTTCAAGGATGGCTATTTGAGATATGGTTGCTTTATGGAAAGGACGCTCAAAATCTTAAAAAAAAATGATTCTAAAAAATCTGTCGATTATTTAAAAAAGCTCTCAGGGTGTCAGCGGGTGTCCCTGGTCGAAGATTTGAGAATTGAGACGGCTAAGGTAGCCCATTAAGAATATCCACAAAGACTTCGAAGAGTTCTTGAAATATCTCACAGATGAGAAAGTTGAATTTGTAAAGACATTGCAGATTTTGACGAACTGGGCGGAAACCGGAAATGAAATATAATTTGTCAATTGTCCGGAGCTGACCCCTTCAGTTTCTAACCGACCGATCTTAACATCAGGCCAAAATTCAAACAGGAAAGAGAGAACAAAAGGTATCAAAACAAATAGCCTTACCCCGTAGAACATGAAATTGTAATTTAATTGTATACCGACATTTTTTTATTGACAAACGATAAATAATAAATGATATATAATAATTATTACTGGAGGTGAGAATATGAATGCCATAGAGCGCGTACAAACATTGAGCAAAAGGTTGAGAGTCATTTTTACTGTAGTTCTTGTTCTAATTCCCGTTATCCAGATACTTTTCTGGGTATTTTTCAATCAACTGCCCAAGGATATGATCCCCAATGATCTGCCGGTTGCGGTCCAGCAGAACCTTCCGCTGAGCGCCAGGCTCACGGCGCTTGCGGCGAGCTTCATAACCTCCGGAGTGGCAATGGCCTGTGTATATTTTCTGATCAGGCTGTTCAGCCTTTATGAGAAGGCTGAGATATTTACCGAAGGCTCGGTCAAGTGTCTGCGCTCTCTGGGCAGGTTGATCCTATGGCTGTTTGCCGCAGGGATTGTCCAGCAGCCGTTGATGAGCATGGCGCTCACGCTTCACAACCCCCCGGGACAACGCATAATCCGCCTGGGACTAAGCTCGGATGACATCAAAATACTTCTCATCGGTATAGTGGTCGTGCTCATAGCCTGGGTCATGGATGAAGGGCGGGTGCTCTATGAAGAGCAGCAGCTTACCGTTTAGAGGCAGCGGGCATGGCTATCGTAATAAACCTCGATGTGATGCTTGCCAGGCGAAAGATGAGGTCAAATGAGCTGGCGCAAGTCATAGGCATTACTGAGCAGAACCTCTCGATTTTAAAGACAGGCAAGGCTAAGGCCATAAGGCTGGGCACATTGGATGCTATCTGCAGACATCTAAAATGCCAGCCCGGCGACTTGCTTGAGTTTGTCGAAGATGATCCGGTGAAGGGGGCAGGCTAACCGGGAGCACACAGAAAACCTGAGGGGTCAGCCTCCTACAAATGACAAACATAAGCAAGCGTCTGATAAACCACATATGGGATAGATGCTTTGAGACTTGCATAAACAGGTATCAAGGCATATTAGATATTCATTCTGACCTTCATTAATAATATCAGGCGGCTGAGCATATGATGAAAAGATCGCTAAGTGTTTTTACCGGTATTCTTATATGTTTCCTGTCTGCCTCGGACAGGGCTTATTCCCAAACCCAACCGGATGTCCCCTTTTCCGGGTACATGCTGATGCTGGGAGAAAATACCAGGATATTTACAGAACCCAAGGGAGACGAGCAGGGAATTGTATATGAAAATGCCTTTGTAAAGGTGCTTGACGAAAAGGAAGGATACCTGAAAATCCAGGTGGACGGATATGTTGCCGGTCTGGGTTCCATTTCATTAAAAGACTATCACATGTCAAAACCGTTCGATATTCTGGACAGGCCGGATGGCAATAGAATTTGCAGCTTCAGTAAAAATGTTGATGTGAAGGTTATCGATTCAAAAAACAGTTGTGCCGCAATCAGATATTCGGGCTGGATCAGAAAACCCGTACCCGGGATGGATGATGAAGAAAAAGAGCCATATGCAAACATAAAGAATAAAGCCAGTTCAACCACTGATCCCTGGCTTCCGCGCCATCCATCAATGAGATAGAAATAGAAATCACTGCAGAGAATGTTAATACCCAGGTCACTTCCTGAGGACTTCTCTAAGCCAGCCGGGGGGAAACCTTACCAGCATTAATCCTTCTCGATAATCATATTTGCCGGTTTCAAACAGCAGCAGAACTTCTCCGTCCGGCAATGTGCAGAGCTGTGAATAGCATGAAGGCCCGTTATAGACTTCTCTGCTGAAAGGCCAGGTCACGCCATCATCGAGGCTCATCCTTAATGTCATGTTTCCTCTGGCGCACCCTGCAGGGTTGCTGAAAATGATATTTCCAGACGTTCCAGGCAGGCTGATGATGGATGCCTGTGTCTCGGCATCGATCAGGGCATTGTCAGGATACTGTTTGAACCATGTCTTCCCGCCGTCTCTGCTCAAACCGACCTGTCTAGGCTGGCAGCGCTTATAGCGGCAGTTCATGTTAAGCGTTCCGTCCGCCATGACGAAAGCCTGCGGTTCTTCGCCGATGCCAAGGTCTTTTCCCTTATGCCATGTCTTTCCATGGTCGTCGCTGTATATGACATGTGCGCCTCTTTTAATGCTCGGACCGAAGAAATATGCGGGTACTACGAGCCTGGAATTATTGAGTTGAATGCCAGTGCCGGGACCTGTGCCATATTCCATGCACAGGGGAGAGCTGTCGCATTTCAATTCGAGGCCGAGTTCCTTCGTTATCTGAAACGGCTTTGAGAAGGTCTTTCCGAAATCCGTGCTCTTCATCATCCAGACCTCTTTGTTGTCGATACAGTACGGCAGCCACAGCGTCCTGGTGTCGCGGTCAAACACAGGGCAGGGATTACCGGCGGTATGTCCGCCCGCGTCAACCAGCACCTGTATCGAACCCCATGTTTTTCCGCCGTCAACACTTCGGCGCATCACCAGGTCGATATCGCCCCAGTCGAGCATTACATCGGCGCGGGATTCAGCAAAGGCTATAACAATATCACGCCCGAGATCATCCTTCATTGTGAGCATCGAAGGTATGCGGTAGCCCCTGCCTTCGGGCATGCCTTTTTTGAAGAGCCACGTATGCTCCATGTTCGGTGCATAGGCCGGGTTCCAGAGAAGGAGCGTTATCCCGAATGCGGCGAACAGGAAGAGAAATGCGCATCCGGATATCACCATGCCGGGCACGCCTCCTCCGCCTTTTTTTAGACAGAAGAGCGCGATCGCACCGTCGATGATGAGCAGAAGACCGAAACCAATGAATGGAAGCGAAAGGACTGCTAGTTCGACAGTGTCCATGGAATCGACGACCCAGAGCAGCAGATAGCCGAAGATCACGAAAAGGATTATTCCGGAAATGAGATTCATGAATGCAAAGACTGTCCTTATGACAAAGGGTGAAGGGTGTTCCTTTTTCTGCATAGCCCTTAGAAGCCCGAAGGACGAACCGGCCACTAGCATGACCGCGAAGATCGCGAGTATCCATGTTCTCCTCGCGATTATCAGAAATTCTCCGCCGAAGGATGTTATCCAGACATAGACTACTGCTGCGAACAATACGGAAAGTATAAAAATCAAAACCCTGATGATGATGTTCAGTCTGTTGTGATTTGAATCAGTCATTTTCACACCCAATAAGTTTCTTTACTGCGCTGATCTCCAAACCAAAGATTTAATGCAAAAATATCATATCTTTATCGCGGAAAAAATCATCTTATATTTCCGTATCGTAAAGCCGGTATAATAATCAAACAGAAATTCCTAACAATCATTCAAACCAGAGCGGTGCTGTTACCGCCATCTGAATCTTTCCGTCATCATCAAGCGTGTTTTTGCTTGTCACCCTGGCAAAGTAGTATGAACCTGCAGTTGCCGGAACATAGACCTTGTACAGGATCCATTGTGTGTCCTTGTACTCGGCATATTGAATACCTGCAGGATTGAAGTTGCCCTGGGCGTCATAGACGTATTTGTCTGCGGCCAGCGCGCCTCCGTTCGTTATGATTTCAATCCTGGTCACCGGCTCGTCATCGCATATCATCAAGGAGATTTCCTGCATTGTGCTTGTCGCTGCTGCGCTTGAACCCATGAATGTGTCGCCGCACTTGAGTATAAGCCTTATGTTCGGATCATCAGTCGAATATATCCGCCTTGCCTTCATTGCCTCCAGAAGTCCCTGTCTCGTCAGTTCGTCAGCTATCATGGCAGTCCTGTGGCTGTTGGCTGTCGGAGTGTGGTTGTCCAGGTTTGAAGTCGGTGCAACCTTCCATCCCTTGTCGAGTGCGGTTATGTAGTAAGGGAAGTATTCGAGATCATTGTTGCCTACGTCCTTGTTTCCGGTCTCGATGCCGAAGAAGTTATCTACCGCATCATGATAAAGAGCGAGGTCTCCGAATATACCGCTTTCCCTTCCGGGATGGTTGAATTGGGCAAGGGCTCCTCTCTTGTCTATCCACTTGTATATGTCGTTTACATTGAGCAGGCCCGTGACAAGAAAGGTTGTGTAATCGCTCGTGTTGTAGATGCACATATGGCCCGTCACCGGATGACTCCACTCGAAGCCCCTCATCGCCACGAAACTGCCGTCTTTGTTGTAAAGGTCCGCCACTTCACCGTTTGTCTTCCATTCAGAGGCACTGGTAAGCGCGTCATGGTCGGTAATCACGTAGAAATCCATGAGGCTGTATTGGGCCAGAATGAAATCGGTCTCTGGCGGATTCTCTCCATCTGAAACGTTCGAGTGGCCGTGTATGTTTCCGAAATAAATTTTGCTGCCGTTGAGCATTTCCTGCTCGATTTGAGCCAGGGTTTTCGATTCGCCGGAAGCAGGTTCGACATTGCCAAACCATATGGGTGCGGTTATCGAGACCTGGGTTTTTCCGCCGCTATCCAGGGTGTTCTTTCCCGTTATTCTGGCAAAATAGTAAGAACCCTGGGCAGATGATACGCTTACCTTCCATTTGACCCATTCCCTGCCCATATAATTTACATATTCAATGCCTGTGGTATCAAGATTGCCGGCAAAGTCATACATCTCCTTCAGTGCGATCACCATGCCCCTGTTTGTAATTATTTCAAGCCTTATGACAGGCTCGTCGTCGGACACCATAAGGACAAGTTCGGCCTGACCCTTTGAAGGCGAAAGCGTAGAGCCCATCCATTCATTACCGGACTTGAAAATTATCCTTGTATTGATGTCATCAGTAGCATAGATGCGTCTCATCCTCATTGCATCCAGAAGAGCGGGCTGTGATAAATTTTCCGCAATTAGTGCAGTCCTTACGCTGATTTTCCCTGCCGAAGCCTTTTCCTGATTTGCCGAAGGTGCAACCTTCCATCCCTTGTCGAGTGCGGTTACATAATAAGGATAATATTTGAAATCCGCGCAGGAATAGTCATTGTTGGCTGTTTCTATTGCAAAAATGCCGCGAGAAGCATCTTCAGACCAGGCGAGGTCATTGAATACGCCTTTCTGCTCGCCCGGATGATTGAACTGCGCAAGTGCGGCATTATCGCCAATCCATGAATAGAGCATACTGAGAGATCCCATCCCGTATCCTTCATATGTTAGGAAATCGTCAGTGCCGATTATACTTGCATGTCCGAAATGGGGGTCATTGAAGCAGAAGCCCCTTATTGCGACAAACGAGCCGTTCTTTGTATAGGTCTTCGATGCCGTCTTCAGCCTTTCCCACTCGTTGCTGCTGATTTCATCACTGTTGTCTGTAATGGCATAAAAGTCCATAAGGCTGTTTCTTGCCGAGATGAACTGCTCGGCGTAGTCATCTCCGCCCTGTGACCCGGAGGCGCCTGATGAGCCGTTGAGGCTTCCGAAATAGATGCTCATGCCTGAAAGTTCGGAAGATTCCTCTTCGATAAGCGCAATCCCGTCACTCCCTCCGCCGCCGCAACCGTAACCGGTTACTGTAATGAACACCAAGGCAAATAATGCAACGATACCCCGAAAAGTCCTCATAGAAGAATGCATAATATTACCTCCTGAATATTTAAAAAATTTGAAAGATGTTAAATATGAAGTGTTAAGCCATTATGAAGATAAGGTTAAAAATCCATGTCAAGGGAACCGTTCAGGGATGAAATAAGGGAAGTACTTCTCGTATTCAGATCCTGTCCTTCATGACATGAAAATGGATGCGTGATCCGGTGACCGTGCTTCTGCCGGTATAAAGAAACGATGCAAGCCATGCCGCCTGAAAGAGTATTATCACCCCGGGGCTCCATAATGATAAAAGCCCTGCGCTCATATCAACCGGTACGGGATAGCTTTTTAGAAAAAGTGAAACTGCAAACGAAGATAGAGCTGCAATGACGGCCATTGCCTGATATGCGGAAAACCTCTGGTGACCCCTGAAATCGGCCCTTAGGAATTCAGAAAGTATGCGCCATATCTGTGTGGTGCAAACCGTCAGGGTAAAAGACAAGGAAAAAGCCCCTGATAAAAAAATAATAGTGCCGGTAATTCCTGTAACACTGAGGATGATCGCCGTAACAGCCTGTACAGGTACAACCCGGTGTCCGTCCAGGCCCTGCGAATATGCAATTTTCTTTGTGTCGCCGTGAAACACGAAATGAAACCTGCTGAACAATTTTCTAACCGGTGCGGAACATTCCTTCAAGGGTTTGCCGTAGCAGCAGCCGAAACTTATGCAGGCAAGTCTTCCCATGCCTTCCCCGAAGGCATAGCCGATGGACATTGCAGCCAGAACCGCCATCACGGGAACATTGAACCTGATGGGTTCGAAGCTGTCTATGGCCAGAAAGATCCATGGAGCAAGAATAATTCCGATGAAAGATGCCCCGCCAACAGTGAATGTATGCTTCTTTCCTTCTATTATTCTTGCAACGATTGCAGCCGCGGGGAGGCATAAAACAATTATCGAAGCAAAAGCAATCATTATGGAAAAAACGGGAACTTTTAATGACCGAAGCAGAACATAAGCTACAGCCATTCCGAATACCATTGATGTGGAGATAAAAAATCCGGTTCATGACAACTTTAGGGGTTCATTAAGTAACATTTTCAAGGTGAGTTTGTACAGGTTTTGATTGCGGTGATTGAACCTGAATTCTGTTTCTTTCAGATGAAGATAAAATGTGTTCTTGTTCAATCCCCGAAACTTTGACAACCTCATCTTGGCTATACCCCAAAAGTTCTCTATACCGTTTATATGTGACTTGATGTTAACAAACTCATCCTTTCCATGATTCACTCTGTAATGCTTCTTATACCCCAAATCCACCAGGCCATTATAGGCCTTGAAATTGTCACTATGTATCGTACTGTCAATATCTATCTTGCCCTGTATAATGCCTTGCAGAGTCTTCCTGGAGCAGTCAGGTACTATTTCGGTATACACTTTCCCGTGTCTTTTAAGAACACCAAACACTATAGTCTTACCTCCTGCACCACGGCCTCTTTTCCCACGTACTCTCTTTGCCCCAAAGTAAGATTCATCAACCTCAACTTCTCCTTTGAAAGGAGATTCTTCCTCACATATTTTCTGCTATTCTCATTCTCAGTGCATTCAATATCTTATTAATACTGTTCCTGCTTATACCTGTTAGTTCCGCTATTTTTGTTGCTTCCAAATCCATAGAAAAATACCGCAAAATTTCCTTGAATTTCCTCTCAGAAATGTGCGCCCGTTGAAAATACCTGTTTCTCCTGTCCATACAACAACTTATAACACATCCTCCGTGCTAAAGTTGTCATGAACCAAAAATCCATACCATAACAGGTTGACGCCCTGCCAGCCGCTTCCGGTTTTGTGCGCCGGCACGGTCGCCATGATCTGCCAGTCCTCGTGAGGCAGCACTCTGAATCCCCAGAAAAACATCAAGCCTGGGAAGGCGATCAGAAAAGCCAGGAATAAAATTTCCGCCATCTGCCATCCCCTTCAGGCTGTACTCTGTCCGCTATACCGGATCTGACAGCGACTTCGGTCTCGACGATCGATCCGCCGAACCCCACCGAATACCTGCTGGAAGCCTTTCTGCGCATGTTAGCCAGGATGTCGTCGTGGAACTTGATCCGGCCTTCCTCGAACATGAGCACTACAGTGGAACTGCCCGGCATGAACATGGCCTTGGGCTTACCCCGCTCAACCCGCATTCCCTTGATTATATCCCTTGGATAGAGATATTCCTTCGATGAATAGGCCTGCCTTATATTGCCGACCATGAGTGCTACAATCTCTATCATGGCGACAAGGCCGATGCCTGTACCCCCTTCCACATCCGTATCGATGACGGTAACCACACGCCTGTTTTTTGAAAAGCTCTTCGATATCCTCATCACGACCCCAGGGTTGCACGAGTTCATGCGGCCTTCTATCTCGTAAAAATCCCTGACGATGCCGGTGACGGGGCAGTGGGTGTAATGGTACTTTTCGGGTGTTAGTCTGAATACCGCAAAGTCACCCGATGAAAAGGGCTTGAGCCAGTATCTTCGCCCGACAAGCTCCTCGAATGAAAAAAGCTTTTCCTTCAGGAATACGCCGGGACCTTCCCTGAAAGAGCCGGCAAGCATCTTGGAGTCCGCAGGTGAAACAATTATAAACGGGTCTTCCGGCATGGGTCTGGCATCCCAGTATCTTATTTTTCTCTCGAATATCTTCCTGGGTGTATCGAGCATCTGCGGCGGGTCGATGCATTCGGCCAGGTCGATTCCGGACTCCCTGAGGAATCTTGCGGCCCCTGTCATCCTCGATCCGAGGACCGAATCAAAGGCGGCCCAGGAGAGAAACCCGCTTATTCTTTTTGAGGTGATCGCACGGTAGGCCGCCGTCGAATCTTCGATCAAGGGGCTGAAAACGCGCCCGATAATACCGTCGCCGAAAATCCTTTCGTTGACAATCCTGCCTGTGTTTCTTTCGATATACTGGTGTATCATATTCCTTCTGTCCTCCTTAAATATTCTATTGCGTTAAGAATCGCGTGTATCATATTCGTAACCGACCGGGCCTGAAGCCTTTCGGGCCTCTTGAGTTCGCTTTGCATCAGTGAAATCATGGAGGGCCATGCATTCGCGCCGTACAGCAGGCTTGATGTTTCACGCCAGCATTCGTCCCTGTGCATTCTCAGAAAAACCTTTTCCGCGACAAGGATGGCCTCATCGATGTGTTTCAGCCTCAAGACGTCCCTGTAATATCTTTCCGCTGTGAGATTGAACTCTTCTGCCGTAAGGTCGAACGGAGAGATCACCCCGGCAAACCGGAGGATACCGTTCTTAAGCCTGGAGGCGCACGAAAACATGAAAGGATTCTCTATCCTGAGGGCAAGATCCTTCATCGTCTCTGTCATTTTGAATCCTTCAATGAGATCAGGCGCATCTTTCCAGATAATGCCCATAAGGGCCTTCATGTATTCGGCTGCAGGCACTCTTATATAGCCGGGATACCTTGCGCTCATCCTTATTTTCCTGGTTTCCGCAACGATCCTCCGGATAAGTTTGTTGGGTGAGTCCTTCCTTATGAAAAACGTAGGGATTCCGATTGCCGCTCCGAATACGATCTGCCTCCTCTCGCTTTCGACAAAGGGAACATCCGGGATGTCTCTGTGTGTTATGTATCCGGAGAGCACGTAGCGCATGGCAAGAGCCGTTATCAGGCACTGCAGGCTGACGGCCTGGGCCATGTCGTCGATTATGGAGAAAAAGAGCGAATAATGCCTGGCTTCAAAGCCTGCAAACCCGTTAACGTGAGCCCGTCTGAGCCGGTAGAAAAGATAAAGTGACATCTTCGAATCAAACACGCCCTGAAGTTCGAGTTCGGCCTTCAGCCTTTCAGTGCTTCCCTCCAGGCCGTTGAAGGCCGGCGCGTCATCCGTGCTCAAAAGGCATACGGGGTAGTCTATCAGTCTGAAATCATCGACATAGTCGCCTTCGAGTCCCGGCAGGGTTCCGAGGAATCCGTCAATGCGCCTGTTTCCGAAAGGTGTGAGCCCTTTTCCCATGAAACGCAGGTTCGCCTTTTTCCTCCATCTGCGCCAGAGCATCCTCAGATGGGTGAAATCAAGCTCATGCGGTAGGAATCCGAGTGCATTTTCAGGATAAAAATCCGCAAAGGAAAGTCTGTAAGGATCGGCAGTATATGTCCCGGTGAAAAGGGGAAGGAAGTGTTCGGCTATCTTTATTGCGAGGTCCCCCGTGTATTTCTCGTCCCGGCCGGAGAATCCGCTCGATGCGTCTTCAAGAAGGCCGGTAACTAGAGAGCTTCCGAGGCTTATGTGCGTCCCGTTGTTCGCAAGGCTTATGTTGGACAGATTCGGCACGAGGATGTGTCTGTCACTTATGACACCCGCGTCCTTCAGTTTGCTTGCGGCCGTCAAATGGCTCCTGGACAGGACTTTATGGCAGAGGTTCATGTATGCGTATTTATCCTCTCCCCTGTCCCAGCCCGAAAGGCAGGGATTCATGAAAAGCTCGCGGTAGAAATAGTCGGAGACCGCTTCGTTGAGCTTTTTCTGCCTTTCGGGCGGGTGGGGGGAGAAATATATCTTGACCTCCTGGCCGGATTCTCTGAGGCCGTATGCGGTATTAGCATAGGCCGCAAGCGCCTGGATAAGCAAAAATCTCAGAAGCGTTTCGCTGGCGCTCGATCCTCCGGCTGGAGGGACGTTTGAAAGTTTTACGGGAAAAAAGGAAGACACCTCGGGTGAGGTGTTGTCATTGACAAAACACAAGAGGGCGCGTATTCCCGCATGTCTTGCCACGGAGTTCTCGCCTGCAGCCCATGCGGCATCCGCAAGACAGAGCTTCAGCATATAGCTTACGGGCACCCTTAGTATGTCACGGCCGTTTTCCTTCAGCATGAAGCTGCCGATGTCGGAACGCAGCGGAGAAGAAGGATCGCCCCGCAAGGCCTTCATGTCGGAGTCAAGCACCATTCTCGCATGATTTCCGAGCCTGCCGATGTCGATCCTTACCCAGCTGTTTTCCCATACGCCTGAGCTGTTGTTGCTTATATACCTGTCGATTTCCGAGGCTGTAGTTTTCGACATCTCGCCCGATTTGACGCGTTTCTTGAGTGATCTGTAGTATTTCGACGAGCTTATGGTAAGCGGCAGGTCGCAATTTGAGACACCGCCCTCCACTGCGGTCTGGAATTCGTTTTCCACGCCAGTGGTGGCATCTTCCGGGCCGAAAGGGATTATGCAGCCGCCGGCGTCGTTCAAAATCTCATTCAATCTGGACAGATAACCTTGTGAACCGATGTAAGAATTATCTTCGGCAAACGGAATTGTCGTCACATGTTCCTCCTTTTGTCTTGGAAGAAATATAGAGATTAATTGTGAACAGCGTATTAAATAATGGTTATTTTTTGATTAACGAAAACTTGTCTGAAAATTAATCGTCCGTTAACACTGGTTTAACATTCGTGATCTATTCGGCATGTAACTTATATGGGGAGGCTTCTCATGAAAACGAGGATTCTGGTCGGATTGATTTCGATGCTGATGGTTTTACTGCCGGATTCAGCCTTTGCAAGACAATACAAAAACGTCATTGTCATGATACCCGACGGTATGAGCGTGACTTCCGTAACCTTGACCAGATGGTACCGGGGAGGCGCACCGCTTAATATGGACGGGCTTCTCTGCGGACAGGTAAGGACTCATAACGCCGACTCGCTTATCGGAGATTCCGCCCCTGCCGCAACGGCAATGGCAACGGGCTTCAAGTCGCATACCGGTTATATATCGATGCTTCCCGAAGAAAATACGATGCCCGGTCTTAAACCGTTAAGGCCCCAAGATAGACAGACTCCTGTCGCTACCGTGCTCGAAGCGGCAAGGCTGAAAGGGATGTCAACAGGCCTTGTCGTGACATGCGAGGTCATGCATGCAACTCCGGCCGCGTTCGCAAGTCATGACATCAGCAGGAAAAATTATGACTCCTTGAGCGAGCAGGAGGTCTTTGCCGGAATGGATGTCGTTTTCGGCGGAGGATACAAATACTTTACACCCGAAGGCAGGAAAGACGGCCAGGATATGATCTCCGAGATGAAGAGCCTTGGTTATCAGGTTATAACCGGACCGTCTGAAATGGACTCACTCAAGAAGTCAAAGGTTTTCGGGTTGTTCGCGCCTGTCGCAATGGCCTACGATATGGACAGAGACCCGCAGAAAGAGCCCTCGCTAGCTCAGATGACGAAAAAGGCTATAGATATTCTTTCCGGGAATCCCAAAGGATTTTTCCTTATGGTGGAGGGCAGCAAGATAGACTGGGCGGCGCATGCCAACGATCCCGTGGGAATCATCAGTGACATGCAGGCATTCGACAAGGCGGTGGAGGCGGCCCTTCACTTTGCCAGAAAAGACGGAAATACCGCTATTCTCATTATGAGCGACCACGGAAACAGCGGCATAAGCATCGGCGACGAAACCACATCGAAAGATTATGACAAAAGACAGCTTGGCGATCTCCTGGATGTCATCAAAAAGGCCGAAAACACGGGAGAGGGTGTCGAAGCTAAACTGCAGGGTGCCTCCGACGATGCAACCGTAACCGGGACCGTATGCAGCTCCTACGGCATTTGCGACCTGAGCGGCGAAGAAATATCGAAGATAAAAGACTGTCTGAAAAACAAAGGCGAATTGAATACCGTCCTTGGACCCATGATGGGAGCGAGGTCGATCATCGGCTTTACAACCTTCGGGCATACCGGCGAAGATGTGAACCTGTATGCATATGCGCCGGGCGGAGTGAAGCCCTCGGGCGTGATTGACAACACCGACATCGCGAAAATCACCGCCGGTTACCTGGGCGTTGATCTTGCAAAAACAACGAAGAGACTTTTCACCGATGCGGACACACTTTTTTCCGGCAAAGGGGTCGAAACCGGAACGGATGCGACCGACCCCCTCAATCCCGTATTCGTTGCCTCGAAAGGCGGCAGGGAAATCAGGATAGAGGCTAACAGGAGCTATGCAACAGTTAAGGGAAAGAGAATCAGCCTCGAAGGTCCGGCAATCTATAATCAGGGAAGATGGTTTGTTCCTGAAAAGGCCGCCGGTCTTCTTGTCGGCAAATGAACATGAAAGATCGGTTTTGAGAAAATACTGTGAGGAGGCTTTAATATGAAAAAATACTTGTTGGCAGTTATCATCATGGCATTGCTTGTATTGGGAGGTTGCCAGTCAGGCGGCGATTCCTCTACTTCAGACGCTGTGTCTATGGATTCACAGACAACAGTAATGACAGGAGGAACGGATACCTCCAATGAAGCCGTTGAAACAGAACAGGCAGGCGAACCCGGATGGTACAAGGGTGATCTCCATACCCATTCGCTCTACTCTGACGGTGATTCGTCGGTATGCGATGTCCTTGACATCGCCGAAGGCAAGGGTTTCGACTATTTCGTCCTGACTGACCACAACACCGCGGATCAGTGGCTGGACAGCCAATATTATTCGAAAAAAATGATCCTTCTGTACGGCGTTGAATGGACTTCGGACAAGGGGCATGCGAATATATGGTCTGACAGACCATATGACTGGGACGCCCTTAAGGAGACCCTGGGCGACGCCAGAAAGGCCATAGCCTTAACACATGCGATGGCCGGGGAATACGGCCAGGAGATACTCTTTTCCATCAATCATCCCAGCGCACTTACATGCGCATGGGAATATTCCTATGAAGAGAGCCTGGGTGCGGATGCCATGGAGGTCTGGAATGCGAAATATCTCCTTCCAAACCTGAACTTCAAGAGCGTGAATGTCTTATATAAAAACTGGCTGGATAAAGGGAGCAGGCCCACTATGGTCGGAGGAAGCGACTCACACACCCATCAGCCCGGCTTCCAGACACTTTACAATGACGTCGGACATCCTACCACATGGGTTTACGCCAGGGACAGGTCAGCCAAAGAAATTCTGAAGGGAATAAAGGAAGGGCGCACTTTCATCAGCACATCGCCCGACGGACCGTTCCTGGAGTTTCTGGCCGATACGGACTATTACGCCAATGCGCCGCAGCATGTTGAATATGACGTCATGACAGGCGGGACTATACCGGAAAGCTCATACGGCAAAGACGTCTATTTTATAACAAGGGTAAGAGGCGTCTCCGTACCGTCGGGTGTGCTCATAATAAAGAACGGCGTGCCGTTCAAATACTCTATGGGCCTGAGCGCTGATTACAACGTGAGTTTCATCGATAAGCCTCAAGAAGGTGACTACTACAGGGTGGAATTGAGGCAGATAACCAATCCTAACTCGACGAATCCACTCGGAGAGCTTCTCCAGGGCTTCATTGCGGCAATAACCAATCCGATTTTTACATGGTAACGGCAGACGGCGGATTTTTACCGTTTTAAAAGGACTCCTTTTTGGAGTAGTCACAACTCCTTCTATTGGGCGGGCATATGCCCGCCTTTTTTTATTTTTCCCATCCGGCTGCAAAGAAATCATCCGGAGTGCGCTTTGCCGCTGTGTCGACATCAGCTCCTGATGTCGCTTTTGGTCATGACCCCGTTGTCTTTATCTCACCGTAACTCAATACCGCAAAAGGACTGCTTTTCATTTTTCCTCCCGGATTGCATCAAATAATTTTCAAATAATGCTGTAAGGCATCACGGCAATCAGATATATTGAACAATCGAAATTGCTGATAAGCCGCATTATTCAAGGAGGCTGTAATGACTCACAGTAAAAATAACGATTTCAAGACGGATACTTTGTGCGTCCACGCGGGCGAGGGTACGGACGGCGATACCGGGGCGATCAGAAGGCCCATACACATGGCGAACTCCTATGAACTTTCGACGGACCTCATCGAGCTTCTCGAACAGGTAACTTATCAAAATCTAAACAAGTTCAACTACACGAGGGAGCACAACCCGACAGTTAGACATCTCGAGGAAAGGCTGGCCAGGCTTGAAGGCGGCGAGGATTGCGTAGTTACGTCAAGCGGCATGGGGGCGATCTCTTCGACGCTCTTTTCCATGCTGAAGGCCGGCGACCATCTGGTGGCTTCCGAAGTGTGCTACACCGGCGCTCAGAAGCTGATAGGGAATATGCTGCCAAAATTCGGCATAGAGGTCTCCATGGTGGACACGTCCGATGTCAAGGAAGTCAGGCGCGCCATTAAGAAAAACACAAGGGTCGTTTATGTCGAGACGCCCGCAAACCCTCTTGTGCTTATATGCGACATAAAGGCCATCGCCGAAATCGCGCACAAGGCGGGTGCGATGCTGGTCGTTGACAGTACGTGGTCAGGCCTTATTATGCAGAAGCCCTTTGAACTGGGGGCCGACATAGTGATACACAGCGCTACCAAATACATAAACGGCCACGGCGACAGTCTGGGCGGAGCTATCATAGGTCCCACGGAACTCTTGAATAAGATGCGCGAGGACGGCGTAAAACACCTGGGCGCCTGCATAAGCCCGTTCAATGCATGGCTCATCATAAGGGGGTCGGTTACGCTTCCCATGAGGATGGAGAGGCATTGCGCCAATGCGCAGAAGGTAGCCCGATTCCTGGAATCTCATCCGAAGGTGGACATCATCCGGTATCCGGGCCTTAAAAGCCACCCTTCGTACAGGCTTGCGAAGAAACAGATGAAGGCCCCGTCGGGCATGCTCAACTTCAACCTGAAGGCCAGCATCGACGAGCACTTCGCGTTTCTTGACAGGCTCGAACTCATTACGCATGCGGTTTCGCTGGGTCATGACCAGAGCCTTATTTTCTATCTGCCGACAGGGTTCTTCTTCGAAGAGATGGCCGTGTTCAACGAAAAGCAGAAGCTCAGATACCTCGGGCTGATAGGAGAAGGCATATTCAGGATGAGCGTGGGCATAGAGGACGCGGATGATATAATCGGCGATCTGGCCCGGGCGCTCGATGGTGTCAGGACAAGATGACGGTCGACATTAAAATATGATAAAAGGAGCCTTACATGGCAAAAAACAGATACGGCATATGTCTTATAGGTTGTGGAATGATAGGACATGTCCATGCAAAACAATGGGGCAATCACAGTGACAGGGCCGACCTTTATGTCTGTGACTCCAACGAAAATCTTGCGGTAAAAATAGCAGCTGAAAACAATGCGGCCGGCATCTTCAAAACAATGGATGAAGCGCTGACTGACGAGCGTATAGATGCACTCGACATCTGCCTTCCCCACCATCTGCACTACGGTGCCTCGATGAAAGCCTTCGATGCAGGAAAGCATGTCTTTATTGAAAAGCCCATTGCCAATTCGCTGTCAGAGGCAGACGCAATGATCGAAAAAGCCGCTGCATCGGGCCTCGTATTGGCCGTTCTGGAAAACTTCAGGTACGAACCAGGTGTTGTCAGGGCCTCTGAACTCATGGCTGCGGGCCTGATCGGCGAACCCTTCATGATAAACATACACGAGCTTTCAGGCTACATAAACATGCTGGCATGCATGAAGACGTACGAGTGGCGCATGAAAGCCGAAACCGGCGGAGGCGGCGTACTCTTCGACAGGGGCATTCATCTGATGGCCATGGCGAATGTGCTGGGCGGGCCTGTTAAAAGCATTTATGCAACGACCAGATGCCCGGATAAAAAATGGGATGTCGATGAAGCCTCGATCATAACGCTCACGCATGAAAACGGTATAATGACCAGCATAATACTCACATGGAACGCGCGCATTGCGCCCTTGGTGCCGATGATGGCCATATACGGGAACGCCGGCAGCATAATCGAGTCGCCGGAGAAAAGGCTGCCCGGACATCTTCAGTTCGAGATAGCCGAGATCAAGGTATTCAGCGAAAAGGTGAAGGAATACTATCACGGCGTCGATCCCGCTGTGATCTGCGGTATCAAGGAATACATGAAGAACCTGGCCGATGATGAGCTGCCGGATGCGGTCATCGATAAGACCTTTGCAACCGGTGTCACCATGGATATCGTAGAGGAGTTCGCGGGCTACAACGTCTACAGCGAGGCGATGAAGGATTTCATAAACTGCCTCGATACCGGCAAACCTCCACGCGTAGGCGGCAGAGAAGCCCGTTCGGATATCGAACTGGTATTTGCGGTGTACGAATCAGCAAGGACAGGTCGCGCGGTTTTCCTGAAACAAGAGTGGTAGCAGCACACCCCTTCTATCTGAAATAATCATAAAAGTGCCGCCAGTATCCGCGGCTGTTTTCCGTGATGAAGGTGCGGTCCGCGTCAGCGGCACCCTCATAATCGCTCAATCTGTAGCCTCCCTTGACAATGCACCAGTTGAGTCCCGGCGCTGTTATGGCCGATTCCGGGCAGCCGTATACGCACCGCATGCAGAAGAGGCAATCCTCGTCGAAAACGATTTTATCGTTTTCCTTTCGGATGTTGCCTGCCGGACAGTTTTTTATGCATGTCCCACAGTGGCTGCATTTTTGAGTGGCCAAGAGCGCCCTGCCGAACAGTTTCCTGCCATAGTTTGATTCGAGAAAATGAAAAAAGCGTGCGACAGCCCTCCATCCGCTGAAGACGGGCATTTCCGACCTTACGCCAGCTGTGAGTTCATCAGCGTGCCGGGCCGCCTTTATTTCAGCCTCGTCGAGAATCTGCAGGCTGAAGCGGCGCTCATATTTAAATATCCAGTTGCAGGGCATGACATAGAGAAAGTCGTGGAAGACGTCATAGCCCTTGCTTTTGAGGATCTCTATCAGATCTTCGGACGCCGAGTTGTTTATCACGTGGTTGTCCGCGGCGGATTTGAAGATGAACATCCGGCCTTTACCTTCAGGAATGGCCTCTGCGAATTTAAGAACGAGAGGGGAAGGCCCGAATCCCAGCACCGGGTGGCCGATTCCTGCGATATCGTAGCTGCCGGGTATGAAATCCACGTATGGGCTGTTCCCCTGGACAAACATCTTCGAGTCGATATTCTTAATCTCGACTTCCGCGCCTTTTGCAGCGAGGTTTTTTGCGAGCAGTCCAGCCACATGGGCCGTATTGCCTGTTCCCGAGAATACCGCTATCCCTGTCCTGAATGGTTTAGTCATGAGAGCTTCCTTAATCCGGACTTATGAACCTGATGATTGAGCATTGCAACTGGCAATGGAAGATGGAGTCGTATTCATGAAATGTTTATAAAACCGGGAACGGGTGTTATTCGTTTGTGTTGATCTCGGGCATGGTCTCTGGAGGCCAGCCGTCCTGGGGCACACCGGTCTTCAAGTACAAGAAGTTGCAGCAAACAGCTCCCTTTCCAGGTGTCTGGTGCTAGGTTCTAAATCAGAATTTATTAACGCAGGTTCAATCGCACTCGTATTCCATGAATTCAGCGGCAAGACTTTTCGCACGGGCCTTGTCGTCTTCGCTCACGAGCCGGTCGCGGTATTGGTTGAAATACGGGTTTATCCGCTCATTGAGTCTTGCGAATACGGGGGATCTTTCCTTGAGCGCATTTTTCATGAATCTGACGCAGTTTTTGCACCGCTCCGTCCTTACCGGATAGTCATCAAGGTCAATGCCGTGAAAATATGACATGATCCGCATTCCTGAAATGAGCGGCATGCGAAAAAGCCTAAAAAAGAGGCTCTTTCTGCAGCACAGCTCCACGAGATGTTTTGTGCAGGTATTGCATGTGGTGAGAGGTGCAGTCCGTCTTTCCATTGCCGGAAAAGATATATGAAAACAGTCCATGTGTCACTGCAATAGTCTTTAACAGATTGGGCCTTGACAAATGTAATTAAATAAACAATTTGAACATTATATCTGATAATTAAGATAATAATAAAACAGACAATCGTTTTCACGGGGCGTACCTGCCCCGGAGGATAGGACGTATATGAGAAATCCGGAAATCATAGGCATGGGTCTAAGATGTGTAGATATAGTCATGTCATGTACGGAAATGCCGACATGGGAAAAGGGCGGCCTGGTTGACGCTTTCACGATGCAGGGAGGCGGACCTGCGGGGACGGCCATGGTTGCGGCCTCACGTCTCGGGGCCGTTACCGGTTATATCGGCACGATCGGCAATGATTTAATATCGGAGATAAAAAGAAATTCGCTGACGATGTATGATGTGGACATCAGCCGTATCGTTAAAAGACCTTTTCCGGAGAACCAGGTTATCTTCGTTTATGTCAACAAGGAGACCGGAGAGCGCGTCTTCGCTCTGCTTGCAAACTATCTCGAGAATCCCGTAATGCCTGCCGAGCTTGACCGGGACTACCTTACCTCGGCCGAATATCTTCTTCTTGACGGCGTTTATCCCGAAGCAAGTCTTCAGGCGGCCCGATGGATGCGTGAAGCAGGCAAGACAGTGGTGATAGACATGTGGAAGACCAATGAAGCGGTACCTGACTGGAAAAGGGAGCTTGTCACCCTGACCGACATAGTAATCTGCGGGGAGGGTTTTGCCGCCGCATATTCAGGCGAACATGATATCTTGAAGGCAGGCCGGGCGATGCTGGCCGATGGCCCACGCATTGTCGTTGAAACGGTGGGAGAGCGCGGCTGCTATACGATGACTGAGAACGAGGCCTTCCATACCCCTGCCTTCGATGTGACTGTCGTGAACACAACCGGCGCGGGAGACGTCTTTCACGGTGCATATATAACGGGGTTGCTCAAAGGATGGGACCTGAAGACTGTCGCACGCTTCGCCACAGCGGTTTCTGCATTGACATGCACGCGACTGGGCGGTCATGACCGTTTTCCTGTTTATGATGAAGTTAAGTCCTTTCTGAAAATGCATAACATTGAACTGCCAAAATAAATTTTAAGGAGAATTTATGCCGCTTCAATCAATGATCAGTGAACTCAAAAAAGCGCAAAGAGAACAATATGCCGTTCCGCTGTTCAATTTCTGTGAAATGACTGCCGTCGAAGGAATAGTGGCTGCACTCGAGGAGCGTAAGGCTCCAGGGATACTGGGAATCTACACACATTTGATAGATGATCGTAAAATAGGCGCGTATGTCAGCTTTGTTCGCGAAATATGCAAGGACGTCACGGTTCCGGTATCGCTGATGCTGGATCACGGGACGAGCTTCGAGCAGTGCATGCGTGCTCTTGCATTCGGGTTCACCGATGTCATGCTGGACGGGTCGAAACTGCCGCTTGATGAGAACATCGCAGCCAACAGAATTGTCGTGAGAGCCGCACATGCCGTTGGCGCAGGTGTCGAAGCGGAAGTCGGCCATGTCGGCAGCGGCCAGGAATACACAGCTTTCGGTTCGCAACGCCGGGGCTTTACCGATCCTGCCGAAGCAGAACGCTTCGTGGCCGAGAGCGGTGTCGATTGTCTGGCCGTGGCGTTCGGGACCGCGCATGGCGTCTATCAGGGTGAACCCAGGCTTGACCTCGAACTTGTGCAGACGATTCGTGAACGGGTTGAGGTACCGCTCGTGCTCCACGGGGGGAGCGGTCTGAGCGAGGCCCAGTTCACGGGGTCTATTGATGCGGGCATTGCCAAGATAAATATCGGCACCGACCTGGTGCTGGCATCGACCAAGAAGATGCAGGATGCGGCCGGAAAAAGCGGCTCCGATTACCACAAAATTATCCAGGGGGCCAGGGAAGCGCATTACGAGAGATGCCTCTATTATCTCGATCTGTTCCGCACGTCAGGAAAAGCGGCGCAGCAGCAATCTAAGCAGGCCTTCATGAATGGCGGCAAAGGAGAAAAGCATGCAGAACATGCCGGATGTTAAAATAGGTTTGATAGCCGTCAGCCGTGACTGTTTCCCGGCCTCTCTTTCAGAGGCGCGGCGGACAAAGGTCGCCGGGATTTGCAGCATGAGGAAGCTGCCTGTCATCGAGCTGAAAACGATTGTTGAAGCCGAGCAGGATATCCCTGCCGCTCTGGATGAGATAAATAATTCGGGAATCAACGCCCTCGTTCTTTATCTGGGGAATTTCGGTCCTGAGGGACCTGCAAGTCTGCTTGTTCAGGGTTTTGGCGGCCCGGTGATGATAGCAGCTGCGGCCGAGGAGTCTTCGGGAAACCTCATGGATGGAAGGGGCGATGCTTACTGCGGTATGCTCAGTCTTTCTTATAACTTCGGATTGCGCGGGCTTAAACCGTACATCCCCGAATATCCCATGGGCGAACCTGAAGAGATTGCTGACATGATCGCTGAATTCATACCTGTTTCAAGGATTCATATCGGGCTAAAAAATCTGAAGATATTTACATTCGGACCGCGGCCTCACGATTTTCTCACATGCAATGCCCCGATCAAGCCTCTGTATGATCTGGGTGTGGAGATCATGGAAAACAGCGAACTCGATCTGCTTAAGTGCTATCAGGACGCAGAGGGAAGCCCCGGGATAAAAGCAATTGTCAAAGACATGTCAAAAGAGCTTGGAGGCAATCCCTATCCTGATCTCCTGCCGAGGCTGGCTCAATATGAATTGGCCCTTTCGCAATTCGTACGGGACAATCTTGGCGTCTGTTCCTGGGGCGTAATGGCAAACAAATGCTGGCCTGCATTTGAGAAATATTTCGGTTTTGTCCCATGCTATGTGAATTCAAGACTTGCGTCGCAGGGAATGCCGGTCGCCTGTGAAACAGATGTCTATGGGGCATTGAGCGAGTATATGGCAATGTGCGCGACAGACCTCCCCGCCACAATACTGGACATCAACAATACCGTGCCTGCTGATATGATCTCGGGCTCTAAAAAGGTCATAAAAAATTATCGGATGACCGACCTCTTCATGGGGTTTCATTGCGGCAATACGCCATATGCATGCATGGCCGGGGCAAAGCTTACGCATCACTTTCTCATGAACCGTCTTATAGAAAACGGAAAAGAGCCCGATACCACCCGTGGCGTTCTTCAGGGTGCTTTAAGGCCGGGTGATGTAACGGTTTTCAGGCTTCAGTCCACAGCAGACACCATGCTCAAGGCCTATATCGCCGAAGGCGAAGTGCTTGATGTCAATCCCCGCTCGTTCGGAGGCACCGGTGTCTTTGCCGTTTCCGGGATGGCACGATTTTACCGCCATGTGCTCATCGAGCACAAGTTCCCGCATCATACTGCTGTCGCATTCAGCCATGCGGGTCGTCCGCTGTTCTCAGCCCTTAAGATGCTTGGAATCTCCGGGATATTTTATAACCTCCCGCAGGGAGTTCGTTATCCGTCGGAGAATCCGTTTCAGAAATGAGGCATGGCCTGTATAATGTTTATCGAGGGGATGCTTGCATGAATCCGTTGCCGTGTAACCGGTTGAGCCAGGGAGGCGAATGATGGGAGAAAAAGAGTTTCAGTTTGGTGTGGATTATCATCCGGAACATGCTGACAGGTCGTTGTGGGAATCGGATGCAAGGCGGATGGCGGAAATGGGCGTCAGGCTGGTGCGCATGATGGAATTCGCATGGATCATTCTGGAACCTCAGGAAGGGTGCTATGACTTTTCACTCTTTGATGAGGTCATAGATATTTTTGCCAGGCATGGCATCAAATCCGTGCTTGGGACTCCCACCGCTACACCTCCGGTGTGGCTTGCTGAAAAACATCCCGATATCATCCGGATTTCCATAGACGGCAAGGTGCGGCAGTTCGGCACGCGCCGCGAATGCTGCTACAATTCCGGGCATTACCATGGGGCAAGCCTTTCAATTGTGGAGAGCATCGCACGGCACTTCGGGAAAAATCAGAATGTCGTCGGATGGCAGATCGACAACGAACTGGGACATGAGGGTACTGATATCTGCATATGCGGGAACTGCAAAGAAAAATGGCATGCATGGCTCAGAAAAAAATTTGAGTCCGTTCAAAAAATGAACGAGACCTGGGGTACGGTCTTCTGGGGCACGACATATTCTTCCTTTGAACAGGTTCCAATACCGACTGAACAGCCTTTGCCGCACAATGCAGGACTTCAGCTCGACTACTACCGATTCTGTTCCGACTCGGCGGTAAATTTCGTCGATGATCAGATAGCAATGCTGAGAAAACACATCGCCCCTGAACAATGGATAAGCCACAACTTTTACATACCGCCTGTGTGCAACATCATTGATCATGCCCGGATGGCGGAAAACATGGATTTTGCCGGTTACAGCAATTATCCGGTGTGGGGGGATCAGGACGAACCGTTCCCGTATTACTTCAACTCCTATGCATTTGCCGCGATCCGCGGCTTCAAGGACAGAAACAATTTCACAATCTTCGAACAGTTCGCTGAGGCTCAAGGCCATGTGTGCCTGGGATATCTTCCTCCTTATGAGGAAATTGTGCTGTGGACCAACCATGCGATCGTTCACGGCGCTGACAGGCTGTTCTACTTTCCATGGAGAACATCGCGCTTCGGCTCGGAACAGCTCGGCTACGGAATTCTGGATTCCGACAATTCCGAATCAGAGAGATACTTTAGGCTCAAGAAAAACATAATCGATAACAGGGAAGTTCATGATAAAATAGTCAGGAGTTCAATCATAACACCGGCCTGTCTTCTCTATGACAAGGATAACATGCGTGTTCTCTGGGATCAGTATCTCTCAAAAGGGCTTTACGAAAAACCTACGCCATATGTTCAGGCTGGATATGAGCTTGAACTCACGAGATGGTTTGCGCCGTATGTATTGTTCAACATAAATGCCGATGTGAAAAAGCCGTCACAGGTCGATCTTTCAAGATATTCGATCATCAGCCTTCCCATGTACCAGATGGCCGACCCTGAGTTTGTCGAACGGATAGAAAAATGGGTGCATGAAGGCGGGACCCTTGTCCTGGGATGGCGCGCCGGAACCCGCGATATGAAAAATTTTGCGATAACCGACAGCCTTCCGGGGCTCTTTTCCAAACTGGCTGGGGTGAAAATCAAAAGGTTCGAATCCCTCAACAGGAACAAAGTGAAGATAAAAATTGGACTGATCCCGGCAAAGGGCGAAGTCTGGGCCGATCTGCTGGAGCCGGTTTCAGCAAAGGCTATTGCTTACTACAGTGACAGGAAGAAGCATTACAGCGGGACGGCGGCTGTTACAAGGAATAATTACGGCAAGGGCACTGTTTACTATCTCGGGACTTCGCCTGACCCTCTCGGACTTTTTGTTCTGTTCAGAAAAATATTCAAAAAAGCAGGACTCAAGCCTGAATTCAACGGTAACGGTGTTGAAGTTGTCCACCGCATGGGTGATGATGGAAAAAAATTCAGGGTCGTCCTGAATCACACTCCAAAATCGAAACTGATTTCAGGCAAATGGATTAAACCTTACGGGATGCTGATTTTATAGGGCCTGACATGAAAGAACCAAGCAAAAAAATTATCCTGGAGCAATGCGATGCTGACATACAGACAGAATAAAATACTGGAATTCGTGCACAAAAACGGCTTTTGTGCGGTGGAAGAGCTTGCCCAGCACCTGAACACTTCTGCCATGACTGTCAGACGCGATTTTATTGCGCTGGAGAAGGAACGGCTTATTACACGGGTGCATGGGGGTGCAATACCGGTCGAGAATCTTCTGGTAAGCACCCATATCGCCAGCCGCATCAATCAGCACATAAGCGAAAAACGGAAGATCGCGGCGTATGCAGCTTCCATTATCGAACGGGATGATACGGTCTTTGTCGATGCAGGTTCAACATGCTCCTATCTGGCCGAGTCTTTTCCGGAAAACCGCTCCATCACCGTCATCACCCATTCGCTGAACATCATAAATATCCTGAAAAACAAGGTGGGCATAAATATCATCTGCACAGGAGGAAGCTTTGAAGAACGTGAAGGGGCATTCGGTGGCCCCATAACGGAATCCTGTCTTTCAGGCTTCTATGTGAACAAGTCCTTTATAGGGGCAGCGGGTATCTCTCTCGAAATGGGTTGTGCATCGAACAATGTCAATGAATCGAAAATCAAAGGAGTAATGCATGCACATGCGAGAGAGAGCTATATCCTGGCCGACGCATCCAAATTCTCTTCTCCTGCCTTCCACACCTTTCTGCCCATGGAGCATACGAAGAACATCATTACAGACGGGTCCCTTTCTCCGGCAGTAATGAAGCAATATAAAAAGGCCGGTGTAAAAATAATCATCGCAAGATGAGGTAAGTATATTTTTCCTGTAAAAAAGCCCCCGGGCTTTAGCTGCACCGGGGGCGTAGGGGAAGTGGTAGGTATCAGAAATCGTACTGGAAGTGAACACCCGCGTAGAGGTCGCTTCCGAGATTATTCTCGCCTGTTGCATAAGTCGTATCTTTTGCAGTCAAAGTCTTCTGTGCGTCATTGCCGTTATAGAAATAAGCCACTTCCGGCTGGATATAAAAACCTTTCAAAGCCTCCCACTTGGCATTTATGAATGCGCCCTGTGTAGTCACGCAGTCTTCATATAAGACCGAGTTCGTATCGGTCTTCTTCACCTGGGACTGCTGGATTCCATAACCGGCATATATGGTTACCGGTTTTATGGGAATGCCCGCCTGTACCCATCCGCCGTAGCTGTTCACGTTCTTTATGTCGTTGCCTGCGGTATTTGCAACGGGCGCGCCCATGGTCGTTGTCTTCCTGGTGGAAGACCGCTGGTCAATGGAAAATGTGCTAAGGTTCTGGCCTAACCATAGTTCTGCCGCGAGTTGTATGACATCGGTCTTGAAAGTGCCGTCGAGGGCCAGGGCCCATGAGGTCACATTGATGGAATTTGTCGTATCCACTGCGTCGTTCTTCTTGAGTTCATAGGTCTGATAATACGCGCTGGGCATGATCATGAAATTGTCGGTCTTGTACTCGATCGATGCCTGTACAACCGGAACATAGCTGTCAACCATATGGCTGCCGCTGAAGGCCGTGTCGGAAACAGCGGTCTTCGTATCTTCGAGTGCAATGTTTGCGGTAAGTCCGCCAGTCTTATACGAATATCTGAACTGGGGATTGCGGCTCGGGTAGAGGTTGCCGAAACCGTTTAAGAGCTTGTCCTGCCTCAGGTGCTGTTCGGGATCGAGCGGTGCCAGCAGCGATGTTGTCTGGCCCAGAAGCACACTGCTGGAATCGTTGAAACTGTATTTTGCATACAGGTGTCTGGTGGTCCAGCTGGAGGTGTTTGTCGGGACAGCAACCTCATAGTAAGCCAACACGCCATTGTATGTAGCCTTGAGCCCCAATCTGCTGTTTCCGGGATTTTCCAGGAACCAGTCGGTCTGTTTCGATTCCTGTCCCGCAGGAGTTTCGGGTGTGCTGCCCAGGTCGGAAAATCTGTAGCCTGCATCGAGTCTGATGCTGCCGTTTAATTCCCAGTCAATGTCAGCAAGCTTGAATTTGGCGGCATGTGATGCCATTGGGAAACCTGTAATCAGAATAATTGTTGCTAAAGCTAAAATCCATTTTTTGCCCATGCAAGTCTCCTTTCAACAAATAAATTTTTGTGAAAGTTAATACCGGCAGGCAGTTAGGATGCCGTTAACGGGATATGAAAAATCGGTTAACGGTTTATGAAAAAATGGTTAAGCCGCTGTTTATGATTGTTGGCAATCAATATTCGCTGTAAATATATAATTACTAACCCTATCAGGAGAAACGCATGGCATTTTTAATAGCGGCAGTGGATGACGAACCGGATATCCTGCATCTTGTAAGCCTGCATCTTAAAAAGGCTGGCTTTGAGGTCGCCGGTTTCCATGACGCCTTCAGCTTCAGGAAGTTCATTGCAGGGATCAGAAAGCCCGACCTCATACTGCTTGACCTGATGCTGCCCGATGCCGACGGCATGGAAATATGCAAAGCTCTCAAATCCGACGATGAGACAAAGGAAATCCCTGTGGTCATGCTTACAGCCAAAAGCATGGAGTCCGACAAGGTGACAGGCCTCGATACCGGGGCCGATGACTATATCACCAAACCCTTTTCCCCGCGTGAAATGGTGGCCCGTGTAAAAGCGGTACTCAGGAGGACCGGGGGATTGCCGCAGGGAATAATAAGAATAGGAGACCTGATCGAAATCGACCATGAGCGTTTCAGGGTGACGGTCAAAGGTGAAGCCGTCACTTTGACTGCCGTCGAATTCAAGATACTGGCCTTTCTGGCCGCCAACAGGGGGAAGGTATTTTCAAGGGAAAGGATACTGGATCATTTATGGGGAAACGAAAAAGCGGTCATTGACCGTACCGTCGATGTACATATAAAAAACCTTAGAGAAAAGCTCGGAGAGGGCGCATCTCTCATCCAGAATGTCAGGGGTGTGGGATACAGGATTGAAGAATGAAGAAATCCCTGTTTCTTAAAGTCTTTACGGGATTATTTATAACCGCCGTCATAATATCGGCCGTAACTCTTTTCCTCTCCTTTGAAGTCATCTATGACTTTTACATCGAAAAAACGGAAAATTCGCTGATAATAAGAAACAGGCCTGTTTATGAGAAGGTGTCAAAACTGCTTTCGAAAGGTAGTATAAAAGAACTGAGGTCTGTGGTCAGCCATTACGGCAACCTCAACATGAACCGCATAACTGTGATTGACTCTGAAGGCGTGGTTCAGGCTGATTCGGCTGTCGACCCTTCTACCATGTACAACCACAAATCAAGGCCTGAAATAGCTGCTGCATACAGCGGAAAGACCGGCCGTTCAGTTAGGTACAGCGCAAGCGTGCTGAAGGAAATGATATATGTGGCCGTACCTTTGAAGAAAGACGGAAATATAATCGGTGTGATCCGCTATAGCCTGCCGTCTGAAGGATATATATTCGGCAAGCTCAAATGGCGGCTTCTTTTCATCCTGTGTGCTATAAGCATTTTATCGTTTATTGTCGCATACATATTCTCGGTCAGGGTTTCAAGGCCAGTGCTTGAACTCAGAAACGCGGCAAGAAAAATCGCTTCAGGAGATTTTTCCATTCGTGTCAGGAGAATGGAGGAGGCTGAACTCCGCGGGCTGGCGGACAGCTTCAACGATATGACCGAAAAGCTCTCTTTATACTTTGACAGCACTGTGAGGCACAAAGACGAACTCGAAGGCATCATTTCATCCATGTCCGAAGGTCTTGTCCTTCTCGATTCGGACGGCAGGATCGTTATCGTCAATGCCAGCGCAAAGGATATTCTCGGTACATTAAGCCCTGAAGGCAGATTTTACTGGGAAATTCTGCGTTCGGAATCGCTTAAGAATATTTTTGACATCGGCCTTAATCATGCCCAGACCGAAATTGAGATATCGGGCAGAGTATTTCTTGCAAGTGCTACCAGAGTTATTTCGGGTCATGTCCTTATATTCCACGACATTACAGATATGAAAAAGATCGAACAGATGAAAAAAGAACTGGTCGTCAATATATCCCATGAACTGAGGACACCGCTCACAGCGATAAAAGGCTTTGTCGAAACAATCCTGGATGATGCCAGTGAGGAGCAGAGGGAGTACCTCAATATCGTAAAACGCCACACGGACCGCCTTATAAATATTGTCCAGGACCTGCTTATTCTCTCGGAACTTGAGGACAGGGCTGTCAGCATGAGTGTGGAAAAGATTGAACTGAGCTCCGTGATAAACTCTATCGTAACACTCTTTGAACCCAAAGCCACACAGAAAGGCCTTTCATTGAAGACCGACCTGAGGCCGGTTGCCATATCAGCGGACAGCTTCAGGATAGAGCAGCTCCTGACAAATCTCATAGACAATGCCATCAAATATACCGAAAAGGGTGAGGTTTTAGTGGGATTGAGGACCGAAGGCGGTAATGCAATAATAACCGTCAGGGACACGGGTATCGGGATTCCGAAAGAGCACCTTGCAAGGATATTCGAAAGGTTTTATGTCGTCGACAAGTCCAGGTCGCGCAGTGTTGGAGGAACCGGTCTGGGGCTCTCGATTGCAAAACATATAGCTACCCTTCACAACGGGAGGATCACTGCTGAAAGCATACCATTGACAGGTACGGTCTTTACCGTAACACTGCCGATTGAATAATTGTCCAATACTTTATATAGTCACAAAAAATAACCGAGGTTGAAAAATGGACAAGTTTGTTATCGACGGCGGCAAGACCCTCATCGGCGATGTGTGTGTATCGGGTTCAAAAAACGCAGCGCTACCTGTTTTATGCACCTCTATTCTTGCCGGCGGTCTGTGCAGATATAAAAACATTCCCCAGCTGATGGACATAAAAACCATGCTGGAAGTACTGGGCGTGCTGGGTGTCAGATGGGAAAGGCTTGAGTCCGGTGTCGTCGAGATTGACCCCTCGAATATAACCTGCTTTGCTGCGCCTTATGATCTGGTCAAGAGCATGCGAGCATCCATCCTCGTGCTGGGGCCTCTTCTGGCCAGATACGGACAGGCCAAGGTCTCACTGCCGGGAGGATGTGCAATCGGGGTCAGGCCTATTGACCTGCATTTAAAGGCGATGGAAAAAATGGGGGCCGAGATTGAACTTAAACACGGCTATGTCTATGCAAAGGCGAAAAAGCTTAAAGGCTCACGCATTATATTCAACAACACGACGGTCGGCGGTACGGAAAACGTCCTGATGGCTGCAAGCCTGGCCGAAGGCACGACAATAATCGAAGGTGCGGCTATGGAACCCGAGATTGTTGACCTGGCCGATGCCCTTATTGCAATGGGCGCACATATCGAAGGCGCAGGCCGCAGCACGATAACCATCGAAGGAGTAAAAGAGCTGGGCAGACTTGAGCATACGGTCATACCGGACAGGATAGAAGCGGGCACCCTTATGGTTGCAGCCGCCGTAACAAAGGGAAGACTCAGGATTAAGAACGCCAGAAACGATCATGTAGAGGCCATATCTGAAAAGCTGAACGATATGGGCATTAAAATAACTCAAGCCGGAGATGGAATAATCGAGATTGACGGCGATGTGGACTTAAAGCCCGTTGATGTCAGCACGGCGCCTTTCCCGGGCTTTCCGACTGACATGCAGGCTCAGATCATGACGCTTGCCTGCATTGCGGGAGGCGTTTCAAGCATAACCGAGAACATATTCGAAAACCGCTTCATGCATGTGCCGGAGCTGATCAGGATGGGTGCCAATCTTGAAGAAAGAGGGAACACGGTCATTATCCACGGCATTAAACGCTTTGAAGGCGCCAACGTCATGGCGACGGATTTGAGGGCATCGGCAAGCCTTGTTCTGGCAGGGCTAAATGCAAGGGGTTATACGGAAATCCGCCGCATATACCACCTGGACAGGGGTTACGAAGGGCTCGACAAGAAACTGAATTCCGTCGGGGCTTCGATCAGGAGAGAAAAGGGAGGTCTTTGATATCATGCAGACCATCAGAACATCCGAGACAGGGTGGAAAATTAAACTCGATGAAATCCTTGACCGCAAGAGGATCACTTCGCCTGATATCGATATCGTTGTCAGGGAGATTATAGAAAAAGTCAGGGAAGACGGAGACAAGGCCCTTTTTGACCTTACACGCAGGTTTGATGAATACGATCCTGAGAAGAACGGTATTGCATTTACCTCAAAGGAGATAAACAAGGCTGCATCGAAAATTGATAAAAGCCTTTACGACGCGCTCTTGACTGCGGCTGAAAGGATTGAGGCGTTTCATTTGCGGCAGAAGGAAAATTCATGGATAACAACGGACGAAACCGGTTCCATCCTGGGGCAGAAAGTGACGCCGATTGCGAGTGTTGGCGTCTATACTCCCGGCGGCCGGAATGCATTTCCATCCACCTTTCTCATGAATGTGATCCCTGCGAAAATTGCAGGGGTAAAGAATATTGTCGTTGTCTCACCGACTCCCAAGGCCAGGGTGAATAACGCACTGCTTGCGGCCGCACACATTGCCGGCATTGAAAAAATCTACAGAATAGGCGGCGCCCAGGCGATTGCTGCCCTTGCCTTCGGTACCGAATCCGTTCCGAGAGTTGATAAGGTGGTGGGCCCGGGCAATGTCTATGTTGCCCATGCAAAGTCAATCCTGCAGGGTATTATAGGTATCGAGGCGGTGGCCGGGCCTTCTGAGATCGTCGTTGTCGCAGACAGCGGGGCAGACCCGAGATGGGTGGCGATAGACCTCTTGTCTCAGGCGGAACACGATACGGCGGCCTCGTCCATGCTTATTACGCCGGATAAAAAGCTGGCGGCGCAAGTTATGAAACTTATTGAAAGCGAGATGGAAAGTCTGCCCAGGAAGGATATCGCTAATGAATCGCTTGCAAGCCACGGGGCGTTCATCCTTACGCACGATATCAGCGAGGCCCTCGACATCGCCAACATGATTGCCCCTGAGCATCTGGAGCTCATGGTCGGAAATCCTTTTGAACTGCTAGGCAGAGTTGAAAATGCCGGGGCGGTATTCCTCGGATACCATTCAATGGAATCGATAGGCGATTATATAGCAGGCCCCAATCACACGCTGCCGACTTCCTCGACGGCAAGGTTCTACTCGCCTCTGGGGGTTTATGATTTTGTGAAAAGGACTTCCATTGTCGGAATGTCCGAAAAAGCTGTGCTCGAGCTAGGGTCAAAGGCGGCCTGTATTGCCCGGGCGGAAGACCTGGAGGCACATGCCCGAGCAGTGGACTATCGCAAAAGATAACGAGGTAATCAGGCGGATAAGCCGGACTCTTGATGAGAGCGACTACCTTGTCGGCGGCAGTGTAAGGGATCTGCTGCTCGGTAAAATCCCCGTCGACTACGACATACTTACCTTCGGCAACGTATGGGACAAGGCCTTAACACTAGCGTCCTGCCTGGGTTCGAAACCGTTCTGGATGGACGAAAGCCGCGGCATAGCAAGGACCGTATCGAGAGATGGCATCACTCTCGACGTGTGCGCACCCAAAGGGTCGAGCCTGAATGAAGACCTTCTTAACCGCGACATCACCATCAATGCAATTGCGCTTAACCTCGCAAACATGGAAATACATGACCCGTTAAACGGTGTCAGCGATCTTAACAGCAGGACTATCAGGGCCGTATCGGAAAAAGGGTTCGCAGATGATGCACTGAGGACTTTCAGATGTCTCAGGTTTGCTGCAGTGCTCGAGTTCTCGATAGAGGACGGCACGACCTCATTGATAAAGAAATATGCGCCGGGGCTGAAAAATATCGCACCGGAACGGATAAAACAGGAGCTGGTCTGCGCCCTTTCATATAAGAGAGGCGCAGGTATATTCTCCCTCATGGAAGAGACGGGAATCAGGGAAATCCTGTTTCCGGGATACGAAGACATATATCAGGGTGTTTACCACCGCTGGCCGCTTATAAAGCACGCCACACTCGTTGCCGAGACCGTTGATGCGCTTATTGACGAAGCGGAAGATCTCCTGCCGGGGGCAGGTGCTATGCTGTCCGAAGAGGTTGAGGACGGCATTGACAGGGCCTGCATGCTCAGGCTTGCCGCTTTTATGCATGATATCGGGAAACCTTCGACTCGCGAAGACGCTGAAAACGGCATGGTGCATTTTTATGCCCATGCCGGCGCTGGTGCGAAAATTGCGGATACGCTTTGCAGGAACCTCAGGTTTTCATCCGCCTTCTGCTCGAGTATCTCAGGACTGATCGGCATGCATATGAGGGTCCTGGATCTGGCCTGCGGCGGAATAATGACGACAAAGGCGATGCATAGGCTTATAAAGAACGCTGAAGCATTCATGCCGGAACTCCTGCTTCTTTCTCTTGCCGATGCCGTGGCTACAGGTAAAGACCCCGGCTATATAGGCGTCAGGACAGAGATTGAAGAAATGATAAGACGCATCTGGGAATATTATATTGATGTGTATCTGAACAACAGGAAAGAGCCTCTTTTAAACGGCAACGATGTCATGGCTGAACTCGGGATAGGACCCGGCCCGGAAGTCGGCAAGCTTCTTGTCAGGGTCGAGGAGGCCCGTGCGGAAGGTCTAATAACAAATAAAAGCGAAGCTTTGAATTTTATCAAATTGAAAGAGTCAGACTGAAGAATGAAAGACAAGGAACCCTGGCTAAAAGACCGTGAGGAAAGGGTAAAGATCCATGACAGAAAGGGCCGGGAAAAGCTCATAGAATTTTACGCCCCTAGGGAACCTCTTGTGATGCAAGCGGTGCTCAGGTTTCTCGAAGCGGAAAAGAAACTGCCCATAAGGCTGGTGCACCGGATATTCGATGTCCTGGCATCGGCGACCGTCGTGACAAAAATCATGAGCGCTAACGAAATATATGATTATATCGACAAACTGCCGGAGGAATTTCCCATTGCTGCGGGCCCTTGCGCATGCAGGCTGGATACGGCCAAAGATCTCGGGCCGGATGCAAGGGATATTGCAGGTGGCAGGCTCGACATGTTCATGGATACCCCGATCGATGTCGATATCCAGATAGGCACATGCGGCGAAAAGTTCGGCAGGCTCGAGACATACCGGATAATAAGCAAAAAGGAACTTCTTGAAATCGAGACGAGTTGCCAGAACATGGGACTCGTGTCAAACGTTTATGTGATAAGGGACGGGGACGCCGGAATATGCCACTGCTCTTCACCCACATGCGCGCCCTTTCTTGCAAACGAGGCCATAGGGTATAAATCCAGAGTGATTATTCACGGCGACTTGATTGCAGCTACGGACAACTCGAAGTGTGATGGTAGAGGGAGATGTGCGCAGGTCTGCCACTTCAAGGCGAGGCAGGTGATAAAAAGGAACGGGAAAAAACAGTCTTCACTGGTATCGTATGAGAGGTGCTACGGGTGCGGACAGTGCATAAAGGTCTGCCCCAACAATGCAATAAGCATGGTCCCCAGAAAAAGATGGCCGGAACATGTAACCGGAGAGCGATGAATGGCGGGAGCATTCTTTGATCTTTTCGGGATTGAACCTGCGCGCTTCATGAAGACGATGTTCGAGGTGAGCCTCATTTCGATGTTCGTCTTATGTTTTGCGCATTCCACCTGGGTGCACGGATGGAAAAGGACACTGAGGGAATTTTCGGCAGGTTTTTTCCTTACCGCGGTCGTTGAAAATCTGGGCGTGCTCTGCGGGGCGTACATATACCCCGGCTTCAGTGTTTATGTTTATGCGACGCCTCTTTTAAACCCGCTTTCCTGGGTGGCGATAGTATATATCGTGATCGAATTCACGAACCGCATAGTTTACGGGCCGCGCTCCTTGAAGACTTATGAAAAGGACGGATACCACCCGGAAGCCAGGGAATTTGCATTATTCAAAGGTTCCATCGTAAAAACCATACTTCTCCTGGCTGTGATCGATGCAAGCATCTGCGTGATGATTGACCTCATAGAAGACCCTCTTGCCACGATATACAACTGGTGGCTCTGGGTGCCTTGTGAAAAGGGCGTAGTATCGATCGGTCCCGGGGTGATAGACGCCTACAATTTTGATAACCATGTCTTCATGACCACGCCGGATAATGCGGTACTCAGGTTTTTTGCAGGGTTCTTTCCAGACGGCCTCAGGTATCCCACAAGGATTCTGGGTATCCCGCTCATCAATTTCATAGACTGGATTCTGCTGGTGTTCATGTTCTCGTTCTCGTTCAGATGGGTTGAATCCAAAAACGGCTGGGGTGAGATCAAAAAAACGGTCGTTTTATACCTCATGGTGATTGTCATCATGATTTTATTACCGGTTACCATACTGTTCAACATCTGATAAAGGGGTGACTGTCATGAATGAGACATCAGAAAAAGACATTTCATTTCCGGATAAGGGCCTCAAAAGGCGGATTGTATGGCTTCTCAGGTATCACTTCCATGTAATGCTCTTCTTGTATGTCTGGTTCGGGCTCGTCATATGCGGCCTTCTTGCGCCGGATTGGAGGGTGGAACAGCTTGGCAGCTCTCTTATCAGCAAAGGATGGCACCTGTCAGTGCTGAGCACGCTCATTGTACTCCCCTGGCCTGTAATTTATTTTATCAGATTCAGAAGACAAACAGGATTGCCGGATGAAACTGAAGAAAATAAAGACTTTAAGGAATAGACATGCACATCTCGCGAAAAGCAGAAGACATTAAGCCCTTTCTTGTAATGGACATACTCGAGGCGGCGCATGACCTGCCCAATGAAATGGGCGTCATTCATCTCGAAGTGGGCGAGCCCGATTTCGACACGCCTCTTTGCGTCAGGACGGCGGCCATAAAGGCTATGGAAGAAGGAAAGACCCATTATACGCATTCTCTGGCCATACCCGAACTGAGGGAGGCGATATGCGCACATTACAAAAGAACATACGGGGTTGACGTTGACCCTTCACAGGTGCTTGTGACAACAGGTTCATCCGCGGCTCTTCTCATTGCATTTGCAGTGCTGCTGGATGCGGGTGACAGTATTATCATGACCGATCCCCGCTATGCATGCTATCCGAACTTTGCACGCGTTCTGGATGCAGTGATAGATTATGTGCCTACACGTAACGACGGATTCAGGCTCGATCCCGATAGGGTGAGGGCTGCCATTCATCATAATACCAGGGCCATACTCATAAATTCCCCGTCAAACCCAACGGGCGTGTGTCTGGACAGGGACAGGATGGCTGCGCTTGCCGAATCAGGCATAACGATAATATCCGACGAGATATATCACGGCCTTGTTTATGAAGGCGAGCAGCATACAATGAGAGAATTCACAGACGATGCCATTATCATTAACGGTTTTTCAAAGGCCTGGGCCATGACAGGCTGGCGGCTTGGCTGGGCGATATTCCCGAAAAGGCTTATAAGGGCTGCGCAGAAGCTGCAGCAGAATCTTGTAATATGCGCGCCTTCTTTTGCACAGTGGGCGGGAGTGGCCGCCCTTGAAAAAGCCGGTCCCGACTGCGAGGCCATGAAGGAGGTTTTCGCAAAACGCAGGATTGTAATGCTCTCCGAAATGGAAAAATACGGCTTCAGGGTCGAGTCAAGACCCACCGGCGCATTTTATGTAATGGCGAATATCGATCATATAACGGATGACTCGTACAGGCTTGCATTTGACATACTCAAGAACACGGGTGTCGGCGTGACGCCAGGTATCGACTTCGGGCATGAGGTAAAGAGTTTTATACGGTTTTCCTATGCCAATTCCGAGGCTAATATCATTGAAGGCATCCGCAGGGTAGGCCTGTACTTGAAGGGTTTGTGATATATGAAAATCAAGCATGCGGATTATGCAGGCACCGTCCATGACGCAAGGGAGCATGCCCCTGAGGTTACGTTTGCAGGCAGGTCCAATGCAGGTAAGTCTTCACTGATAAATGCCCTGCTCGGAAGGAAAAACCTTGTCCAGACAAGCAAGGTTCCCGGCAAGACGCGAAACATCAATTACTTTATTGTGGAGACTGTTGAGATGCCTCCGATCTACATGGTGGACATGCCGGGTTACGGCTATGCCAGGATCGCAAAGGGTATGAAATCGGAATGGGACGGACTGGCAAGGCGCTATTTCACGGGGAATGCAAGCCTTAAACTGCTGATTATTGTAATGGATATCAGAAGGGATATCGAGGAAGAGGAAAGGATGCTGATCGATATTGCATCCAGGATGGGAGTTGGCGTACTTATTGCCGCGACAAAGGCCGACAAGGTGAACATGTCGGAAAGAAACAGGCTGATTGCGGCACTCAAAGCATCGTCAACCGCTAAGGTAATTGCAGTATCTTCGGTTGACAGATCGGGCATCGATAAGGTCTGGCAAATAGTGGAATCTTCCATTGGAGCGCCCGGAGATATGTCATGAGCAAAATCAGGGTAGGGATAATATTCGGCGGACGTTCAGCCGAGCATGAGGTCTCGCTGCAGTCTGCAAAAAACGTGATAGCAGCGATTGACAGGAATAAATACGAGGTTGTTCTCATCAGTATGGACAAAGAGGGCGGATGGCATCTGACCGATGAGACAGGGTACCTTCTCAATGAAACCAATCCCAAACTCATTGCGCTTAATAAAACCGGAAACGAACTTGCCCTTGTCCCCGGCGAAAGCAGCAAACAGCTCATGGACATTAAGAAAGAAACCGCAATCGGCCGCCTTGATGTCGTATTTCCCGTATTGCACGGCACATACGGCGAGGACGGCACGATTCAGGGCATGCTGAAGCTTGCCGACATCCCATTTGTCGGTGCCGGTGTGCTGGGTTCCGCAGTGGGAATGGACAAGGATGTTGCAAAGAGGCTGCTTCGGGATGCCGGTATAAGGATCGCCGATTTTATCACGCTTAGAAAGGAAGCTGACGCCGATTTCAAGAAGGCAGTAGAAAAACTCGGACTGCCTCTTTTCATCAAGCCTGCGAATATGGGCTCATCTGTAGGCGTCAGCAAGGCTGATTCAGAAGAAGAGTTTATGGCCGGTGTCAAAAAGGCGTTTGAATACGATATGAAGGTCCTTGTAGAGGAATGTATAAAAGGCCGGGAGATTGAGTGCTCAGTGCTCGGAAATGACGATCCCATTGTTTCAGTACCCGGTGAAATAATTCCAAACCATGAGTTCTATTCCTACGAGGCAAAGTACATAGATGAGAACGGCGCGATCCTTGAAATTCCGGCCAAGTTGCCAGAAGGAAAAGTTGCCGAGTTCCGTGAGACGGCGAAAAGAGTCTATGAAACGCTTAATTGCGAAGGTATGGCGCGTGTTGATTTTTTCCTCAAAGAAAGCGGCGAGATAATAGTAAATGAGATCAATACGATACCAGGCTTCACCAGGATAAGCATGTACCCTAAATTGTGGGAAGCATGCGGAATATCATATAAAGAACTCATAGACAGACTTATAGGGCTCGCCCTAGAAAGGTTCGAAAAACAGTTTCGTTTGAAAACCGGATATGACTTGTAAAATTTTTGTGATAAAATAATGTCATGGAAGGTAAAGAACAGAATCTGATCTCCATAATCATTATAGCGGTTTTTCTTCTGGCGCCAATGATCATGAAGCTGCTCGGTAAAAAGTTCGTGGTCAAACAGCCGCATGCAGAGGAAGAAGAACCTGATGACAGCATGCATCATCCACATTCCCCGGAAATTCCAAAGCCGCCCCGGTTGACTCCTGAGCCGGGAGACCATATGCCGCCCCCGGTGCACCAGACATTTTCAGACAAACCCATCAAGCCAAAATGGTTCTAAGGAACAAATCTGGCAACATTCAGATAAGGTTTCTTGCAGGTTTCATTATCATACTTGTCTGCTTTTTCGGATTTTATATAACACGGGCTTTCAAACTGACACCGGAGTTGATGTTAAAGCCGGAAATAGTCAAGCCTGTTTCAAGTCAATGCAGGCATGTAAGGTCGGACATTATCGATGCATGTATTCCTGATGATATGGGTTTTGAAATTATGAACGGTTCAATAAGGTTTTTTTCAAGCAGCAAACATGTTTCAGGATTGATATCCAAAGGTAAAAACAGCGGTTACGAAACGCAGATAAAATCTGTGCTCAATAAGCCTTTTAACAGGATGATGTCAGGAGATTTATCCTCGAAAAGCACTGCAGAAATCATGAAAAACGTATTTGAAAAGCGGTATAATCCGGTATTTTTCGGAGTGAGGGCGGACATTGTCCCCAGGTGGATGCGGGGCGATGATACGGCATGTATCATCTTTCCGGAAGGGGCTGACGGAATAGGGTTCCTTTCTTCTTCTAAGCAGATGGGGCTGGTGTTTGATAAAAAGGGTCTTATCGTAATCCAAGTCGACGGAAGTCCGGATAAGCCCTTTTTATCTTTCCTTATGGGTACTGTTAATCTACTGCGAGAGGAATAACAAGAACCGGGCACGCCGGATCTTTCAGGTACCTGGTCACATAATCTTCCTTGAAGAACGAAAAAGTTCTGAAATCATGGCCGATTACCAGGATGTCGATACCGATTCTGTCTATTTCTTCCTGAATGGCTTCAACGATATCGCCTTCTTTTATAATTCTTTTTGAGGCGTCGATCTCTCCTATAGTCTGCATGCAAACGGCATAGAGCTTGTCTTTGGCGGATTTCATCATCTCGCTGGAAAGGCTGTCAGTGCTCATATGCGGCACATAAAACCCTGCGAACCTTCCTAAATCTGTTACCGTATGAAGAAAGAAGATTTCAGCTCCAGTAAGGTCCGAGACTTGTTTTGCGTATTCAATAACATATCTGCTGCTTTTGCTGAGGTCCACATAACACAATATCTTTTTTATTTTTTTAACTTTCTGTTTTGCCATATTATAGATACCCTCCTATGTAGTGATAAATCTTTTCTTGTTAAGTACGCCTGTAACGACATCAAGGATTTCTTTCATATGAAAAGGTTTTGCGACAAAGGCATCAGCCCCTTTTTCCAGAGCGATCTTTCTCGCTTCGCTTATACTGTAGCCTGTAATAAGAACAACCGGTAAATCCGGATGCCTGTCTTTTATGAGGCCCATCAATTCGAGGCCGTCCATTCCCGGCATGTGTATATCCGATACTATGACATCATATCCGTTTGCTGCTATGAGCCTGAGTGCATCCGTACTTTCGGTTGTGGTATCTACAATAAAACCGCAAGCTTCCATATACTCATGTATTACTTCAGTAAGTTCCTGAGAATCATCAACTATCAAGATTTTTGACTGTTCTGGCATAGATTATTCTTCACTCGGAAGATTTATTATTTCATAGTCTGGAAATGAAGTATATTTCCTCGTCTCGGCATTGGTAAGTTTGGCGAGTTTCTCCATGACCTCCTTGATGGAAAATATCTGCTTTTCAATTGTTTCAAGTGTTTTCTTCACCTTGATATCTTCAATATCTTTAAAAAGAAGCTGGAGGATTTCCACATTTCCAAGGATTATATTAAGAGGCGTATTGATCTTGTCAGACAGTGTGATTGTTGTCTTTGCTATTGCGCTTGTTTCCTGAATACGCTTCTGCTCTTCACCGAAGTTCTGCATTTCCAGGGCGCGTTTTACGCGGTAGCACAGCTCTTCTTCATCGCACGGCTTGAGCAGGTAATCATAGGCGCCAAGCCTGAGCGCCGATACTGCGGTTTTGAGCGATCCGTATCCCGTTATAAGGATAAATATGGTCTGAGGTGATACGAGCTTGACATTTTCGAGAAGCTGCAGGCCGTCCATTCCTTCCATTACGAGATCGGACAGTATAAGATGAATTCTCTGTTCGCTTATAATCCGGACGGCTTCTTCACCGGAACCGACATCCACAGCATCGTATCCATAACCTTTGAGAATGTTTACAAGCGAGTACCTGATGATTTCCTCGTCGTCGACAATCAGTACGCGTTTTCTTTCTGTGTTTTCCATATGTGAAGACACAATAGCATTTTGAAAGGGTATCTTCAATAAAAAGTCCAACTTGAAATTTTGGTAATTAATGCATATAGGCCGGATATTGTAATAGCAGAGAGGTAAGCGAGATGACAAAAAAGGCCAGACAGGAAACAAACGTGAAACATATCGGCATTGTGTTTTCAGGCGGTCCCGCCCCTGCGGCAAACACGGTTATATCAGCGGTTGCTGCGGCATGCCTTAAAAAAGGAATAAAAGTCACGGGTTTTCTCTACGGGTACAAGTTTCTTGAAAACTACAGCAGGGATAAGGGCCTGATCAAGGACCGGCATTATATCGAAATTGATTTTGATTTGATCCGTGGTCTCAGAAATTCACAGGGGGTAATCATACATAATTCCCGTGCAAATCCGGGAAGTGCCATAAAAAAATGGTCTGATCTGAAGGACCCGGTCAAGAATGCAAAGCTAGTAAATATCTTTAATGCCTTTGAAGACATGAAGATTGACGGTTTGGTTTCCATTGGCGGTGATGACACCTTGAAGACTGCGAATTATCTCTACAGTTTGCAGAAAGAGGTCAAGGGATTGAGGCCGGTTAAGGTGGTACATGTTCCGAAAACAATAGATAATGACTATCAGGGCATTGACTGGACCTTCGGCTTTTTCTCCGCCGCCGAGCATGCAGCCCTCAATATCAGAAACCTGATGGCCGACAGCTTCACATCCGGGAGCTGGTTCATCGCCGAGATCATGGGCAGAAAGGCTGGATGGCTTACATATGCCGCTGCCATGATGGCGGAGGCACCTAAAATGATCTCGGTGGAAGATATTGACGAGGATGTCCTTGATATTGACAGACTTGCCACGGATATTTCCATGCTCGTCGAGGCAAGAAAAAAAGCAGGCCTTGATTTTGGTGTCGTCTGTGTAGCCGAAGGGATTGCCGATAAGCTTCCCGATGAGATACGCCTTAAGGAAATAGACAATCACGGCAATGCCGTGCTCACCAACCTGGAAATAGGCAAGATGCTTTGCGATAGACTTACTGAAGTCCATAAAAAAAGAACAGGAGAAAAGGTGAAATTCATACCGAAACAGATCGGCTATGAAGCAAGGTGCACAGCGCCCAACGGCTATGATGTCATCATGGCAAGCCAGCTCGGGGCCGGGGCATGCCGGGCGATTGCGGAAGAAGGCTTGAACGGAGTAATGATAAGCCTCGGCGAGCAGCTTTCTCTGAAATATGTGCCCTTTAAGGAGCTTATTGATCAGAAGACAGGACTGACCAGACTCAAATTCATCGAAAGGGACAGCGATTTTTACAGGCTGGCCAGGGTGATGGAGTTTTAAATCGGCGTTCGATGAGAGGAAAATGACAAGACGCGAAAGACTGATGGCCACACTTCGAGGTGAACAGGTTGACCGGCCGCCAGTCTCGTTCTATGAGATCAATGGCTTGGATGAAGACCCGGGAGACAGCGATCCCTTCAACATCTACTCGCATTCTTCCTGGTGGCCGTTAATTGAGCTTGCACGCGAGAAGACGGACAGGATCGTCATGAGGGGGGTTTCCTACAAATCTGTTCCCCTTGATCCCATTTTTGAATTGTCCTCAACTGAGTCGATACTATGCAATACAAGCCAGTTCTCCACATGGCGCATTCAAGCTTGCGGCCGGACGCTGACGTCCCGTACGCGGCGCGACCTTGATGTAAACACGGTATGGACGGTGGAGCCTCTCCTCAAGGATGTCGATGACCTGCGTGCTTTTCTCGACATTCCTCCTCCCGCTCCGAAGGACAATGTGGATCCCTGTCAGATCCTCGAAACAGAGTCCTTGCTGGGAGATACCGGCATTGTTATGATTGACACCCCCGACCCCCTCTGTCAAGCTGCCTCGCTATTTGAGATGGGTGAGTACACAGTCATTGCGATGACCGAACAGAAACTGTTTCATAAACTGCTTGAACGTTTTGCCTCAACGCTGCTGCCGGAGACCGAAGCCGCAGCCAAAGCGTTGCCCGGCCGTCTTTGGCGTATATACGGCCCGGAATATGCATCTCCCCCTTATCTGCCGCCGTATCTGTTTCGTGAATACGTCTGCCGTTACGTGAGCCCGATGATTCAGGCGATTCAGAAGTACGGGGGGTATGCCCGAATTCATTCGCATGGCAATCTCAAACTCATTCTCGATGACATCGTGTCTATGGGTCCTGATGGTCTTGATCCCATAGAACCACCACCTCAGGGTGATGTAGAGTTGAGATATGTACGCGATCGGTATGGGAGCAACATGGTGCTCTTCGGAAACCTCGAAGCATCCGACATCGAAAACCTGCCAACGGAGAAGTTCGCGGAAAAGGTCAAACGGGCAATCGCAGAGGGGACTTCAGGATCTGGTCGCGGCTTTGTCCTGATGCCATCCGCATGTCCATACGGTAGGAACCTTTCTCCTCTGGCCATGAAGAACTACGAAAAGATCATCGAAGTCGTCGAAGCCCAATAAAAGAATGATCGAAACCAAGCGATCCGGTCGACGCTTAACGGCGCGTCTGAACGCGTGCGTTTAAAAGCACTACTATGATTTGATCTGAAAAAGAGCATCAGGGACGAAAGTTGGATTGATATGGAACGGGAATGAGGGGACGTTTTTCGGATATTCGGTTCAAATTTGCACTTCTTCTGAATTATACTGAAAGACTTAAGATCTTATCCGCAGATATAACTTTAAAAAACGATCAGGCAATTGTTTCCATAATATCACGAGATACATACTTCCTTCCAAAACGGAAAAAGATCTCATTAAAAAAATTGATACAGCTTTAGTACAATCTTGATAACTCACGGGCTTACCGGTTCATCAGCTTCCTTCCCGTCTAAACCACCCTGTTCGGAGGCTCTTCTCCTTTTATGAATGCAGTCAGGTTTTCCACCGCCATATGCGCCATCTTTTCCCGGGTCGAGTTTGTTGCGGATGCGATATGGGGAAGGAGGACTGCGTTTTTCTGCTTCAAAAGCATCGGGTTGACAGCAGGCTCGAATTCATAGACATCGAGACCCGCCCCCCTGATTATGCCTTTATCAAGGGCTTCCGCCAGGGCCGCTTCATCGATCACGGGGCCGCGTGAGGTGTTTATAAGTATGGCTGTCGGTTTCATAAGCCTTAATTCCCGTTCTCCTATAAGGTGTTTCGTTGCCGGCAGCAGAGGCACATGAAGTGAAACGAAATCGGATACGCTCAGAAGTTCATCGAGAGGAAGCCTTACTGCTCCTAGACTTTTTTCAAGCTGTTCGTTTGGCTTTTCATCTGCATAGATTACCTTCATATCAAAGCCTTTTGATCTCATCGCGAACGCCTCACCTATCCGTCCCGTTCCGACAACTCCCAGTGTTGCGCCTGCTATGTCGACTCCGAGCATAAGGCTGGGGTCCCAGCCTGTCCATGCGCCTGACCTCAGATAAGCATCCGATTCCGTTATTCTCCTGGCCACGGCAAAAAGAAGCGCCCAGGCAAGATCTGCCGTAGCGTCGGTAAGAACTCCGGGTGTGTTGGTTACGACGATGCCTCTTTGTTTTGCGGCATCAAGGTCAATGTTGTTAAATCCTACTGCATAATTGGAAATTATCTTAAGACTGCCTCCTGCGTAATCCATAATCGAGGCATCGATTGAATCGGTCAGGAGGCACAGAAGGCCGTCTTTGCCTCTAATCATTTTTTTCAATTCGTTTTCAGGGATTGGATATGAATTTTTCCATAATTCAATTTCAGCACTCAATGCCAGATTTTCAAGCGCATTGCCGGGCAGGCTTCTTGTAACAAGTATCTGCATGCCTATCTCCCTTTTCAGTAAATGTCTGCATTGATGATATTTATTCAGAGGGCAATATACAAACGAAAAATAATATTAAAATTTTTAAGAGGAAAACCGATAAGATTAAAATGAGAATAAATAGTGTTATTAAATACCTTTTTTGAACTGGAGATGTGAATGGAACAGAGCATCTACAAAAGTACAAAGATAATTGTTGTTGATGACGAGGTTGAGACTTTAAACCTTATAAGCGATTATCTGAGTGATAAAGGCATGGATATATCGGTTGCGGAAACCGGAGAGAAGGCCGTTGAACTTATCAGGGAGCATGCCTACAATATCGCCATACTTGATCTTTATCTGACCGACACCACAGGGATTGAACTGCTGCGTGAAATCAAGGAATACCATCCCAAAATTCAGGCAATAATGATAACCGGTTACGGATCGATTCATGATGCGGTGGAATGCATGAAAATGGGTGCTGCTGACTTTATTACAAAACCGCTACATCTTGATCATCTGCACCTGACAATCAACAAACTGCTTGAAAATGCAAGGCTTCTCGAAGAGGCCGAAATGGCAAATTATTACAGGATGCTTTCTCATACGGACGAACTCACCGGCCTGTTTAATCTGAGGCATCTTCTGCCGACGCTTAAAAAAGAGGTGGACAGGCACATCAGGTATGATCATACCCTGACCGTTGCAATGCTCGATATAGATAATTTCAAGAGATACAATGATACACACGGCCATGAGGCAGGCAACAAGCTGCTGGTCGGCCTTGCAGAGGCGCTGAGACACAACACACGAAACTGCGATATTCTGACCAGGTACGGCGGTGAGGAATTCGTTATAGTCTTTCCTGAAACCAACCCCGAAGAATCAAGCATGGTAGCACAGAGAATCTGCAGATCTCTTGAGTCCACGCTGGGCATTACCATCACTGTAGGTCTGGCCTGTCTGCCCAAGGATACGATGAACGGTGATGAGCTTATAAAAATGGCTGACAAAGCATTGTACTGGGGAAAATCAAACGGCAAGAACCGTATTGTGGTCTATTCTCCCGAGATGACTATCTTCAAATAGAGGTCTCCGGCTGCTCCGCCAAGACCTTTCCTTCCCATGCCTTTAAGACGCAGGACTGTTCCGTTCGTGCTGCCTGCAGGAACGGTGATGTTAAGCCTTTTTTGTGTTAACCCCGGACGATATGAAAAAGTCATTTCTCCGCCAGTTTTCGCAAGTTGTTCAGAGACCGAAAAATCCCTGTGGATATCCATAACGTTGTGAAAAAATGTCCCGGCGCTGTCGGCCGCCAGCCTTACCAGGCTCCTTCCTATTATATCCCGGGGCCTGCCGCCCCGTATTATTGCCTCATATGCGACAATTTTGCCGACATGCAGCATGCGCTCTATCCATTCCGGTGGTATGGGCAGATCTGTAAGCACCTTGCTGAAAGCAGTGTTGGTGAAGATATCATCGTACACATGCTGCCGGTCGAAGCCTGCGGTACGCGATATATCGTACAGCCTTCTCTTTGAAGGATCTATGAGGACTCCGTAAGCTTCTGTCAGGAGTTTGAATTCTTCCTCGGTATCCGGGTTGTCCGGGTTGGTGTCAGGGTGAAGCCTGAGCGCCATTCTCCTGTAGGCTTTTTTTATCTCATCCGCAGAGGCATTTTTATTTACGCCAAGGATTTCATAGTAATTTATTGACATTCGATTTTTATAAACCACCGGGAGGCATTTTTACAAGACATCAGGAAAAGGAAAATATAAAGCGCTCGGAAGGCAACTCTATTGCAGTAAGGTTTCTTCCATAGACCGCCCCTGTATCTATGCCTATCTTATCGTCTCTAACAAAAGGTTGGGTAAACGGGCAATGGCCGAAGATGATTTTTTTGTCAAGACCGGTCGGTGTTTCGTGAAATTCCCCCCTTATCCATATCAGGTCCATCGCATCCTGCATCTTGAGCGGTATGCCGGGTTTTATTCCCGCATGTACATAGATGTATCTGTCGTCTTCATGGATCCATTTCAGTTTTGTCATGAAGTCTTTGTGATCTTCAGGCAGATTCTCCGCCAGTACCTTACCGGACGCGGTTTTCTTTCCGGTATAGGAAAGCACCGTCATTTCGCCGCCGTTTGAACGGAACATGCTGCGGTTTCTGCCGAATGTCATGTATTCGATGAGCATGTCTTCGTGGTTGCCCCTTAAAAAAATGCATCTGCAATGAGAAGAGAGCTTTATCAAGGCATCTATTACGCCTTTCGTGTTTTCTCCCCTGTCGATATAATCGCCCAGAAAGATCAGGCTGTCGTGAGGTTTCGGGTCGATTTTCTTGAGCAGATCCTCAAGCTTGTCAAGGCAGCCGTGTATGTCACCAATGGCAAATTTTCTCATGCGGACAAGTTACCATACGGCGGCCGATGCGTAAAGGAATCCGAAGGTCATGGAATTTCCAATGTCCGCTTGACTTGGGGATGTCTTTTGGATACGGTATGACACTCGTTAAACCAGTATTATTATGTAGGAGGACCATCGATGAGAAGATTTGGTACGGAAAGTTTAAGAGATATAATTCTGGTCTCCCATTCGGGATCAGGAAAGACATCGCTCGGAGAGGCAATGCTGTTCAATGCCAAGGCGACCACCAGGCTCGGCAAGGTGCTGGAAGGGAATTCGGTCCTGGATTTCGAGCCCGAAGAGCAGAAAAGGCAGTCTTCGGTGTTCAGCGCGCTGCATAATTTCAAATGGAAGAACAAAGGTGTGATGCTCCTTGATACGCCGGGTGATGCGAACTTCTCATCGGAAGCTATTCTTGGCCTTAAATCGGCGGATAATGCGATTTTTGTAATCGATGCGGTCGATTCAATCAAACCGCACTCTGAAAACCTCTGGCAGCTTGCAAAAAAAGAAGGCCTTGCCTGTGCATGCTTTGTGAACAAGATGGACCGGGAACGAGCGGACTTCGATCAGGTGCTTTCTGACATTCGTGAGATGTTCGAAACGAAACCTCTTCCTCTGACAATCCCTATCGGCAAGGAAGAAGGCTTTCAGGGCATAGTGGACGTACTCAAAAAGAAGGCATACATTTTCGAGAAAAACGGCAGCGGGAACTTCAAGGAAACCGAAGTACCTGCGGATATGACGGATATACTTGAAGAAACATATTCCAAGGTAATCGAAGACCTCGCCGAAGTTGATGATACTCTCATGGAGAAATACCTTGAAGGCGGTGAATTGAGCGCGACAGAGCTTTCTGGTGCTCTTAACAACGGTGTTGCACAGGGTGTTTTCCTGCCCGTTTTTGCTGGTTCCGCACTTTTGAATATGGGCGTCCAGATGCTTATGGATTTTATTATAAACTCGATGCTCAGCCCGAAAGACAGGAAACCCCTGGTTCTTAAATCAGCAGACGGAAAAACCAGAGAAGTGAAGGCCGAGGAAAGCGAACCGTTTGTCGGTTATGTGTTCAAGACAATGAGCGATCCCTACACCGGCAAATTGAGCATAATCAAGTGCCTCTCTGGAACACTTGGGCCTGACTCACAGCTTAACAATCCCAACCGCGGCATAAAGGAGCGGATCGGTTCGATTGTGGCCATCGAAGGAAAAACACAGAAACCGCTCGAGCAGGTTGGCCCCGGAGACCTGTTTGCAGTAGCAAAACTCAAGGAAACGAAAACCGGCGATACGCTTATAAGTGATAATTCCGATATGATGCTTCCAAGTCCGGAGTTCCCTGAAGCCATCATGAACATGGCCATATCGCCAAAAACAAAAGGCGATGAAGACAAAATTATGCCCGGTCTTCAGAAACTCATGGAGGAAGACCCGGTTCTCAAGGTTATACGTGACGAACAGACCGGCGAATTCAAACTTTACGGCCTTGGTCAGATTCACATCGAGCTTACTGTTGACAGGCTGAAGCGCCGTTATAATGTCGAAGTTGAGCTTAAGACACCCAAGGTCCCATATAAGGAAACGATTACCGCGACAGCAAGGGTTCAGGGCAAGTACAAGAAGCAGACCGGAGGTCACGGCCAGTATGGAGATGTGTGGATTGAAGTTGTTCCGCTGGAACGCGGTGCCGGTTTCGAGTTTGTTAACGCAATCGTCGGCGGGGTTATCCCCAGGAATTATATTCCGGCAGTGGAAAAGGGATTGATTGAAGCAATAAAAGAGGGGCCGCTTTCCGGAAATCCCGTTGTTGACCTCAAGATAAGCGCGGTAGACGGTTCATACCACGAGGTGGACTCGTCCGAAATGGCATTCAAGATTGCTGCATCAATGGCATTCAAGAAGGCGATGGAGAGCTGTAAGCCGATACTGCTCGAGCCCATAATGAAAATCGCTATAGTGGTGCCTGAAGACTGTATGGGTGATGTTATGGGAGATCTCAACAGCCGCAGGGGAAAGATCGAAGGCATGAACGCCAAAGGAAAGTACCAGGAGATCAAGGCTAGCGTGCCTCTTGCCGAAGTCCTCATGTATGCGTCCGACCTTACCTCAATGACATCAGCCCGCGGGTCTTATTCGATGAGCTTTTCACACTATGAACCCGTACCTTTCAATATCCAGGAAAAGGTCGTGGCCGAGGCGAAGGCGGCCAGAGAGGCAAAAGAGAAATAACGATAAAATAAAGCCCCTTGAGCAGGGGCTTTATTTTTATCTGAGCTATGGAAGATAAAAGCAGGCCACAGATAGAAAAAGAATATAACGAACGGTGGCTGCCGGTTATCATTCAGATCCAGACCAGAAGCCTGACCGTGCCGGGAAAACCGCGCATTTCGTTTGTAAAAGAAACAGCAGGTGACGGACTTGCAGACTATGCGGAGATAGCGGGCCAGTATTCGATTGAAGACGATGGTTTCATCGGTACGGATTCGTTTGAATTGGAAGCCGGTGAAGTAAGTCTGGAAGCCTTTGAAGAGGATCTGGAAGATCTTCCAAGTGAAGAGAAAGAGCGCAAAACAAACAGTCTGTATCTTCAGCTTCAGGAAATGACCGTGTCGAAGAAAATCGAGTTTGCAATGAAATGCAACAAGGAGGCCAGGACAATCCTCATTCGCGACAGCAACCGGCTGGTTCAGATGTCCGTTATCAGGTCTCCGAAAATAACAGAAAGTGAAGTTATTACGATAGCCAACAACCGCTCCGTTCATGAAGATGTTTTAAAGTATATTTCAACCCAGCGTGAATGGATGAAAAATTATGAAGTCAGAGTCGCCCTGGTCTTCAATCCCAAGACGCCTCTATTCATATCAACCAAACAAGTGCAATATATGAAGGAAAGAGAACTTTCCAAGCTTGGGAAAAGCAAGGCGGTTCCGAGAGTCCTAGGCTTGACAGCTGTCAGAAGACTCCATGAGGTGAAGAAGTGAAGGCCGGCATACTTACATTGAGTGACAAGGGATCCAGGGGAGACCGCGAGGATTTAAGCGGAGTGGTCATCAGAGGGATGCTTGAAGGTCTGGGGATTGAGGTTGACACATATGAGATTATTCCCGATGATGCCCTCCTTATTTCATCAAAGCTTAAGGAATGGAGTGATTCCAAAGGATTGAACCTGATTATGACAACAGGCGGGACAGGCCTTTCTCCAAGGGACGTCACGCCTGAGGCAACGCTGGCTGTAATTGATAAAAGGGTTCCGGGCATGGAAGAGGCCATGAGGATGGAAAGCCTGAAAAAAACACCCAATGCCATGATATCAAGGGCTGTTGCAGGGATTCGGGGAAGGACGCTCATCATCAATCTGCCGGGAAGCCCGAAAGCGGTTAGAGAGAATCTGGAGGTAATTCTCCCTGCCCTGCCGCATGCGCTCTCCAAGCTGGACGGCGATATGAGCGATTGTGCCGGCTAGAGGTCTTTTCGGTAATGGAAATTCCCATTATCAAAGGCCGTCTGGCGGAGTTGATCTCTTTATATTTCCATGGAAAAAATCAGACACCAGAAAATTTTTTACATCCTGCTTGCGACGCTTTTCGGCTGCATCAACTTCATGGCTGTTTATGCTTTTGCCGGGAAGAAAACCCCGGACAGTAATAATGCACAGGAGCACTATACAATGAACGGGTTTCGCAATATTTACGAAAACCCGGAACATGGTTTCACAAGTCTTCTGCGATGGAAACTGGGGCTGGGGCCGGATGAACCGCCCGCCATTTCTAATAGCCTGATGTCACCCTATGTGCCTGATATAGCTGTTCCCGATTATCAGAAGATATATCATCCTGATCCCGGCAAAATCCAGATTACCTGGATAGGCCATTCAACGTTTTTAATCCAGGTTGAAGGAATCAATATCCTTACAGACCCGATTTTCAACGGCAGTTCATCACCTTTTGCCGGCATAGGTCCCAGGCGGCAAAGCCCCCCCGGCATTCCCTTTGACCGCCTGCCGCCGATCGACGCCGTTTTTCAGAGCCACAACCACTATGACCATCTTGATTTGTACACTGTCAAAAAGCTGGGCAACAAGCCTGTATATTTTGTTCCCCTTAAGCTCGGGAAGTGGTTCAAAGAACAGAATATTACTAACTATGTGGAGATGGACTGGTGGGAAACATCTATGTATGGTGGCATCCGCATCGTGTCGGTTCCGGTTCAGCATTTTTCAGGGCGATCCATGAGTGACAGAAATAAAACTCTCTGGGCAGGATGGGTACTGGAAACAAGCCATGGGAAAATATTCTTTGCAGGTGATACGGGCTACTCGCATCATTTCAGGGAGATCAGTGATAAGCTGGGAAAGATGCGTATTGCGCTTTTGCCCATAGGGGCATACCAGCCTCGCTGGCTCATGAAGGCAGTTCATATGGATCCACCGGAGGCATTGCTGGCTCACAGGGATCTTCAGGCGGAAAAGTCCGTTGCCATGCATTGGGGAACATTCAAGCTCACCGATGAGCCGCTGAATGAACCGCCTGTTTATTTAAAAAAAATCATGAAAGAGGCAGGGGTGAGCGATGACTCCTTTCTGGTTATGAATTTCGGAGAAACAAGGGTTTTTTAAAAGCTCATACAGGAAATACCATATCCCTTTGTCTTATAAGATACTCATATTTTAATCTGACATGTGTTCCCGTTTGAAAGTTTTATTTAAGGGATTTAACGTTTTTTTCGATAAATTTTCGGATGCATCAGGCGAAGGAGCATCCGCAATTCAGTTTTTTCCATTCAATCTTTTATGAAAACAACCAGTTACAATTTTTTTAGATTTTGATGCAGAATTGGCATGGTTCTTCCTAGAGAGATATGCAGTTAAACAAAAAAATAAGGTAGCGGGAGGGATTAAGATGAAAAGGACAGTACAGACATTGATCGTATCGGTATTCGTTGTATTAATCACGGCATCATTTGCTTTTGCTGCAAATGCAGTGTCCGGTGAAGGCAATTTCCCTTATTTCAATCTCGGATGCCTTATCATGGGCGGATTGACCATCGTATCTTTGAAATACAGATATCAGAAAATGTATCTGAGCGAGGCAGTCGGGTCATTTGCCCTTTATGCGGTTATGGTTACACTGTTCACTGCGCCGGCTGTTGAAGCTATAAAAGGCTTGGTGAGCTGATTAATACAGGTAACCCTTCCCTTTCTGAGAAAAAGGGCGGGATTATTGAAGCCAGTAATGGATGAGTCAAAAATTGAATTATCGAATAAACAGGGTATTTAATACTGAGACTGTAACATAAAAAAATTTCCTGGATTCAAACCAAAAGAACCTCCCATTTAAGCAGGCCGCAACGGCCTGCTTTTTTTATTACCGCCATTACATTTGCTGTTTAAGGGCTTATATTGGAATATAATATGATATCAAGGAAAACAAAGTACGCGCTGGAATTCAAAAATCTACTGCTTCCGATATTCGTGATTATTATTTTTTCATTGATCGGAATTGCAGTATTTTTATACAAACAAAGGCTGATATATTTTTTCCTTTTCGCCGGGATCGGCTTGATAGCAGGAGCTTGCGGAAGTCTAACAATTCTTTTTCCCGAAAAGAAACAGGCCTTTCGCAGAACAACACAAGTCCTTGTAGGCGGCGGATTGTTCCTGGGGCTGTCTCTTCGAGTCAATGTCAACTTCCAGTTTTCGGAGGTTATTTTCGACATTTTCGCTCTTGTTGCAACAGGCGCGATCATTCAATTTGTCATAGCAAGACTCATCATGCCTTTTATCATAGGCAATGCGTTTTGTTCTTGGGTGTGCTGGGACGGTGCGATATTCGAACTGGCGGAGAATGTCATACCGAAATCAAAAAACAATAGAAAAAGATCGGTTGTAACAGCATTCTCATATCTTGCTGTCGCTGTAATAATAGCCGGCGGCGTTTCATTATACGGGAATCCGGCATTGAATGAGAGCAAAAGGTTCTGGTGGATAGTAGGAGAGAACGCTTTCATTTTAAGCCTCGGAATTATCCTGTCGGTCTTTCTGGGCCGCCGTGCCTATTGCAGGATGCTGTGCCCGTTTCTGTCGGTGTCCGGGCTTATATCGAAATATTCGATCTTTAAAATCAAGCCGGTAAATGCTGAAAAATGTACAGGCTGCAACAGGTGCAGCAAAGCGTGTCCCATGCTTATAGATGTAAGTGGTTTTGTAAAGAACGGAAAAAGCGTCAACAGCAGGAGCTGCATAATCTGCGAACAATGCGTCAGCTCATGCGAGAACAATTGTCTGAAGCTGGTTCCGGGTCTGCCGTGGAAGTAATATTGAGGAAATCTTGAAATTTCAAAAACAGCAGCCGGTCCGCCGCATGAAAATTATATGAAATCAGATGATTTAACAGTCTATTATATGTAGAGATTGCTCAAACTATGCTGTATACTAAACAGGTCTTTTCATTAAATTAGGATTTCATTCAGGGAGGCTACAGAATCATGGAACAATCCAATTCAGTCGTGTCTTCATATCGCTGGGTTGTGCTGGCGGTATACATGCTTGTGACAGGGGCATCGCAAATCATGTGGATGACTTTTGCGCCTGTGGCAAGGGATGCAGCGGCAATCTATACAAACGGAAACATCGATCTGATTGACCTTCTTGCCGTCTTTGCAATGCTGGCATGGCTGCCTTTCGCCATTCCGGCTGCATGGTGCATCGACAACCTTGGATTAAGGAAAGGTGCAGGCATCGGCGTGTTGCTTATCGGTATTTGCGGGTTTTTAAGGATATTCGCCCCTAATTATACATGGCTCCTTGTTTGTATGGCCGGATGCGCAATAGCGCAGCCCTTCATTCTGAATGCCTTTACCAAACTGGCTTCGAACTGGTTCCCCCAAAATGAAGAGGCGCTTGCTTCAGGCTTATTGACCATGTCCATGTTTGTCGGATTCACCACAGTCATGTTTGCTACCGATTTCATCCTTGCACATTACCGGGATATGGGCGCCGTCAAACAGGGTATGGATGCCATCCTTTATATTTATGGGATCCTGGCCCTCTTATCCATGGTCTTGTTTATCTTCTTTTTCAGGGAAAAGCCGGAGATACCGCCGAACGCTATCGCCGCGGAGAAAAAAGTCACCATGACAGTGGGACTGAAGGCCCTGTTTAAAAACAGGGATTACCTGCTCCTGCTCGTTCTATTCTTCATAGGTCTCGGCGCATTCAATGCCATACTGACAAAGATAGACTGCATATTCAAAGACCGGCCTCTGGATATAGATACCGCGCTTGCTCCCGGTATAGTAGGAGGATTGCTTGTAATCGGAGGAATATTCGGTGCGGTTATTCTTGCAGCATTATCCGACAAATACCACAAGAGAAAGATGTTCCTGGTTTTATCTGCGGGACTGGCCGTACCGCTGACAATATTGCTTCAGTATTCATCTTCCATAGTGGTATTGGGAGCCTGCGGTTTCGTGTTCGGGTTCTTTCTTGTGGCGGCGCTGCCTGTAGGGCTTACATATGCGGTAGAGAAAACACACCCCGTCCCGGAAGCCACATCCAACGGCATTCTGATGCTGAGCGGTCAGATCAGCGGCCTTCCCATCGTCATATTTTTTGGCATGAAGCTTATAACCATACTTTTTATCGCTGCATTCATATGTTCCCTGATGATGAAGGAGATTAATGCTGACAATACTCCGTGACCTTTTAACTTAATCAGGATAATAGTGAAATTTATCCCGTCCGGTTTGCTTCATCGGGATTGTCTGCTGTTTTCATGCTTTTTATGGCGGCATCATCCTGGATCAGATCAAGCTGTTCGTGTTGAACCTCATCCATCCTGCCTGCGGTTTCCGCAAAAACCTCCTCGAACTGGCTCATATCCGGCAGGTCCTTGAGAGAATTGAGACCGAACACCTCAAGGAAATGATTGGTCGTAACATATTTCATTGGTTTTCCAGGTCTTACGTCTATCAGCTCCGCCTTGAGCAGATTTTTCAAAGTGGATGTCGAATCGACTCCGCGTACCCCGTCAATGATCATTTTTGTGCAGGGGCCTTTGTACGCGATAACGGCAAGCACCTCGAACGCCGCTTGCGACAGCCTTCTGGGCGAAAGCATGGCCTTGATGTATGGTGAAAAGACTTCAAGGGATACGAACATGTAGCCGTTAGCCGCCTTGAGGATTCTGAAAGACCTTCCTGTCTCGTCGTATATGCTGTTCAATTCGGATACAATTTCATCCAGCTTGTCGGTGGTCATGTCCGGCATTGCCTTCTGGATGTCTTTTAGTCCCAGTGCGCTGTCCGATGAAAAAATTATAGCCTCAACAATCCCTCTTTCTTCAATTGCCATATTTTATGCAGCCCCGCTTTTTCTTATGACGAATATCCTTGAAAAAAGCCCGCTCTGGGCAGTTTTTGCCAACGATGCCTTTGAAAGTTCCAGCGCTGCCATGAACAGAGATATTATTTCAGCCTTTTCCTTTGTCTGGACCGCTTCCATTAGATCGATTTTTTCCTTTTTTGTCAGCATCGCTGTAATCCTGGCCATCATGTCTCTTATATGATACCTGCGGACATCTACTTTCATTATGTAATGCCTGGTGCGTTCCTTGATTGAGTCTATTGCCTGAAGCAGTGCCGCGAGTCCAAGCCTGGGCAAGCCTCTTTCCTCGCTGGCAACGCCCCTTGGGAACCTGTCTCTGAAAAGTTGCGGGCGTTCGGCCAGGAGACCGGCCGATTGCTTGATCGCCATGTAGGCCAGCAGCATCTCTTTGAGCTGCTGGGCGGGGTTAATCTCCTCTGAGCCGTCTTCCCTGAATACGGGAAGAAGAATGCATGACTTGAGCCATATCAGGTATGAGGCCATTTCGAGGAATTCACCTGCAAGTTCAATATTCAATGACCTTAGGCGTTTGATGTGCTCGATGTACTGGTCAACTATCGGGCAGACTTCAAGCTCCTCTATGCTGAATTTGTTTTTTTCTATAAGGTAGAGCAAAAGGTCGAGCGGACCCTCGAATCTTTCCAGGTGCAGGATGAAATCCGTGCGGTCTGAACTTGAAATAAGGTCCATCAGGCTACCTTCATCGCCTCCCTGACTTTTTCTATCGTAATTGCAGAAAGGGCCCTTGCCTTGGAAGCGCCTTCGTGAAGGATATTCTGCACCTGCTGTTTGTGGCCCTTGAAATATTCTATTCTGTCCCAGACTGGCGACATCTCAGCCTCGATGTTCGCGATCAAGAGCTTCTTGCAGTCGACGCATCCCCATGTGGCGTTTCTGCAGCCCTCCTTTATCTCGTCGTGTTTTGATTCATCGGTGAAAAATTCATGAAACGGGAAAAGATTGCAGTCTTTTGGTTCGCCAGGGTCTTTTTTTCTCATGCGCTTGATATCTGTCAACATCTGCATGACCTTTTCCTTCAGCTCCATACCAGAGTCGTTGATGAAGATTGCATTGTTGAATGATTTCGACATCTTTCTACCGTCAAGACCCGGCACCCTGGGCGCTGCCGTTAGAATCGGCTGCGGCTCCTTCAGTAGCCCCTCACCATAGATATAGTTGAAGCGCCTCACGATCTCCCTTGTCAGTTCCAGATGGGGGAGCTGATCTTCTCCTATGGGCACTTTATCGGCGTGATAAATCACGATGTCAGCCGCCTGAAGCACGGGATAGCCGAGAAATCCTATTGTGCCCAGGTCTTTTTCCTTGAGTTCCTCTTTGAGCTCCTTGTAGGTCGGGTTTCTTTCCAGCCAGCTTACAGGAGTGATCATGGAAAGGAGCAGAAAAAATTCTGCATGCGCCTTGATATCCGACTGCCTGAATATAATGCTCTTTTCCGGGTCAATTCCAACGCCAAGCCAGGAAAGCACCATATCTTCCGTGCTTTCGGTTATTATGGATGGGTCTTTGTATGCGGTCGTGAGCGCGTGCCAGTCCGCTATGAAATACAGGCAGCGGTAGTCGTCCTGCAGGGACACCCAGTTCTTGAGCGCACCCAGATAGTGCCCCAGATGAAGAGGGCCTGTCGGTCTGACTCCGGAAACTATCCTTGGTTTGTCCATTATTTCACCTCATATAGATAAAAAGATATTTACTATGTTGTGGATGATCGGGAATATCACGAAATTCACAGCTTTTGTAAAAACAAGTACGAGGAGAATGATGAATCCGTAGGGTTCGATTCTGGCCCATGAATTGGCCATATTTTCAGGAAGAAGCCCTACCATCACTCTTCCGCCGTCAAGGGGCGGAATAGGAATGAGATTGAATATTGCGAGACCTACATTGATGAATACCATAATCTCCATCATTATTTTTACAGGATTAAAGATGCTTCCTGTCATCAGCGGTCCCACATAATTCAAGAGCAGAGCAAAAATCAGACCGAGAGCCAGATTTGATGCCGGGCCTGCCAGCGCCACCCACAGCATGTCTTTTCTCGGATTCTTGAAATAGCGGGGGTCGACCGGGACAGGTTTTGCCCAGCCTATCATACGCGTGATGAAGAGCACGGCCAGGCCGAAGACGTCTATGTGTTTGAGCGGGTTTAAAGTTAGCCGGCCCTGAAGCTTTGCAGTCGGGTCACCCAGGGCATAGGCGGCGTAGCCGTGACATGCCTCATGCACCGAGAGCGAGAACAGCACAGGCACAATCATGAGGACTATATATGAAATGGTATTGTTCATGGGGCAAGTTTATACAGGAAGAAAAGCCCGGGTGTCAAAAACAAAGGGCGGGTCAGCGGGGTAAAAAGGCATGATTTCTCATTCCGGCAAACGTTCGGTTAATCTTCTCTAAATCAAATGCCGAAATATTATGCAACTATGGATGATCGGAAACCAGGCTATTACGACATCATTTCAACTGCATTCGTGACGGTGCTTCTTGTCAGCAACATCGCTTCTTCTGCCAAGATAATAGACTGCGGATTCTCGGTTTTCGGAATCAGGATGGCAATTGACGCCGGGACGCTCCTTTATCCATTGAGCTACATTTTCGGAGACATATTCACTGAAGTCTACGGCTATTCGCGCTCACGTAGAATCATATGGACGGGGTTCTTCATGCTGTTTCTTAGCTCCGGTCTTTTCATGCTTATTTCAGCAATGCCGGGCGACGCTTCGTGGAGGCAATATGCAGGCGACAAGGCCTATTGGGCGATACTTGGAGGAATGAGTACCGGCGGGATAGTGGTTGCAAGCCTGTGCGGGTATTTCACCGGCGAATTTACTAATTCGTTCGTCCTGGCAAAAATGAAGGTGCTTACGAAGGGCAGGTGGCTATGGACCAGGACGGTGGGCAGTACGCTGGCCGGCCAGATCGTTGATACGGGCATCTTTCTAGCGATTGCGTGCTTCACCGGTGTCTTTCCATTCGCCCTTTTCGTGCAGCTCTTTCTCACGAACTATATTTTCAAGTGCTCGGTTGAAGTTATCATGACGCCGGTAACATATAATGTCTGTGCCTGGCTGAAGAAAAAGGAAAACATCGATCATTTCGACATCGGTACCAGGTTCAATCCTTTCTCGTTCAGGTGATGAGTTCTTATCTTTATAGTGTTTGTAAACCCACATTTTGCATTAGCCAAAAGATTTATAACCTGAAGGAGTTGACGTAAGTTTTCCATAACAGAAAAGCCTAATACGGATCACACACAGGACGCTGATAACAAAATAACTTATTGAGGAAATTTCCTGTTCCTGGGGACTGTGTTTTATAATAGGTGACACTTGGATTCTCAATAGGTTTGAAATGTTTTTAATTTATCCTTTGAAAGGTATCATACCAGGACAACCAGAGATAGTAACCCCTATAATGCATTTAAAAAAAAGCCTGACCAGGCTCACCTATAAGGCGCCTGGTTGCTTTTATGTAGAAGGTTTTTTTAGCCTCCAAAACCCTCGTCTGATATATAATCTATCGACTTAATATGGATTTACTTTAGTGATTTATTTTAAATATTTTATTCTGATACAACAAAAAAAGTGAGCAATAGATCTGATCAGCAGAGAACCATATAGGCATTGAAAAGAACAAGCCGGCGAAAGATCGCCGGCTTGCGGGAATAATAATGTTAAACTAAAAAATTTATTCAGTTTCAGTTTGCGAAATCAATCCATATCGGGGCAGTCACTGCGATCTGAATGCCGCCGTCAGATGTCTCTATTGTATTCAGCTCATAAATTTTTACAAAGTAATATGCATCACCGGAAAGATGAACTGTCGGCTGCCAGACATATTCTGCTGCAGTTTCGCTGAATGTTTTCGTTGCAAGGACAGCGCCCTTGTTTGTTATGAGTTCCATCTTGAGTATAGGCTCATCGTCAGTGACCGAGACGGTAAAGGTAATATCCGGATCACCGGTTGCCATTTGTGTTCCCATCCATGCAGAACCTGCCTTGAAGACAACGTTCATATTCGGGTCGTCGGTTGAATATACCCTTCTTTTGCGGATTGAATCCAGTAAAGCCGCCCTTGAAAGGGACGATGCAACTATAGCGGTGCGGTGACAGTTTGTGCTCATGCTGTGATTGTCCTGATTGTTTGCAGGCGCCACATGCCATCCTTTGTCAAGCGCCTTTATATATTGAAGAATATATTTAGTGTCATTGTTACCAGTTCCGCTGTTGCCTGTTTCAAGGAGGCACATATACTTGTCATCCTTGGGTATGTATCTGAAGTTGTTGTAGTTCATTGGCTGCTCGCCGGGATGATTGTACTGGCCTATCCCGTTGTTCAAACGCAGCCACATGTAGAAAGGATCAACTGCCATTATTGCTATGGTGTTTGTCTGAGTGGCGGTGTCAAAAACATTTATGTGTCCTTGAAGCGGATTGCCCCATTCAAATCCCCTGATGGTGGTGAATACCCCATCGGCATTGTATTTGTCGGCAAGGCTGCCGATCTTTGACCACATGAACGGCAGGACCTGTTCGCTGTGGTCGGTAAGCGCGTAGAAGTCATACTTAGCCACATCGCGCGCCCATTTGAAATTTTCTTCCGGTGTGCCTTTGCCGTCAGAAAAATTGCTGTGTGCATGCAGGCTTCCAAAATAGATGTTCAAACCGCCCAGCAGTGCATTCTGATCGGCCACTGCGCTTGTTGAAATGATTGCCACGAAAAAAATTGATAAAACCGGAATCAGCCCCAACATCTTTTTCATAATATTCTCCTCATATTAAATTTTTATCAGATGATAATTAATTGCAGTTAGCATCTATCGGCTTTTTTGTCCAGTCCATTAAGCTGGGTATGCTCCAGCGGCCAATTCCTCAGCCCAGCCCTTTCAGGAATTCTATTGTCCTAAGGGGCCTGTGTGAAACTTTTTCGCATAATTCAAAGAGGAACAGGCTTATTTCATTTTTTGCCCTTTCGCTCAAATAAAGCCTTGAGAGCAGTCCGGTTTCAAGCATGCAGGAATGTTCCATAAATTTAACTGCCTCTCCCGACATGCTGCTCATGGAAAGAGGTTCGCCATTTTTGAGGGTTTCCGTGACGTCAAAGCCGTACCCCATGGATTTGAGGATTCCGGTCAATGCCGAAGCCCAGAAGCAGAACCACTTTTTCCCGGGGCTCAAATACGAGAGAGACCTCCTCAGCACCTCGAAAAGCTGGGGGTGAGGGTCAAGGGGTGCAAGATTTACAGCCGGTATCTCCAGCAGTACGGACGCATGCGCAAAGAGGTTCAAATCTTCCCTTGCCCACAGATTGGCGTTTACAAGCTTTGCTTCTTCTAGTCTTAACAATTCCGAACCGGGTTTAATAAAAAGCTCAGCTTCAATTTCACAAAATGGTTCAAGAGTTCCTGGAAAACGCTTTGTACTCCTTCGTGCCCCTTTCGCGATTGCATTTATCAGCCCCAGATTGGGAGACAGCATGATGATTATCCTGTCTGATTCCGAATAATCTCTTGTATTGAGTATTATTGCCCTGGTTTTAATTCTTGGCATGATCCGGCCGCTTTATGTTTTCCCGGTTGCTTATTGTCAGATATCGAAACTCAAACCTTTTTCCTGGTCGGATAAATATGCGATTCTTGTATCCGGCTCAATCAGACTCGAAGATACTTCCCAGTAGCGTATGGCACAGACTGCACCGGTGATGATTACCGCAATCAGTAAAACGGCTGCCGCTATATAAAGGTATGCCCTTTTTCTGGCTTTTGCCGGTGAATCGATTCTCAAGGGGGTGGCGCTTTTAGCCTTTTCGATCTTTATCAGCGATTCATCCATGAGCCTGAAAAGTTCGTTTTCATCCATTCCGAACTCTTTGGAGATTACTTGAAGGAAGCCTCTTAAAAAAGCCCTTGGCGGCAATATTTCAATATTGTCCTCTTCGAGCCAGACAAGCGTCTGATAGGATATCTTGGTGCGTCGCTCAATATCCTTAAGGCTTATGCCGAGCCTTTCTCTTTCAGCCCTGAAATACTGTCCCAATGTAAGCCTTTCAATCACCATAACGGCCTCCAGCGTTCGGGAACGCTATCATGCAATTATGCAGGATTCAAGCTTCAACAGGATTCAATGATAAAGGCTTCTTAAAATTTTTACAACCTCCGGTATCGAATCGGTTACCGTAAAGATCGACATGTCTTCAGGCCGGATCATCTTGTTTTCGACCATGGTCTTATTCAGCCAGTCTATCATGCCCGACCAGTATTCCGAACCGAAAAGCACGACCGGGAAAGGCCGTATCTTGTCGGTCTGGATAAGCGTCAAAGCCTCAAAAAGCTCATCCAGTGTCCCGAACCCTCCCGGAAAAATAACATATCCGATCGCATATTTAATGAACATGACCTTTCTTACGAAAAAATACCTGAATGTAAGCTTAACATTCGTGTACGGGTTCGGCTTCTGCTCGAAAGGAAGTTCAATATTTACTCCGACCGATATCCCTCCGGCATCCAGCGCCCCCCTGTTGGCAGCCTCCATTATGCCCGGACCGCCGCCTGTTATGATTGCAAAACCCTGTCCCGCCAGTTCCGAAGCCAGCTCTTTTGCAAGCATGTAATATTTGTCTTCAGGCTTTGACCTGGCGGAACCGAAGAAAGTTACTGCCGATGGGAGTTTTGAGAGCGTCTCGATACCGTCAACGAATTCCGACATAATCCTGAACACCCTCCAGGACTCATCAGGGTTCATTGAGTCAATCACATATCTGTCATTGTCTTTCACCGTTAATCCTCACTTCTCTTTTCTGACTTCTTATCGACATTTCGTCTTTTATTAATATTTTCTTGACTTTCAGGTGGATGGATATTAATACTAGTAATAAGATAGTAATAATAGAAAATAAAAAAAGAGATAAATGATGAAACTGTCAACCAGGACAAGGTACGGGGTAAGATTGATGCTCGATCTTGCACAGAAACACGGCAGCGGGCCGGTGCTTCTCAAGGACATTGCAAGAGAAGAGGACCTGTCCGAGAAATACCTGAGCCTAATAGTCCTTCCGCTTAAGGCCTCAGGTCTTATAAAAGCGCTGAGAGGTGCAAGCGGCGGCTATACTCTTTCGCGAGAACCGTCGGAGATTACGCTTAAGGAAGTTGTAGAAAGTCTGGAGGGGAAGATATTCCTCGTGGACTGCCTGACAGATCCGAGATCATGCACTCGTTCAGGGGTTTGTGCCACTAGGGATGTCTGGCAGATAGTTGCGGATAAAATGACAGATGTGCTTGAATCAATGACATTGGCGGATCTTGTCAGGACAAGCAGGGAAAAGTCAGGCACAAGCAGCGATTATAATATCTGAGAGGAAAAAAATGGAAAGAATATATCTGGACCATGCGGCTACGACACCGGTGGCAAAAGAAGTGGCAGAGGCTATGGCGCCATGTTTTAGTGAAAACTTTGGAAATCCGTCGAGCCTTCATTCATTCGGTCTTGATGCAAAGGACATGGTGGAGGCATCCCGACACAGAATAGCATCTTTCATAAATGCCCGTGATGATGAGATCGTGTTTACAGGTTCTGGCACTGAAAGCGACAATACCGTAATAAAGGGAATAGTCGATGTGCTTGAAGGAGAGGGCAACCATATAATAACGACAGCCCTTGAGCATCATGCCATACACGAGCCCCTTCACTTTCTTGAAAAGAAGGGTTTCAAGGTTACATACCTGCCAAATGATGCCACAGGCCTTGTCGATCCGGACGATCTGAAAAAGGCGATAACGGACAAGACGATTCTTGTAAGCGTCATGCACGCAAACAACGAGATAGGGACAATAGAGCCGATAAAGGCGCTTGGTGAGGTATGTCGGGAGGCAGGTGTCATTTTCCATACCGATGCGGTCCAGACATTCGGGCATCTTCCGATCGACGTTAAAGATATGAACATCGATCTTTTAAGTGCTTCGGCCCATAAGCTTTACGGTCCTAAAGGTGTGGGGTTGCTCTATATAAAAAAAGGGGTCAAGCTTACCCCTCTACTTCACGGTGGAGACCAGGAAAGAAGGAGGCGTGCTTCTACCCAGAATGTGCCGGGTATAGTAGGCTTCAGCAGGGCGGTTGAGCTTGCACAGGAAGAGATGCTTGCTGAATCGGCAAGGCAGACTGCTCTCAGGGAAAGGCTTATTAAAGAGCTGCTTGCCGCCATTCCGGAAAGCACGCTTAACGGACATCCTGTTCTCAGGCTTCCCAACAATGTGAACATATCATTCGCCTATGTGGAAGGTGAAGCGATGCTGCTCAATCTTGATATGGAAGGCATTGCCGCTTCCACCGGCAGCGCCTGTACATCGTCAAGTCTGGAGCCGTCACATGTGCTTGTTGCATGCGGCCTTCCTCACGAGCTGGCTCACGGTTCTCTCAGGTTCACTTTCGGAAGGGGAACTAAAGAAGAGGAAATCGATCATGTAATAAAGGTTCTGCCGCCGATAATAGCAAAGCTGAGGGCGATGTCGCCCCTGTACAAGAAAGGAGCAAGATAATGGAAAGTACTTGCAGGGTTTATAATGAGAAGGTGATGGATCATTTCAAAAATCCCAGAAATGTAGGCGAGGTTGAGAACGCTGATGCAACCGGTACGGCCGGTAATCCTCAGTGCGGTGATATCATGGAGCTTTCTCTTAAAGTGGATAACGATGTTATAACCGATGTAAAATTCAAGACCTTCGGTTGCGGAGCGGCTATTGCAACCAGTTCGATGGTTACCGAACTCGTCAAGGGCAAGACCATTGATGAGGCGCTTCAGGTTTCCAACAAGGCGGTTGCAGAGGCCCTTGGCGGATTGCCGCCCATCAAGATGCACTGTTCGGTTCTTGCAGAAGAGGCGCTTCAGGCTGCAATAGATGATTACAGGAAAAAGCATCCCAAGGCGTAGAATGCATGGATATTGTTGAGAGGATAAACAAGCTCAAGCGCACGAGGAATGCGGTTATCCTCGCGCATAATTACCAGTCGCCCGAGGTGCAGGATATAGCCGACTTTGTCGGGGACTCGCTCGGGTTGAGCATTCAGGCCGCAGGCACCGATGCAAAGGTGATCGTATTCTGTGGTGTCAGGTTCATGGCCGAGACCGCGAAGATACTATCGCCAGCCAAAACAGTTCTCATACCTGACAGGGATGCCGGCTGCCCCATGGCGGATATGATCACTGCCGAAGACGTGAAAAGACTTAAAAGAGATCATCCGAAGGCAAAGGTCCTCTGTTATGTCAACACGACGGCTGACGTTAAGGCCGAATGTGATCTCTCATGCACATCTGCAAATGCGCTGGCCATGGTTAACGGGGCGCTTAAAAACGATGATGAGGTCATATTCGTACCCGATATGCACCTTGCCGATTATGTAGCAGGTCAGACAGGAAGAGAATTTATAATATGGAAAGGGTACTGTCCCTCTCATGTTAAAATTCTGCCGGAAAATATTCAAAAGCTGAAGGCTGAATACAAAGACGCCATTGTCCTTGCCCATCCGGAATGTCCGAGGGCTGTCCGCGAGCTTGCCGATAAGGTACTCTCTACAGAGGCGATGTGCACTTATGCAGCAGGCTCTCACAATAAGGTTTTCATTATTGCTAGCGAAATCGGCATACTGCATAAGCTTAAAAAGGAAAACCCGGATAAGGACTTCATACCGGCAAGCGAGAGGGCAATATGTCCCAACATGAAAAAGATAACCCTGGAAAAGGTGTTATTCTCGCTTGAGGAAATGACGTTCGAGGTAAAGATAGAGCAGGAGGCCATGTTCAAGGCGAGGCAGTGTCTGAGAAGGATGCTTGAATACAGGGCGTAGATTATGGAAAATTTTGAGATAATTCAGATCGAAAAAGGCAGGCTCGTTTCTGCCAGAAAAACGGTAGCCTCCGAGGTCCCCTTTACCATTGAGGTCAATAATACCGAGATCGCAACCGTGCTGGCGAGCCCTACATACCTTGATGAACTTGCCGTGGGTTTTTTATTCACATCGGGCCTTATTCAGGGCAGGGAAGATATAAAATCGATTTCAGTAGATATGGATAGGTTCAGGACATCCGTTACCATTGAAGGGATCCCGGACGACTTTGTTTTCAAGCGCATATATACCTCAGGCTGCGGCAAGGGCGTGATTTTTCATAACCCGATGGATGTGCTCGGCAAGGCGCCTCTTGAAAACGGGTTTACGATACCGGCATCAAAACTGCTGGAGCTTATGAAGGAATTTGCAAAAACCCCGCTGTCCCACGGTGAAACCGGAGGGGTTCACGGGGCGGCAATGGCATCAGTAAAGGAAATACTTATAGTGAGAGAGGATATTGGACGGCATAACGCAATCGACAAAGTCATAGGCTCTGCGTTGGCCGCCGGAATATGTATGTCCGACAAGGTCCTGCTGACTACCGGAAGGGTATCCTCGGAGATATTCTCCAAGGTGCTCAGGGCAAGATTCCCCGTTATAGCCGCACTCGGCAGTGCCACCAATCAGGCGGTCAAGCTCGCCAGGGTGACCAACATAACTCTTGCAAGCAAGCTCATGGGTCAGCGCGGCGACATATTGAGCGGGGAACAGAGAATAACGGACAACTGAATGGGGGCAAATGTCCCCGCATGAAATCAGGAGATTATAATGAGTAAAATAGATGATAAACTTAGGATTGAAACCCTGCTCCTGCATGGAGGCCAGGAGCCTGATCCGACGACAGGCTCGCGCGCCGTGCCGATTTATCAGACGACGTCGTATCAGTTCAAAGATACTGAACACGCAGCAAACCTTTTCGGGCTCAAAGAGTCCGGCAATATCTATACAAGGCTTATGAACCCGACAACCGATGTCCTCGAAAAGCGCATTGCGCTTATGGACGGCGGTGTCGGCGCCCTGGCCGTTGCAAGCGGTCAGTCAGCCATTACGCTCGCACTTTTGAACCTGGCACAATCGGGTGATGAAATTGTGTCTGCGGATAATCTTTACGGCGGGACATACAATCTTTTTCACAACACATTTCCAAGATTCGGAATAAAAGTCAAATTCGTAAAATCGAATGACCTCGACGAACTGAAGGCAGCCGTTACTGACAGGACAAAGGCGGTGTATGCCGAATCTATAGGAAATCCCAAGCTCGATGTGGCGGACATTGAAGGCATTGCCGCTGTTGCGCACAGTCATGGCATACCTTTTATCATGGACAACACGGTGAGCCCGTATATTCTGAGGCCCTTTGATTTCGGGGTGGATATAGCCGTATATTCTGCGACTAAATTCATCGGCGGCCACGGGACATCATTGGGCGGCATCATTGTAGATTCCGGAAAATTCGATTTCGGAAGCGGCAAGTTCCCTCTCATCTCAGGTGCCGACAGGAACTATCACGGTCTTGATTTCCATAAGGCCCTGGGCGCTCAGGCATATATTGCAAAGGCACGCGTTGTTCTCCTTCGCGACCTGGGGCCGGCCATAAGCCCGTTCAACGCCTTTCTTCTTCTGCAGGGGCTTGAGACGCTTCACCTGAGAATGGAAAGGCATTCAGCGAACGCACTGGCAACTGCTGAATTCCTTAAAGGGCACCCGAAGGTAAAATGGGTCAATTATCCCGGTCTTATTTCAAGCCCGGAAAAATTACGGGCCGATAGATATCTGGGCAGGGGAGCAGGGGCGATTATCGGCTTCGGCATAAAAGGCGGCATAAGGGCTGGCAGGCGCTTCATAGAATCGCTTGAGCTGGCGAGCCACCTTGCAAATATCGGCGATGCAAAGACCCTGGCCATTCATCCTGCTACCACCACCCATCAGCAGCTTTCGGAAAAAGAGCAGCTCGCAACAGGGGTGACGCCGGATTTCATCAGGCTCTCTATCGGCATCGAAAATATCGACGATATAATTGCGGATTTTGACCAGGCCCTTGCAAAGGCATAGAAGAATCCAGCAAGTATCACCACTCTGAAGAGGGGATACTTTTAAAAAGGAGACGATATGATTTACAGCGATATAACAAAGACAATAGGAAACACCCCTCTTGTGCGTATCAACAGGATGGCTGAAGGTCTTGGTGCGCAGGTGCTTGTCAAGGTCGAGTCGTTCAACCCCCTTTCCAGCGTCAAGGACAGGCTTGCAGTCGCCATGATCGATGATGCCGAGAAAAAAGGGCTTATAAAAAAAGGTACGGTAATCATTGAACCCACGAGCGGCAATACCGGAATCGGGCTTGCTTTCGTATGTGCTGCGCGCGGCTACCGGCTGATACTTACCATGCCCGAAACCATGAGCATTGAGAGGAGACAGCTCGTTGCAATCCTGGGCGCCGAAATCGTGCTGACAGAAGGGGCAAAAGGGATGACGGGTGCTGTCCAAAAGGCGGAAGAGCTTGCAGCTGAAATCCCGGGCAGCTTCATACCGCAGCAGTTCAGGAATCCTGCAAACCCTGAGATTCACAGGCGGACTACTGCCGTGGAAATATTGTCCGACACGGGCGGCAAGGTTGACTATTTTGTTGCAGGTATCGGTACGGGCGGAACAATCACAGGCGTTGGCGAGGTGCTTAAAGATAAATTGCCCGGGGTAAAAATCATAGGGGTCGAGCCCAAGGATTCACCGGTTCTTTCAGGAGGGAAATCAGGGGCTCACAAGATTCAGGGTATAGGAGCAGGTTTTGTGCCTGACGTGCTCAACAGAAAAATACTTGATGAAATTATTACTGTTGCCAATGATGATGCGGGAATAGCGGCAAGGGCTCTTGCAAAGGAGGAAGGCATTCTTGCCGGTATTTCAAGCGGTGCGGCTTTGTGGGCCGGACTTCAGGTTGCCGCGAGAGCTGAAGCCAAGGGAAAGATAATTGTTGTTCTTCTTCCTGATACAGGCGAGCGCTACCTATCAACCTGGCTGTTCCAGAACCAGTAAAGATCAAAACTTATTAAAGGAGAATTGGTAATGCCCAAATGTAATGTGACGGATGTATGGGGATCGGTCGAGAGCATAAGAAAACTCTCGCCGGTTATTCATAATATAACCAACTATGTGGTCATGAATTCCACGGCCAATGCGCTTCTTGCAATCGGCGCCTCTCCTGTGATGGCCCATGCCTTGGAGGAAATGGATGAAATGGTGGGTATAGCTGCTGCCCTGGTTGTCAATATTGGAACTTTAAGCAGGGAATGGATAAAGGCCATGTTCAAGGCAGCCGAGAGGGCTACCCTCAGGAATATACCCGTCATACTGGACCCTGTCGGTGCAGGCGCCACCAGTTTCAGGACGGAAACGGCACGGGAATTTATCAGGGTGTTCAGGCCTTCAGTTATCAGAGGGAATGCCTCTGAAATCATGTCGGTCTATGAGGATGCGGGCACGACAAAGGGTGTAGACAGCACCAAGGCTTCACATGATGCGGTTTCGACAGGCATGAGTATTAATGAAGATTACGGCTCGGTTGTCTGCATAAGCGGCGAAACCGATTATGTCATCGATGCAGGCCGTATAATAAAGATCAGAAACGGCCATAAGATGATGACAAGGGTGACCGGTCTGGGCTGTACGGCGACGGCTCTCTGCGGGGCTTTTGCCGCGGTCAGTGAAAATCGTGCACAGGCTGCCGCGCATGCCATGGCGGTGATGGGCATAGCAGGCGAAATTGCAGCTGAGCGTGCAGCAGGGCCGGGAACATTGCAGGTTGGTTTTTATGATGCTCTTTTTAATCTTTCGATTGATGATATAGGACAGCGCCTGAAAGTAGAGAACTGACATGCAGGGCCTGTATCTTGTTACAGACCGGGAATTATGCGGGAAAAGGCCACTCGAAGAGGTAGTCCTTATGGCCGTCAGGGGAGGAGTTTCCTGTGTTCAGATAAGAGAAAAAAAGCTCCCCTTGAATCTGTTCATCGAACAGGCAAAAAAGATAAAAGGGCTTATAAAGCCATTCAATATTCCTCTGATAATCAATGACAGCGTGGATGTAGCGCTGGCTGTGGGTGCCGATGGAGTTCATGTTGGGCAGTCCGATATGCCCTTTATCGAAGTAAGGAGACTTATGGGACCTGAGGCCATAATCGGCCTGTCCGTCGAGACATGGGAAGATGTGGAGAAGGCCCAGGATCTTGACGCCGACTATCTGGGCGTAAGCCCTGTCTTTGATACGCCTACCAAGACTGATACGAAGTACGCCTGGGGGCTTGACGGGCTTTCACGAATCAAGGCCTTTTCCCGGCATAAGCTTGTGGCCATCGGGGGTATAAACATGAAAAATGCAGCTGCTGTAATCAGGGCCGGTGCCGATTCCATTGCAGTAGTATCAGCCATTTGCGCGGCCCCTGATCCTTATGAAGCGGCGCTTGAACTAAAACAGCTTATAGAGAAAACCTGACAGGACTTGTCCTGATGAAAATAAACCCTATTATAAAACAATATGAGTTTTATGGGAGGATCATATGAAAAAGACGATGTTGACAATAATAATGATAATAATGCTGATAACTTCTGCCGCTTACGCAAAGGGTTTTGAAACAAGCAAACAGGCAGGCCCTTTCAAACTTGATATAACGCTTGACAAAAACCCGCCGGTTACGGGTGAGAACAATATTAGTATTCTTGTCTGGGATGTTGCGGGTAGGCCGGTAAAAGATGCAAAGGTTAATATTGAATATATTATGCCTGCTATGCCCGGTATGCCTGCAATGAATTACAAGGCAGCTCTTGCTGGAAAGGACGGTATATACTCCGGCAAACTTAATTTTTCAATGTCCGGGGCATGGTCTGTTGAAGTGAAGGTTGAGGCAGCAGGAAATAAGGGAAAATCCAAGCTTAATATAGATGTAAGATAAAAGGGGCCTGCCATGCGCAAGGCTGCTTTTATTGTTCTTTTGGCTTTTTTATTTGTATTTGAAAATAAGTCCCTTCAAGCCAGGGATCAAATGCTTGAAGAACTTATAACTGACGCGCTAAATAACAATCCCCAGCTGATTGCCGCACAAGAGAAAGCGGATGCAGCCTTCAAGCAGGTTGCAGTTAAAAGGTCTCTCCCTGATCCGATGTTCATGTTCGGATATCAGAATGCTGGTTTTGACAGGATAACCTACGGTGAGATGAACGATTCGCAATGGATGTTCACCGCATCCCAGATGTTCCTTTATCCCGGAAAAAGGAGACTTGCGGGGGAGACGGCAGAATATGAGGCAAGGGTGCTCAAGTCTTCCGCCGATTTTCTGAAAAGAAAGACGACTCTTGCAGTTACCGAGCAGTATTACGACATCATGTATGCATACCGTGAGCAGTATATCCTTTCATTGAAAAACGATATTAACACCAGACTGGAGAAGGCTTCGCTTTCAATGTATGCTTCAGGTATGGCGTCGCAGGAAGATGTCATAATGGCGCAGTCGGAGAAGTATATGATCCTTGAGCGACAGGAAATGGCGAGGCAGAAGGTCGAATCGCTTAACGCCATGCTGAGCAGCGAGACGGGCACGCAGGTTAATCTGACATTTGATATGAGTGCCGAATATCCTGCTACACCTTTCCCTTACAACCTCGAAGAGCTTATAAAGAAGGCCGGAGAAACTTCGCCTGATGTCACGATGCAGAAAAATATGGTCGAGGCCCAGTCGCGAATGCTTCAAATGGCAAAAAAGGAAGCCCTGCCGGATGTCACGCTGAACGTATCATATATGAACAAGGGTGGAGAATTTGACGATATGTGGAGTCTTACCGCAAGCCTTCCCATACCGGTGTTTTATGCCAGCAAGCAGAAGAGCCAGATCGAGGGAGCCGGTTATAGCATGGCTGCCGCCAGGAAAGAGATGGAAGGTGCGAGGCTTATGGCGGAATCTCTTATAAGGGATAACTATTCCATGATAAAGACATCGGAAAAGCTCATGGAAATCTACAAAAAGGCCCTCATACCTAAAGGCAGGCAGGATATTGATGCTGTTCTGGCTAGGTTTACATCCGGAAAATCAAACTCAATGCAGTTAATTTCCAGGCTGAAGCAGCCGCTTGATTTCGAGCTTTCATACTATCAGCAGTTCACCATCCGGGAAAAGGCGATAGCCAGGATAAACTCGGTTACAGGCATACTTGATGCCGAAGGTGCGAAATGAACAGAAGAAAGGCCGCAGTTATTGTTGCCGCCATATTGGTTATTATGATTGTTGCAACACTTGCGATTTACTACTTCAGTAAGCATTCCCAAACGCCTTCAATGTCTCAGACTCAGTCTGCGAATGCATTTCAAACCGATGAGGCGCCATCACTTGATATGTCCGAGGCGGGACAGAAAATGATCGGGGTAAAAACAGTTCCGGTCTCTTTTGTTGAGATGAACTCCGATTTAAGGCTGGCTGGCCGTATTGAATATGACGAACAGCGAATATCAACGGTCAATGCAAAAGTCGATGGCTGGATCGAAAGACTGTATGTCGATTTTGAGGGCAGGCCCGTGGAAAAAGGAGAATCCCTGCTGGATATATACAGTCCGGAGCTTCTAAGCGCACAGAAGGAGCTTTTGAGTCTTAAGGCATTCTCCGGCAGGAAAGATTCGACCGATCTGGGCAGGATGGTTGAAAAAGATGCTGAGGAACTTATTTCAGCAGCCAGGAAACGGCTTATACTGTGGGACATTACCGAAGGACAGATTGCTCAAATCGAGCGTACAGGCAAACCCGTAAGGGCGCTTACAATCAGGAGCCCGGTTACAGGAACAGTTTTTAAGCGTTATGCAGTTAAGGGTATGCAGATTATGCCCGGGGAGCCCCTGTTCGATATCGCCGACCTTTCCAGGGTATGGGTGGTCGCTGAAGTCCCCGAGGCGGATATGCAGCAGGTCAAGCAGGATATGGCCGTAAAAATCAGTTTTGAAGGCATGCCCGGGAAGACATTTAATTCCAGAATTGATTATGTCTATCCTGTGATGAGCGGTTCCACAAGAACGGTCAGGATAAGATGCGTCCTTGACAATCCAGGCGGTTCACTGAAACCGCAGATGTATGCAACGCTCACTTCATCGGCAAACCTTGGAAGAAGGCTTGCCGTGCCTGCCGATGCCGTGATCGATACGGGTTTGAGACAGATTGTATATGTTGACAAAGGTGATGAAACGTTCGAGCCCAGAGAGGTCAGGACAGGAATCTCGGCAGGCGGCATGAGGGAAATCCTCTCAGGTGTCAATGTTGGCGAAAAGGTGGCGGCGACAGGCACGTTCCTGATCGATTCCGAGGCACAGTTAAAGGGTGTTACCCTTCATGATAGAAAGTAGCCTCTGGTTTCTTTTATATGCCTTTCAAGGCTTTCCCTGCCTCTATTATGAATTCCATGTCTGTTCCGCAGCAGCCGCCTATGAAATTGGCGCCTGCCTCAATAAGAGCCGGGATATGGCGGGCGAAATCCTGTGCGGATGTGGCATACACGGTCTGCCCGCCTATAACTTCGGGTGAGCCCGCATTGGGCTTCATCCACAGAGGTAGTGATGTGGCTGAACGCATGCGTTTACAGATCGGTATGAAACCCTCTATGCCCTGCCCGCAGTTTGCGCCTATGACGTCAACGCCGATACCCGTCAAGGTTTCAACCGCCTGCTCCGGGGTGTTTCCTATCATTGTGCGGTCCTTGTTTTTGCCTGCATCGAAGACCAGGCAGGCGATGACCGGCAGACCTGTCTTTTTAGCAGCTTCTGCCGCTATCCTGGCCTCGTTCAGGTCCATCATGGTCTCAACGACTATGGCGTCCGCTCCGGCATCGGCAATGGCCTGCGCCTGCTCAGAAAAAGCCTCTATAAGGCCTCCTTCCGTGACATCTTTGGTTATGAGGAGTTTGCCACTGGGCCCGATCGATGCAAAGACGAATGCCCTGTCTCCTGCTGCTTTTTTCGATATTTCCACACCTTTTCTGTTTATTTCAGATACCTTATCGGCCATGCCGAACTTGCCCAGAACGAAGCGGTTCGCGCCGAAGGTGTTAGTGAGGATGACACGACTGCCTGCCTCGACATATTGTCGTGCGATCTCTTCGACCTTATCGGGAAAGGTGAGGTTCCATGAATCCGGAGCTACACCCGCCTTAAGTCCCCGCTTCATCATCTGCGAACCCCATGACCCGTCTGTTAGAACCGGTCCGTCTTTGATCAATCCGGCGATAAACTCATTCATCAGAACCTCCGATCGTATTGATTCTTATGGAAATCTTCTGAGAATAAAGCCGTGTTCGGACAGTAAGTCAATCTTTATTAAGGGAGAAAGACGGTGATTGATAAGATAATAGGCCTGAGCGCCCGAAATCGTTTCTTCATTATCCTGATTGCGGTCTTTGCCATAATCTGGGGCGTCTGGGCCATGAAGCGCACTCCGCTCGATGCGATACCGGACATGAGCGACACGCAGGTTATAATATATACGGAGTGGCCCGGCAGGAGCCCCGACCTTGTTGAAAACCAGATAACCTACCCGATATCGGCCACGCTTCTTGCAGCCCCCAAGGTGCAGGCCGTGAGAGGATTTTCTTTTCTCGGCAGCTCATTCATATATGTCATATTCGATGAAGGCACCGACATATACTGGGCAAGGAGCCGGGTGATAGAGTATATACAGGCGGTTACCAACAAGATACCTCAGGGGGTAACCCCTGTACTCGGCCCTGACGCCACCAGCCTCGGCTGGGGTTTTTCATATGCCCTTGTCGATGAAAAAGGTGGGCATGACCTTTCCCAGTTGCGTTCAATTGAGGACTACACGGTAAAACTGGCCCTTGAAAGCGTTCCGGGTGTTTCCCAGGTTGCCTCCATAGGCGGGTTCATTAAGCAATATCAGGTAAATATCGACCCTGTAAAACTCAGGTCATACAATATCCCGCTCATGAAGGTAATGGAGGCTGTGAAGAAGAGCAACCTCGATGTGGAAGGCCGCGTCCTTGAGATGTCCGGCACTGAGTATATGATAAGAGGCCGCGGTTACATAAAAAACCTCACTGACATTGAAAATATCTCAATCTCAACAGACGGCAGGGGTACGCCGGTTATCCTCAGGGACATAGCATCTATTGAGGTCGGGCCTGAAATAAGGCGGGGGCTCGCCGACCTGAACGGCAGAGGCGAGGTCGCGGGAGGAATAGTTGTCGTGCGCTTCGGCGAGAACGTCCTCAACGTGATCGAGAGGGTAAAGGAAAAGATTAAGAACGATATAGGACCTTCCCTGCCCGATGGGGTTAAGATCGTTGTCACCTATGACCGTTCCGATCTTATAAAGAGGAGCATAGCAACGCTCAGGGACGAGATAATAAAACTTGCCATTGCAGTAGGTATTGTATGCCTTATCTTTCTTTTCCACCTGCCGAGTGCTTTTGTAGTAATACTCACTCTGCCCGTTGCCATAATCATGTCCTTTATCTGCATGTACTACCTCGGCATCACTTCAAACATCATGAGCTTGAGCGGCATCGCAATAGCAATAGGCGCAATGGTCGACGCATCTATAATAATGGTGGAGAATGCCCATAAAAAACTGGAGGAATGGGAAGAGAAACGCTCGGGGACTAAATTTGATGCCATAGTGGAGGCGGCGAAGGAAGTGGGACCGTCTCTGTTCTTCTCCCTGCTCGTTATTATGGTTGGGTTCCTTCCCGTCTTTACACTTGAGGCCCAGGCCGGAAGGCTTTTCAAACCTCTTGCATATACAAAGACATTTGCAATGCTCTTTTCATCTCTGCTGGCCGTGACCCTGACACCAGTACTCATGACCATATTCATAAGAGGCAGAATCAGGCATGAGGACAGGAACCCCATAAGTATTGCTCTCAGATGGATATACAGACCTGTTGCGGGAATAGCCCTCAAACATACGTGGATCGTGATCGTGCTTTCACTGATCATTATGGCGGCAACCGTTTACCCGATAAAAAAACTTGGCAGCGAATTCATGCCGCCTCTCAATGAAGGCACGCTTTTTTACATGCCTGTAACAGTACCTGCGGCATCGATCAGTGAGGTTCAGAAGCTTCTCAATCTTCAGGACAGGATCATTATGCAGGTTCCAGAGGTGGAATCTGTATTCGGCAAGGCCGGAAGAGCAGAGACGGCAACCGACCCTGCACCGCTTGAGATGTTCGAGACGGTCATCAACCTCAAGCCCGAATCCATGTGGAGAAAGGACATTACGACAGATGACATAAAAGACGAGCTCAATGACAGGCTGAGCATTCCGGGTGTGGCGAATTCCTTCACCATGCCTATAAAGGCCAGGATAGACATGCTTGCAACCGGTATCAGAACCCCTGTGGGCATAAAGATACTTGGCCCCGACCTTGACGTGATAGACAGGATCGGTCTTGAACTTGAAAAAGCTATTAAAAATGTCCCCGAGGTAAGGAGCGTTTACGCCGAACGTGCGACTACAGGCTATTATGTGGATTTTGAGGTGAACAGAAATGCCGCCGCCCGTTACGGCCTGAGTGTGGAGGATATCCAGACGGTAGTGGAAACGGCAATAGGCGGGATGAATATCACGACAACGGTTGAGGGGAGGGAGCGTTATCCTGTCAATGTCCGTTATGCCAGGGAACTGAGGAACGACATCGAAAAGATGAAAAGAATCGAGGTACCGGTCCAGGCCGGTGCTGCGACAAGCGGCATGGGCGGATCCGGCATGGGTGACAAGGCCGTGGGTGCCTCTTCAGGTCAGATAGCCTGGATTCCCTTATCCGAGCTTGCGGATATAAAGATTGTCCGCGGCCCAACAATGATAAAGAGCGAAAAGGGTCTGCTTAACACCTATGTATTCATTGATTTTTCGGGCAAGGATATCGGGGGATTCGTGAAAGAGGCTAAAAAGGCCGCATCAGTCGTGAAAATCCCATCCGGCTACAGACTTGAATGGAGCGGCGAATACGAATACCTGCTCAAGACACAGGAAAGGCTCATGCTGGTCATTCCTCTTACGCTTTTTATCATATTCGTACTTATCTACATGAACACTCGCTCTGTGACGAAGACGGCCATCGTTCTTCTTGCAGTCCCTTTTTCCCTGGTGGGCTCATTCTGGTTTCTTTATATCATGGGGTACAACCTCAGCATTGCAGTCTGGGTCGGTATCATTGCGCTTGCCGGGCTCGATGCGGAAACCGGCGTGGTAATGCTCTTATACCTCGACCTTGCATATAATAAATACAAAACCATGGACAGGATGAAATCGGATAGTGATTTAGAGGCCTCGATAATGGAAGGCGCAGTAAAGCGGATACGCCCTAAAATCATGACCGTAAGCGTGATCCTTGCCGGGCTCATACCGATCATGTTCAGTCACGGAGCAGGTTCGGATATTATGAAGCGCATTGCCGCACCTATGGTCGGAGGCGTCGTTACATCAACGTTGCTTGAACTGCTCATCTACCCGAGCATATTTTTCATCTGGAGGAAAAGAGGGCTTGTTGGCCAGAAAACAGAAAAAAATTATAGTTAAAAGACGTATTTTGCCGATAAGGTGTGATAAGCGACAGATGCCGGGAAAGGTCTGTTGAACTCAAGGAGGCGGATAGTCATGAAAAAATACGGGTTAACACTGCTGCTGATGACAATGTGCTGTGCATTTGTTTTCATTGCCGGTTCTAAAGTTTTTGCATCTCCTGCATATCAGGACGGTTCTTTGATCAATGGTAAAATAGTAATGTGCGGGAGCAGCTCCGATATAGATAAAGAGGCGGTCATCGATGATGACGATGCCGGTTCCAGCAATGATGAGGATAAAGAATCCGTTATCGATGATGATGACAAGGGCGCAAGCAAGGAAATCGACAAGAATGCCGTTATCGATGATGACGACAAGGGCGCAGGCAAAAAGGTCGATAAGAATGCCATTCTTAATGATGATTCGGGCGACTGATACGATTCTGATAAGGATATAATTCCAGACTGAAAAATAGAACAGGAACAGGCCGCACTTTTATTATCAGGTGCGGCCTTTTGTTCAAAAAGACATATTTGCTATTTCGAAAGAAGAACCTTTCCCAGTGTCATGATCTCGGCTTCCTTCGTTCCTTCATACAACTCAAGAATCTTTGCGTCACGGTACCACTTCTGCACCTTGTATTCCTCAATATAGCCATAGCCGCCGTGAAGCTCAACTGCTGCATTGGCGCAGAAGACCGCGGTCTGGCCTGCAAAAAATTTAGCCATGGCAGAGACATGATAGTCGGGTTTCTTGCTGTCAAGAGATACCGCTCCTTTGTATGTCATGTTCCTGAGCGCTTCTATCCTGATCCACATCTCGGCCAGCTTCTGCATGCTGATCTGGAAGGAGCCCAGAGGTTTGCCGAAAACCGTCCTTTCCTTGCAATATTTAACGGACTCGTCCAGGCACGCCTGCGAGATGCCAGTGCCCTGCGCCGCGACGAATACGCGCGTGGTGTCGAAGAAGTGCATTAGCTGGTAGAAGCCCGCCCCCCTTTTTCCTATGAGGTTTTCTTTTGGCACACGGACGCCGTCCAGTGCAATCTCCGCCGTATCGCTGGCGCGGATGCCCAGCTTGCCCTTTATCTTGGTGGCGGTTACCCCTGGTGCATCTGCTGGCACCACGAACTGGCTGAAACTTTTGTGAATCTTTTCATCCGGATCGGTTAGTGCCTGTACAACCATGAAATCGCATACGGTACCGTTTGTTATGAACATCTTGTTGCCGGTGATGATGAAATCGTCACCGTCGGCTACCGCTCTGGTGCGATATCCTGCGACGTCGGTGCCCGCGTTCGGTTCTGTGTAGGCACCTGCAAATACGGAATCACCCGCGCATACGGGCGGAAGATATTTAAGCTTCTGCTCCTCGGAGCCGTAGTGGAGAAGGTTTTCACATCCGAATGTCGCGGCGATGACATTGAGCCCTATGCCCATATCGACCCTTGAAAGTTGTTCTGTTATGATGGTGTTTCCGAGGAAGCCGACGCCTGCTCCGCCATAGGCTTCGGGTATCCAGCTCCCTATCAGGCCGTTTTCCCCGGCTTTCTTCCTGATGTCGGGCGTATACTTTTCCAGTTTGTCGGCCTCTTCCGATGCCGGACCGATCTCATTGACCGCGAACTTGTAGGCCATGTCCGACAGCATCCGCATTTCTTCCGATAATTCAAAATCCATCTTTTCCTCCCATATTTGTCTTGGTTTATTAAGACTGGTGATTTTAATGGATAAGAAGATCAATATCAATGACGAGCAGATATAAAGCTGAAAATATTTTTGGATGGGGGCATATCGCAATATGCCCCCTTGAAGACTTTACATGTCCTTGTTCAGGAACTTGTGATAGCTGGCAAGCCAATATGCTGCGAGATAGTCGACACCAGGGTTGACATGCCTCGGATTGTTGCTGCCGCAGGCAGTGATGACGAACGGGTTGCGCTGCCAGAGGAAATCGCTGGGGCACTGCAGCGGCACAGGGAATGCCTCAAGCGCCTGTATGTTGATCGGCTTCCAGATGGCATCCACATTGAGCGCCTCAAATAGATTATGAAGCTTTTCTGACTGCGGGTCTATCGTATAGGTCGAAGGATCACGGTCTGGCAGGTAGTATTCGCCGTTAGGTGCATTCCTGAATGCGGTGAGATCTTCAACAAGCTGCGTATAATATGCATCTGATATGTCATTAACCCATCCGCCCTGGCTCATATATATGCCGTTGAACCAGGCATTGTGAGAAAGCCTTGTGAAAGTATGGACCGATTTGTTGAATTCGCTTACGAGCCAGTTATAGTCATCTTCGCTGAAATAGGCCTTGCCAAGCCTGAGGAGGTTGTACCAGTTCGTATGTCCCAGGTTGTTTCCGTAATACTCCAGATACCGGTTGAAATAATTGATATCGGATACGAACAGAGTCGCGCGGTTTGCATTGAGCAGCATGGTTTTAAGCTGCTTGAGCATTCGTGCATCTCCGGTCATGTGATAGCCTATAAGAAGGAAGTTCATCTTCATCGTGGCTATTACCTGAGGAGCTGTTTTGCTTGGTTTGCCGTCCTGGGCCGTTATGTTCCAGTTGTTGTCCATAAGGGCGGTCACCACCTCGCTTACGTCATCGCGAATTTTTGTCTTTACCGTATCATCGTCTATGAGGTCATAGGCCAGAGCCATGCCGAAAAACCAACCCGTGTACTGGTCGCGGCTCGTATTTCCTTCCCAGAAGTCTCCCGCATAGGGGCCGGTTACGACACGGTGACAACTATCGCTGGCGTCACATGCGGCATCTCCTCTGTATGCAAGCGATGTCTGCGGGGCGCGGTATCGGGCGATAAAGCCTTCCTTGCCCGTTACATGAAGAAAGCCGTCAAGCGTATCAACCATCCGGATTGCGTTCGCTTTTGCGACAGGGTCTCCTGTCACATGGTAACGCATGGCCTGACTGCCGAGATATGTCCCGGTCCAGATGCAGCTGTCGCCATAGCCTCCGACTCCACTCATGATGGTCCTTGCGTCATCGGCAAAGTAGGTTTCTACCGTACCGCCGTAATATGGCTGGTGCCACTGTACATGCCAGGCGTCATATTGGTCCGCCTTGTTGCGAAGAAGACCGGCCGGCTTGCTTTCATCATAGTCCCTGGTCTCCACCGCATTCTGGGGCCATGGCGCCACATAAGAGTCATCCTTGCATCCCGGAAAAAAGATAATCAGACCGATTGCCGCCAACAGAAGAACTTTGCGCATAAGTGCATCTCCTCATTAAGATAGATTTTAAACATTGCTGCAGCCCTTACATAGGCGAATGGCCTGACAAATTCTTTGCCAGGCCATGTTGCCTCCCTCATAATGTTGCATCACCAGATGACTTATATGAATACAATTAATGCATGTACTATGCCACATGGTATCATTTTTAACCTGCTGTTAATTCAATGATTTTCATAGAGGCCAGTATGAAAAAATTTACGGATGGAAATTAATTTCACTTCGAAATGGATTTTTTCTGCCATGTGTTCAGAGGGCACAAATAGAAACCGTTTTATCGAATTCCAAGATAGTTTAAGAATGAATATAAAAGGAGCACATGAATAAATCATTGTTATATTTTCTGGCTGCAGGTAGGTCCCATTTAAAAAAATCCTGTCACATGCTTTAGGATTTTTTTTCAGAATAGCAGAAAAGTTATCTTCAAACAAAATATGATTTTATTAAGATTGTCTTAAGGTCGTTACTGATAATTATCTGATATAAAATTTTTGGCTCCCCGTGTGCAACCCTCTTCATAATCCTTCTCGTTCTCTGGCTGTTAACCAAAAACCCTCAATATCATCGGGTTATCAAGGAGTATGCGGCCCCCGGCGGGCCGGTAGCGGCGTTGATTTCGATTTCCCAATTACTCTACCCGATGCGCGTGTCGCAAGTCGAGTCGTGAGTTTGTCGCAAGTTCCTCAATCCTCAATCATCCGGCCCACGGTGGGCGATGGCGTCCTCGTCGACCCAATCCTCCTCGGTGTAGGACATGCCCTTTCGACCCGGAACTTTCCGCACGGGCCCGGGCCGGTAAAAGGGGCAGCTTTTCGGGCCGTAACAGAAGGTTTCGAACCGGTACTGTTTCTTTGACGGATTCCATTGGTCGATGATCATTTCCACCGGCATCCGGCAGCCCCAGATGCAGGTCGTGCATTTTGTGTCATAGGTCCGGGCGTCCAGGCGGCGATGTCCCCTTGCGCGGTACGTTTCCAGGTCAGGAGGCACGCCATGAAAAGGCGGCCCAACAGGAGTTTCACTGGCGGCATCCTCGACCACCTTGAGTCCGCTCGTCTTGTAGAGCGTTGCCGTTTCCTTACGCGGGTCGTCAACCGGCACGGAGGAGCCGGCGAGCTCCATGCCCGTCTGAAACCGGTGCTTTTCGTGCGCACCCTCACCGACCGCAATCAGGAACTCTCCGGCCTCCCCGCCGCATGTTCCGTCGATTCGAAGCACGTACCCGAGGTAGCTGTGGGACCGCTCATCGAAGGAACGCGTGAGCCGGATGCGGGGCTGAACGGCCGCGACGCGGCCGGACCATTGCACCTTGTCTGCTGTTCTTCGTGGGCCGGTCATCAGTCTTTCCCCGACCTATCGAGATCGCACAAGACCGGATGGATGCGCCACTTGTCGTTAGTCCGAAACAGCCCACCGGTGATCCTTCTGTTATTTATGAATGCGGAACGAAATCTCCTGCTCATTTCGTCTCACTTCCATTTTGGGGAGCGTTATGAGGTTGATCGGCGAGAGCAGGGCATTCGGGTTGCCTGCCCTCCCACCTTTCACATACGGCTTCAAAATCAGGTTGCTTCTCCTCTTGGGTCCAGCTTCGATAGAACTTCGGGTTCTTGCTTTTTGGAACAGGGCTGGCTTCTCGCATTTCCACCAACGCGGGAGCCTGAACACACTCTCCCAATACCAAGGCGCTTCGAGGGGCAAGAGCTGGAAGTTGATCGAGAAGTTGGCCGTAGATGCCAGGTACGATTTCCCGGAAATAGCGTAAATCTTCAGGATTCTGCAGACGATGGACAATGAAGCTATTGCACTGCGAGAGAACCGTTTTTGATAATTCGCTTGGCCGTTGGGAAGCTACAACCAATCCCAACCCATACTTCCTACCCTCTCGGGCGATACGCTCAAAGACGAGCTTCGAGATGGAATCCTCCTCTGTCCTTCTTCCCTCGCGGATATAGTTCTGTGCCTCCTCAAGGATGAGAACAACCGGGTACTCACCGCGGCCGACACCACTAACCGGATCGCTCAATCGCTGCAAGAATTCATGAATAAGGCGTCCAATGAGTGCGGTTACATTCTCGAGAACTTCAGAGGCGAGGAGGCTCAAGTCGATGATAACAACATTGGATCGAGTAGAACCGCCTCGCTGCCTGTCGTAGAAGGGCAGTAAGCCTTCAGGACAGGCAGCGGTTCCAGTTAGTCCTGCTTCCCCTAAGCATCCAGCTCCCAGAATGTCCCGTATGAAGGTGGCAAGAGAATGCGTAACCGATGGCCATTCAGAACAAGTAGGGCCAAACATAAATTCGAATCGGGAATCCTCCAGTAGCCGGTAAATGCGCATCAGCATCGTGGAGCAATTGTCGCGAGCCCGCGAAGAGCTTGCTTCGTCGCGAGTCATGGCTTGCTCAAGATACCAGTAGCGAAATTCGCTCTTACTAAAGAACCTCGGGCAATCTGCTGACGCCGTGCTGAGAGCGGTGCTGTTCTCGGGAAGTCGCGATAACGCCCCCAACAAAGGCTTGATAGACTTCTCAATACGTCTACGTTTGTTTACATCGATGGCTGCGTATGCCTCGTATTGTTGTCCCTCGTTGCGGATTCCATCCCGAACGACATCTCTTATTCCCTCAAAGATCGTTTTGATGTCTGTAGCTGTAATATTTGGGTAATGTTTAGATAGAAGACTAAGTTGTTGTTCGATGGCCGGCTCCGCAATGTAAGTGAGAAATCCATCGCATAACTGCCGGATAGACTTTGCGTCTTTTGTCTCGGTACCAGAACAAAGCCCAAGAATCCGGTTGCATTCCTTAATGATGTTTTCACGCACATGGAGCCAGTTCTCGGCACCTTCCTCAGAGTCTCGAGCCGACGACAGAGCGTTGAGCAGTACCGGCCTTTGAACGCCAGGAGATGCCCTGAACAAACGAACGAAGTCCTCAGAATCCATAAACCAGTAAGGGATAGCGAGTTTTTCTTTCTCTGCAGGATCGGTGGGTATATAGAGCGCCTTGAATGCCGCATCCGCATCAGTCCACGCCTTGTCCCCATTTTGCCTTTGGAAGGCTGTGCGGTACTCCCCATTGGTGTCGAGGATTATGAACCGCGTTTGCTTTACCGATGCCTGATGGATAATCGACTGAATAATGGTGGCAATAGTGCAGGACTTGCCGGAGCCAGTGCTGCCGATGATAGCGGCATGTTTTCCGAAGAACCCGTCTGGATCGATTTTGATGTCGTAATCCCGGAAGACCGCGGAACGCCCAATTGGAATGCAGAACCCTGGTTCATCCGATGACGCCCCATCCTGCTCGGAAGACTTGCCGAAAATTGCATCAAGGTCCTTTTTTGTTGTAATAAGAACTGGCGAATCGAGGACCGGGAACAGATTGATCCCCTGCCGGAATCTATCCTCGTCAATGGTGCCGATCATCGTTGCCTTCATCAATCTTCGAGAAGAAGGCAGCGTCACCATAGTCTTGTCGGCTTTCAGTTCACTTTCTTCTGTCAATAGAACACGTGTGACCATAGCCACGATCCGGCGGGCACCGACGGGAATTATGACGTATGAGTTTATCCGCCCGACCTCCAGCGTCCCCTCATAGGTGGATCGGGTCAGGGCTTTCAGCTCCCGGTTCAGTTCAACCGTCACCTGGGCCGTGTCAACTGCGACGACCCGGCCAATTTCATGGTCACTTGCCATCGTTGTCCTCTTCTGCGTCTTTCGCTTCTCGCCTGGAAGGCGACGATAGCCCCTTGAAGGTTTTTATTACCTTGGCATCGATTTCCTCTTCTCTCAGGTCAGGCAAAAGCTTCGCAACAAAACCTTCAAATGTCCCTAACCCCCATCCCTTGACAATCCAAACGCGTTCATCTTCGAGTTTCTCCAGCTCCGAGACGAAATCGTTCTTCGGATCGGGGTCCACCACAACAAGAGTAAAGCTCGGTATGGCAAGCGCCTGCCGGATCAAAGCGTTGACGTGATCATCTCCGAATCCGTAACCAATCACAAAAAGTGCCGATTGGGGTTGCGCGATGGCGTTTCCAAACCGACGAAACAGCTCGGAATACGGCATGCCCAGCGCCTGTCCATATTTGAGAGGAGATGGATAGATCAGGACATCGTCTGTGCGGCAGTCCTGGTTATAGAATGTTGCATACAATCCGAAAGGGTTTCCCCAATCAGGATCACAGCGATGCCATGTAATCGAGCCATGAAGCTTATAAAGGTGAAGGGCCCGATCAAATCGATGAACCCGTCCTTCGGTGGTCTGTGCGGGGAAATAGAAATCTATGTCGTAGGACTCGGGTCTAAAAACACGACGTAGTGTTCCCACAAATCCATCGACAAGCACCGCTCCTTCAGCATCTCCGGCTTGTTCAATCAGTGTGTCATAATTAAGAGTGAAGAGATTCGCCCGTCGAAGGTTAAGCGGTCGAGTGAGGACCTTCTTGATGAATTTCCTGTGACTCCGAAGAGGCTCATCCAAGCCAGACTTTGGCAGGTTAAGGAGAATCGTCAAGGAGCCAGTTATCTCTTTGATCAGACGAGCCAAATCGCTCTTGACGATTGACAGTTCGGAGCCGCCCGTCAGTTTTAATGTCTCAGTCACATCGAGCATTCCGGCATGCCATGTATGCAATTGACTGAGATAGGCTTCAAGGTTCACACCTATCGCGGGAATGTCCTTCTCTCCGGTCGACTGGAAAAGTTTAGAACGGGCGTCAAACGAGAAGTCTTTTCGGGAAAGGGCTGAAGCAATCATATAGAAGAGATCTATCCAGGCAGGAGCTTCTTTCTCTTTTTGCTCGTCCTTCGCTTTGTCGATAAGTGCCTTCTCGAGTTGCTTCGGTATGTTGGTAAGAGATACACCTCCGACAGCCAGGGAGGCACCGGCCCCGAGCAGGAATGAGACGTTGTCGGTCTTAATTACTGTGCCAAACCGGACGCGCATCTCCTTGAGGAGTTCATCGAGTGCCTTTTGAGCCTTCTCTTGGTTCTCGGAGTTCTCAGCGTCAGCGCTCAAGATGCCATGCAGGTGTCGCTCTATGATATCCTCGCTTCCGATGCGTATCTGATAATCAGATAAGCGGAAAGTCTCGCTCATCGCCTATCCTCCTTTCCGTTCGGTGTCTGTTTCCGCAGCATGACCAGGTCGTTGTCCAGCCCATGGCGGAGAAGATCGAGTCTGGATGACGCGGCCACGAGGTTTTCGGCGTGGACCGGCTTGATTCGGAACGGGAAGAGGCTCGGGCTGTCGATCAGATCTTTCAGCGGAGCCGAGCCGTTGGCGCGGGCGTGGAGGGATGCTTCGGCCAGCCATGCGATCAGTCGGGAATCATCGACGGCGAGCGTTGCCCCGGCGGAGTAGATGCCCTTTGCGCCGGTCTCCTGAAGCACGCCCCAGTCCAGGTACGAACGCAGCACGCGGCGGGCCGCTCGGGAAACAGTTTCCCGCTCGCCGTATTGCTCGCGAACCCGGCGCTGGACATGAGCCGCGGCAGCGGAGCCCTGAAGCCTCAGCAGACGGCCGGTCTGGGTGGCTACACCCGACCAGAACGGGTAGACGGCCATGACCATCCCCCAGTGGATGGCCAGATGATCGCGTCGAGGAACACGTTTGAGTAGTTCCAGTCCTTCGATGCGCAACGACTCGAGTTCGCTCGGAACCGTCAGCCACGTCTTCAGGAGAATCGTGATGATCTTCTCACGATTGCCACGCTCGGCCTGTCCGCCTACGGACACCTTGTCCTTCAGCAAATCCTGCAAGGCTTCGTTGACCGCAGCCTTGTCATTCCCTGCCAAGACCAGGTTGGCCGTCTGCTCAAGCCATTCCAGACGCACCCGCTGACTGAATCCGATCTGGTCGGTCCGTCTGGTCATTCGCCCCTCCTGTCAATTTGGATCAGAGGGACGATGAGTTCCTCGACTGAAACGCCGCCGTGGCTCACGGTGCGCTGCTTTTCCTGGACAAACGCCTGCCGAGCAGGGGCCAGCAGGGCGAGGTAGTCCTCCGGGAGACCAACGGTTCCCCATTCCAACGCGGCTGGAAAGCGTTCTTTCACTTTTCCGCGAAGGGCCGCGTCTGGATAGATGCGGACTCGTTCGCCGCGCAGGTCCGCCACAGCCCCTTCGGATGGACGACCGCAACCTTCCGCCTCGAGGTTGCCATGATCAGAAGTCAGATAGACACGGAAGCTCCGATCCAAGAGCAGATCGAGGAGTGTGTTCAGGTACGGCTGCTTGGCCCACTGGCAAACCTGGTTGTGCATCCCGGCGGTGCCCATTTCCATCCCGTGCATGATCTTGTCGACCTTGTCCACGACCAGCCCGGCGACTCTTGCCCTGGGATGAGAAAGCGCTTCGGAAACGGTTTCCAGATTACCGTCGCCCAGCCCCTTGATGTAGACGACCTCGTTTGGCGCGAAACCCTGATCCGCCCAGAACTGCGCCCATAGAGCAGGCTCCCTGTCCGTGGTCTGGATACTGTTCGGGAAAAAGATGGGAGCCTTGCCAGCGAAGGTCGCTTGGCGCGAAACAGATGTGAGCGAGGGAATCCAGGCAAAGACCGCCTGCTCCCGGAATCGAAAACCGGGCTGACGCGAGGCAAGTGCATCCCGGACTACCAGCCATTGGTCCATGGCAAGGCCGTCCACCACGATCAGTGCGATCTTGAATTTGCGGTCTTCTCCCATTTGGCGGGCAAGAAATCGCGGGAGGTGATGCAACATGACCGGAGGCACCGGTGGCAGGTTGACAAGCCCGGCATACCGCTTGAAGAGCCAGGCTGCGAAACCGGCATCCACCTGTGCCTGCAAGTTCTTGATGCGTTCATCCGTCGGTTCGGAAATCGCTTCGGCCTGATCGTTCGCCAGCAGGATCGTCTCCGCCCATCCGCGGGCAAAGTGGAACCAGTCCGTGTGCTTCGCGTCCTCGGCCGGAATGGATGCCTCCAGGCTATCGATGAGCTTGCTCAGGCGACGGGATCTGTCCTCCATGGGAGCGGTTCGAACGCCGATACCTACCCAGGTCTTGGACAAGGTGTCCGCGTGCTCGTGTGGAACTGAGTGCAGTACCCCCTCCACGAACAGGTTGTCGATGTAGACCCGGATGTCATGGTGGTCGAAGGGCAGTTCGACCGGTCCCTCAATGGACAGACCGTAGGGCTTCTCATCCTCACGAACGCCGGACGTCCCTCTGGCTGCCTCACGGTCGAGGAAGATCGGCCAGCGCTCCTGGAGGAATGCGAAGAACGCCTCCCGGTCCGAAACCAGCGTCTCAAGCGGCCAGTCGTCGAAGATGTTGTTCTGGCGCAAGAGCTGGATGAACCGGTTGTCAAGGTCAGCCGGGATTCTTTGGCCGCGGTAGTGACGGCGCAGCAGCACCCGCAGGAGGTCGGATGGCTGTTTGACCAGCTCGGGCGCGATTTCAAAGACGTGCCGGAGGACGAACTCCTTGGTGGCGTTGTCGCCCAACTGGCCGGGTGCATGTCTCTTCTGCGCCTCATACAAGGCATCGAGGTCCCCGCGGTCCAGGGCAGTCACGACCGGGTAGCTGAGGTTCGGGAAGATGTCGCCGAGGTTGAAGGAGAGTCTGCGACCGGCCTGGAGGAGATCATAGGGCAACCCACTGAGGTCGCTTGCTTGCGAGCGCAACACGACGACAAGGTCCGTGTGCTCGCCGCGGTCCCAGCGGGAGCGAAACTTCGACTCGTAGGCGTAACGGAACGCGATATGGTCTTCAAACGGGATCAGCTCGAATCCACGCTCGCGGACACCTTCGAGAATCCCTTCTTCGAGGAGAAGTCCGTCCGGATCGGCCACCAGGGTGAGTCGGGCGACCTTCGGGGTGAATTCCTTCAGTATTTGATCGCGCCAGCTACTCATGTCCACCGCCCTCCACCCGAATCACAAGCAGCGGCACCATTTCGGGATAGGCATGAGCCTTCTGATCGAGCTGCTCCTGGAAGCTCCGCTCCTCCTGCGAGAGGAGGTTCAGGCGATAGTTGCGGACCTGGGGCAGGCCGATCCGCTCGACGGTCTTGCGGCGCGCGGCAAAGGCGTAGTCGGCCTTCTCGCGCTCGCGTGCGATGCGGCCCCGGTGCTCTTGCACGAGTGCTTCGTAGATTGGCTTCCCGTGCTCCTCTGCGGCGCTTTGCAGCTTTGCGAAAGCGGCTTGGGAGACCTCGGCGTCAAGAACGGACCGGACCTTTGTGCTTGCCGCGAGGAGCTGGTCCCATACGTGTCTGGCTGCCGGCATGTAGACCATGCCGTTGTCGGCCAGGAAGAGAGGCATGATCCGTCGACGGTTCCACTCCATGGTGGCAATCGCGATCCGCCACAAGGACCAGATGCCCTGAACTTCTTCGGAGAGACCTGGGATCGACACGATGGGGACCGGCTGGCCAGGCGCAAAACGTGGGAGCCGCATGGCCAGTCCGCGGACTTTCGGCTCTTCAAGGGTAAGATGCCGGGCAGCCGGAAGCCTCTCGGCTTCCTTGCCGGTGAAGACCACGTTTTCGTAGGTTTCGCCGTCGGGCCAGGTGAGGTTCCAGCTCTGGCTTCTCCTCTCGGCCTGGCCGCCGTGCGCCTTTAGGTAGCTCACGGTCATGCGCTCGACCCAATGGGGCAAGGGGTGGGTCAGCAGCCGCTGGGCTTCGCCAGGCTCCAGGTCCTCGGTCGCGCCGAGCACGGATGCGGTCGTGCGCGCCTCGCGAGCCTGCTCCTGCAGGCGGGCAACCACGCTCTCTACGGATTCCTCCACTTTTTCGGGATTGAGGATCGCCTCGACATACATCTCGTCGAACATGTGGCCCGCCTGGGCTGAGTCGAGGACGTCGCCGGTCTTGTCAATACCGAACTCCTCGAATATGACGGCGAGCTTCTGCTCCAGGACCTCACGGACCCGGTGCTCGACCGAGCCCTCGAAGACGAAGTTGACCGCGCGCACCGCATGGGCCTGACCGATACGGTCCACCCGGCCGATCCGCTGTTCGAGACGCATCGGGTTCCAGGGGATGTCGTAGTTGATCACCACGTGGCAAAACTGGAGGTTCAAGCCCTCCCCGCCAGCGTCGGTGGAGATGAGAATACGAACATCCTTGGCGAATGCCTCCTGGACCCGCTTACGCTCTTCCATGTCCATGGAGCCGTTCAGGCAGACGACCGAAAACCCGCGCTCAGTCAGGAACCGACGCAACATCTCCTGGGTGGGAACGAACTCGGTGAACACCAGCGCCTTGAGCTCCGGGTCGCTCTCCTCGGACTGGAGGCGGTAGAGCCAGTCGAGTAGCGCCTCGGCCTTGGCATCCGGTCCGATCTGCTCGCAGCGAGCCGCGGCCTCCAGCAACAGCTTGACCTCGGCGCGTTCGTTCTTGAGCGCCTGAATCTTTCCACGAAGCAAAACGTCTAATTGTTCCTGCCCATCCAAATCCTCGAAATCTTCAATCCACGAAGCACACGAAGAATCACGAAATGCGGGAAATAATTCTTCTTGGTGTTCCTTCGTGTCCTTTGTGGTTAAAACCTCAAGCCGCCTTTCAAGCGTAGTGCGGATGGCGCTTGTGCTGGAGACCACTAGGCGCTGCATCAGGATCATCAGAAAGCCGATGTAGCTCCGCTTCTCCCGCATGGCCTGGTTGTAGCCTTCGCGGACGTATTCGGTGACCGCCTCGTAGAGGAGTTGCTGACTGCGGTGCCGCTCTTCCCAGGAGACCGGGGCAAGCTGCGTGCGCCGCGGTTTGAACAGGGGCTTCCCATCGGCATCGATAGCGCGGCGCTTCTCGGTACGGATGACATAAGGCTGGACCCGCTCACGGGTGACGCTGCTGATGTCCGGGAACTCCTGGGCGTCGATCAGGGAAACCAGCCGATGAAAGGCGTCGGTCTTACCCTGGTGCGGGGTGGCCGAAAGCATCAGGAAATATGGGGCGGCCTCGGAGAGTCCCTGGCCCAGCTTGAAACGGGCCACCTGTTCGGTGCTGCCACCGAGACGGTGCGCTTCGTCAACGATGACCAGGTCCCAGCCGGCGGAGATCAGGTCCTCGAACCGTTCGCGGTTGTGCTCGCTCACCTGAGCTGCGCTCCATCCGCGGCGCTTGTCCAGGGGCTTGACCGAGTCCATCGGCACGACCACCTGGGAAAACATGGTCCACGGGTTGCGAGTCACGAGTTGCGAGTCTTCTTGACCCGAGACCCGCGACTCAGAACTCGCGACTGCCGAAATGCGGCTGAGCGTTCTGATATCATCCGGCAAAACAAGCTGGAAATGCTCGTTGAAGTGCTCCCGCATTTCGGCCACCCACTGGCTCACCAATCCCTTCGGGGCGATGACCAGCGTTCGCTTGACCAGCCCGCGAAGTTTGAGCTCCCGCATGATGAGCCCGGCCTCGATGGTCTTGCCCAGGCCGACCTCGTCCGCCAGGAGGTAGCGCACCCGGTCATAGGCGATGGCGCGGGATAGCGCACGAATCTGGTGCGGCAGCGGGATGACGGAGGACTCGATGGGCGCGAGCAGCACGTCCTGGGTCAGGGCGTCGGCTACCCGCGCGGCAGCAGCGATGTAGGCGATATCGTCCGACGAACCGGTGCCCGCGCTCTCCAGGGGCTTGAGCCTGGAAGCCGGGATGCGGACCACGGAGTCGCGGCCGGGCAGCCAGACGCGGCAGGTCGTCTCACCCCAGAGCGTCTGGGCTTCGATGACCTGACAGAGCTGTTGATGATCAAGAGAATACATCCACGAAAAACACAATCCACGAAGGTCACAAAGGGACGCTAAGTTTTCTTTTTTTTCTTCGTGCATCTTCGTGTCCTTAGTGGATAAATCGCTTCCATTCCAGCTTGCCGTGACTGCCAAAATTGATGAGGACACCGACTCTCAATCCAGTCGCCTTGAGATAATTGAGAATCTGCGCTTCTTCATTCCCCGAAAGCCGGTCAAGCGCTTTAAGCTCGACAATGATTTGCCCATAGCAGATCAGGTCCGCGCAGTATTCCTTGTTCAGCATCTTGCCCTTGTAAGAAACCCTCAGCAGCTTCTGTGCCTCGAACGGAATGCCGCGATCTCGCAATTCCATCTCGAATGCTTCCTGATAAACCGCCTCCAGAAACCCCGGCCCAAGCTCCCGATGCACCTCAATAGCCGCGCCCACGATGGCAAAGACTTCATCTTTCAAAATCAACTCTGTCATTCTTCGTGCCCCTTCGTGCCCTTCGTGGATCATTCTTCTCCGCTTCGTGTCAACGCCTGGTCGTACCACATGAGGAGCTTGGGGTCTTCCTGGAGGACGTTCTCGGGAATCTTGCGGGCCACGGTGATGATCGTGGCGTAGTCGCGCTCCTGCCACGCCTTCTTGAAGCCTGCGCGGATCGCCTCGAGGCGGAACACCTTCAGGCGCTTCTGGCTTGAAGTGCGATAGTCTTCGAACTCCTTGAGCAGAGACCGCTCGCGCAGCTTCTCCAGGTCGCCGGCCTTGTTGGGGTCGGGCACATACCAGCGGTCTTTGCCCTTGGCGCGCAGGCTCTCGTCGTCCTTGGGCAGGTTCCGTAGCTCCTTGAAATTCGTGGAGAGGTAGCTGTGAATTTGGTTCGGCACTTCCCCCTTGCCGTCGTAACGGAGGAAGTTCTGCTCCAACAGTTCCGACAGCTCCAGCGGCTTCTCATACTTCTGCCAACCTCCTTGGGTCTCTCGCATGAACTGCGGCTGAAGTTCCTGAAAGGTCTGGGGCTTTTTAACGATCTGCTGCTTGAGCCATTGGATGGCTGATGACTCGTCCGTGACGAAAAGCTGGAGTTGTAGAACTTCCCGGACGGTTATGCGCTTTTTATCGTACTCGGCCACCTGCTCGGGAAGGAAGTACATCCCGTCTCGTTCTGAGAGCCGTTGGACCAAACCGGAATAGAACTCCGTAGCGGATAGCGGCACAGTCACGCCCCGCTGGACGTGAAAAGCCACCATCCGGTC